>JABSSA010000008.1 GCA_013214665.1 Paracoccaceae bacterium
GGCTCAAACCGCCGTGGAGCGTAGGCATATCCAGCGCGGCAAACCCATAGTGGCGCAGCCAGCGCAGATCGCTGTCAAAGAACGCGCGCAGATCAGGGATGCCGTATTTCAGCATCGCGATCCGGTCGATCCCCATGCCAAAGGCAAAGCCCTGGTACACATCCGGGTCAATCCCACCGGCGGCAATCACCTTGGGGTGCACCATGCCAGAGCCCAAGATCTCCAGCCAATCATCACCTTCACCGACTTTCAGCGTGCCACCTTCCCAGGAACAGCGGATGTCCACCTCTGCTGATGGCTCGGTGAAGGGGAAATGCGAGGCGCGGAAGCGCAGGTCTACGCCGTCCACTTCGAAATAGGATTTCACGAATTCTTCCAGCACCCATTTCAGGTTCGCCATGGAGATATCCGTATCCAGCGCCAGCCCTTCGACCTGGTGGAACATAGGCGTATGGGTCTGGTCGTAATCCGCGCGGTAGACACCACCGGGGCAGATGATGCGCAGCGGTGCGCCCATGGCTTCCATCGACCGGATCTGCACGGGCGAGGTATGGGTGCGCAACACATGTGGCGGGCGATTGTCGCCCTCTGCGCGGTGCATATAGAACGTGTCCATCTCAGCGCGCGCCGGATGGTGCGACGGGATGTTCAAAGCGTCGAAATTATACCAATCGGTGTCAATCCGCGGGCCTTCGGCCCCGGCAAAGCCCATTTCGGCAAAAATCGCCGTGACCTCTTCGGTCACCTGGCTGATCGGGTGGATGGTGCCCTGACGCCGACCATGGGCCGGCAAAGTGACATCCAGCCATTCCGTGCGCAGACGTTCATCCAGCGCCGCATCTGCCAGCGCTGCCTTTTTGGCCGCAAGCGCGCTGTTGATCTCATCTTTGAGCGCATTCAACGCCGGACCCGCCACCTGACGCTCTTCCGGGGTCATTTTGCCCAGCTCGCGCATTTTCAGGCTGATCTCGCCCTTTTTGCCAACGGCCTGAACCCGCAGATTTTCGAGCGCGGATTCATCTGCCGCATCCCCGATCAGACCCAGATATTTGTCGCGAAGATCGTCCATTGTGGCGTCCTTACCTTCAACCATCGGCCACCCTGACGTGCCGAAAGCCCCTTTGTCGCACGCCATCTATCGGGATGCCCCCGTCTGCGCAACCGCAACTGCCCTGCTCGCGCCGGTTCACGTTCCGGACAGGGCAAGGAAGGCACGCTTTTGACCACGCGCCGGGCGCGCTATTCACCCCTATGTCGCGACACCAGATCATACCCCTAACCGCCACTGTGCTGACGCGCATCGTGCAGTCTATACCGCTGCTCTATCTGGCGATGCTGGCGCCGGGTTATTTGGCGTTTTGGGATCTGTATGCGCGCGAATGGTATTTTGCGCACATGATGTATCTGTCTGGTGTGCTCAGCCTGCAGCTTTTGATCCTGACCCTCAGCGTCACACCCGCGCTCTTGCTGATCAATCGGATGGGCTATGGAAAGGCGTTAGGGCGCTGGCTTTTGGTGCGCCGCCGGCATTTCGGCCTTGGCAGCGCGATATACGCGGCTCTGCACACGGCGCATTACGTGCTTTATACGGTGGAGCCCGCCGTGATCTGGTTTGAGGCGTTCAATCTGGCCTACGGCACTGGCTGGATCGCGCTTTTGATCTTTGTCCCGCTCAGCCTCACGTCAAACCGCTGGTCGCAGCGCAGGTTGGGGGCGGGGTGGAAGCGGCTGCATCTGATGGTTTATCCGGCCACGGCGCTTGTGATCTGGCACTGGTATCTGCTGGATTTCCACCCCAGCCGCTGGATGTATTGGGCGGCACTCGCTGCATTGCCCAAGTTGCTGCATATCAGCCTGCGGTATGGGCGGCGTTTGCGGTTGGCCTGAAGACGCGCAGCATTCCAGGCCATGATGCTGCAAAAGAAAAACCCCGCCACGAGGGGCGGGGTTTTCGAAAACTTTGAGCTCTGAAAGCTTACGCAGGCAATGCGCCTTTGGCTTGGTCAACGATCGCCGCAAATGCGTCGGGTTCGTTTACGGCCAGATCAGCCAGAACTTTCCGGTCCACTTCGATACCGGCCAGGTTCAGGCCGTTGATGAAGCGGGAATATGTCAGCGCCTCGTCATGGGCACGGACAGCCGCGTTGATCCGCTGGATCCACAGCGCGCGGAAATTCCGCTTGCGGTTCTTGCGGTCGCGGGTTGCGTATTGGTTCGCCTTGTCGACCGCCTGGCGGGCGACTTTGAAGGTGCTCTTGCGACGGCCGTAATAGCCTTTCGCCGCCTTGATGACCTTCTTGTGACGTGCGTGGGTGGTGGTTCCGCCTTTTACTCGGGACATATCTCAGCGCTCCTCTATCAGCGGTCGTAGGGCATATAGCCCTTGACGATTTTGGCATCCGGCTTGGACAGGGTTGTGTTGCCCCGTGCATCGCGAATGAACTTGTTGGTGCGTTTGATCATCCCGTGGCGCTTACCTGCCTGGCCTGCAAGGACCTTCCCGGTAGCCGTCACCTTGAAGCGCTTTTTGGCGCTCGACTTTGTCTTCATCTTGGGCATTTCCATCTCCATCTGGTCTGGTGTTGCGTCCGACTCGGCATGCCACTCTGGCCGGTCAAACGAGATCAGGCGCGCCGTATAGGACGCAAAGCGCAGTTGGGCAAGGGGCAATCTGAAGGTTGAGGACCGGCCTAACCCACAAATGTGCTCAGCACGCGGTAAAACGCATTGGCCATACCTTGCAGCGTATAGCCGCCGGGCTTGGCGTACATTGCGATCGCAACCAACCCTGCACCAAGAAATACAACAATCAAAGACACGCGCGGCGGGCGACTTTCCGAGAAGGCCGACAGGATCGAGGGTACGCTCAGCACAAGCAGCCCCAGACCTGCGACCAAGATAAAATCCGGGTCCATGAGACGCTCCTTTGTCGGAGCTTTCAGTTTACTCTGGATCGGTACTGTAAATCAAACGGGCATCGCAGGGCGCCACGCGCAGAATGTTAGTGGTTCCGGCCACGTTGAAAGGCACGCCTGCCGTCACAACGATCTGATCCTGCGTGGTTGCAAAACCGCCTTCGGTCGCAGCGCTAGCCGCATTCACCACAGCATGTTTGAAGCGCGACACACCGTCGGTCACCACACAATTGCATCCCCAGCTCAACGCCAGACGCCGCGCCGTATTGGTCAACGGCGTCATCGCGATAATCGGCACACGGGAGCGTTCGCGCGAGACCAAAAGGCCTGTTGTTCCCGACTGAGTAAAGCATGCGATCGCTTTGATGTCGGTTGTTTCCGCGATTTCGCGCGCCGCCGCCACGATCCCATCCGCCACGCTGTTACGCTTAGCATCCCGGCTGGCTTCGATGATCTGGCGATATGTCGGATCCTGTTCGACCTCTTCGGCCACCTTATTCATGGTCTGCACTGCTTCGATTGGATAGCTGCCTGCCGCACTTTCAGCGCTGAGCATCACCGCATCCGCACCCTCATAGATCGCCGTCGCCACATCGCTGACTTCGGCACGCGTGGGCATGGGGCTTTCGATCATGCTTTCCAACATCTGCGTGGCCACGATCACGGGCTTTGCTGCGGCCCGACATTTCCGCACAAGGCGCTTTTGAATGGGCGGCACATTCTGGACCGGCAATTCCACACCAAGATCGCCCCGCGCCACCATTATCCCGTCGCTGGCGTAGAGGATTTCATCGAACTTCTCGACCGCGCTGGGTTTTTCGATTTTCGACAAAATTGCTGCGCGGTTGCCTGCCAGATCACGCGCCTCCAGAACATCCGCGGCACGCTGCACAAACGACAGCGCCAACCAATCAACACCAAGGTTGCAGGCAAATTCCAAATCGCCACGGTCTTTTTCACTCAACGCCGCCAACGGCAGCTCCACGTCCGGAACGTTGACGCCCTTCCGGTTAGATATCTCACCACTGGCGATCACGGTGCACAGTGCGAAATCAGCTCCGCACTCTTTCACCTTCAGGCGAATCTTGCCGTCATTTACCAGTACGGTCGCATCCGGGCGCAGCGCTTCGAAAATCTCGGGGTGAGGCAGGCACACGCGGTTCTGATCGCCTTCGGCTGGGTTGAGATCCAGACGGAACTCTGCCCCCTGTTCCAACATCTCTTTGCCATTGGCAAACACGCCAACCCGCAGCTTAGGCCCCTGCAAATCCGCGAGAATAGCGATCGGGCTGTTCAGATCTTCTTCGACTTGGCGAATGATCCGGTGCTTTTCAGCGATTTCGGCCTGAGTGCCGTGGCTCATGTTCAGCCGGAACACATCTGCACCCGCCTCATGCAGGGCGCGGATGGTCTCATACGTTTCGGACGCCGGGCCCAAAGTGGCCACGATCTTGACATTGCGCAAACGTCTCATGGAGTTCCTTCCGTAAAGTCAGGGCGCTTATCACCGAAACTGTGAGCGCTATCAATGAAGTTTCGCAGAAAACCATGACAACGCCTTGAAGCTGAGGTCAAAACTGCCAAAATCAGAGGAAAGGAGCAAAAAAATGGACGATCAAACCCGTATCGAGCTGGAAGCCGCAGCGTTTCGCCGCCTCAAGCAGCACCTGATGGACGACAGGACCGATGTACAAAACATCGATCTTATGAATCTCGCTGGTTTTTGCCGAAACTGCCTGAGCCGCTGGTATCAGGAAGCCGCCGCAGAAAAGGGGATTGAGATGTCAAAAGACGCGGCGCGCGAAACCTTCTATGGCATGACGATGGCCGAGTGGAAGGCCAATTACCAAACCGAAGCCACGGACGACCAGAAGGCCGCCTTTGGCAAAGCCTTCGAAGAAAATGTGGGGCGTGACTAACGCCACGCCCCAAATGGATCAGATCGCCGCCTTACGGCTTTCTTCCAGATAAATCTCGCGCAACCGGGCCGCCAACGGTCCGGGAGTGCCATCGCCCAGCGCAACACCGTCGATTTCCACAACAGGCATCACAAAGGTCGAGGCGGACGTGATAAACGCCTCATCCGCCGCCTGCGCCTCTTCAATGGTAAAGAGACGCTCTTCCACCTTCATTTGCGCCTCAGCTGCAAACCGCAACACAGCGGCGCGTGTGATACCGTTCAGAATATCATTCGACGTGGGGCGCGTGACAATCGCATTGCCCTTGATGAAATAGGCATTGTTCGATGTGCCTTCGGTCACATGGCCGTCCTGCACCATCCAGGCATCATCCGCGCCCGCTTTCTTGGCCATCATCTTGCCCATGGACGGATAGAGCAACTGCACCGTCTTGATATCTCGACGGCCCCAGCGCACGTCTTCGATGCTGATGATCTTCATGCCCTTCTTCGCCGCGGGGCTATCGGCCAGGCCGGGCTTGTTCTGCGTAAACAGCACGATGGTCGCGGGCGTGTCTTCGGACGGGAACACAAAATCCCGATCCGCTGGCGCGCCGCGCGTGATCTGCAAGTAAACCAGCCCTTCAACGATGCTATTGTCGGCCACCAGCTTGCGGTGGACCTCCAACAGCGCATCCCGCGAAATCGGCTCCGCCATGTCCAGCTCGTTCAGGGACCGCTGCAGGCGCACAAAGTGGCCTTCGAAATCAATCAGCTTGCCGTCCAGAACCGAGGTCACTTCATACACCCCATCCGCCATCAGAAAGCCCCGATCAAAGATCGAAATCGTGGCTTCGTTTTCCGGCAGGTATTCGCCGTTCACATAGACAGTCCGCATGATGTTATCCCCATAGTCCAATTGCGGGCGCGTGAACGCCAGCTTCGTCATAGTGCAAAGGTTCGGCGCGGTCTTCGGCCAAGAGCAGCGGGCCGTCAAGGTCCACAACCGCCGCACCCTGCGCCACCAGAACCGCCGGCGCCATCGCCAGAGAGGAGCCGACCATGCACCCCACCATGACGTCATAGCCTTCAGCCAGCGCCGCATCGCGCAGCGCCAGGGCTTCGGTCAGGCCGCCGGTCTTATCCAGCTTGATGTTGACCATGTCGTACTTGCCCTTCAGCGCAGGCAGGCTCGCCCGATCATGGCAGCTTTCATCGGCACAAACGGGCAACGGCCGCTCCATCCCCAACAGCGCGTCATCCTCTCCGGCGGGCACGGGCTGTTCCACCATCGCCACGCCAAGACGGATCAGATGCGGCGCCAGATCGGCATACACTTCTGCGCTCCAGCCTTCATTAGCATCCACAATGATCTTCGCCTCCGGCGCGCCGCGCCGCACGGCCTCCAGCCGGGGCATGTCATCCGGCGTGCCCAGCTTGATCTTCAGCAACGGGCGCGCGGCATTCTTGCGCGCCTCCGCCTCCATCACATCCGGCTCATCTAGCGACAGGGTATAGGCGGTGATCTCAGGGCCGGGCGCGGCCAGCCCCGCCAATTCCCACGCGCGCTTACCGGCACGTTTGGCCTCAAGATCCCACATGGCACAATCGACGGCATTGCGCGCTGCGCCTGCGGGCAACAGGCCTTGCAGAGCTGCCCGGTCAAACGCATCAGGCAGGTCTTCCAACTGCGCCGAGACCGAATCCAGTGTTTCACCGTATCGGGCATAGGGTACACATTCGCCCCATCCCGACACGTCGCCATCGGTGACCTTAACGCTCAGCACATGGGCTTCGGTGCGCGCACCGCGGGCGATCCGAAACACCTGGGCCAAGGGAAATGTATCCCGGCTGATCTCAACACGCATAGCCTATCCCTTCTTTTGGACCCAAATACTCAAAATCCGCCCGCGCCCTACGCGCAGCCGATTAAAGTTCAAGCAAGGCATCCACAAGCTTGGCCGCCCCAAAGCGGAACGGATCGGTCGCGGGCAGGCCCATCTTGTCTTCCAGTTCCGCCAAGTAGGCGCGCGCCTCATCTTCACCCAGCGCCTTGGTGTTCACCGAAATCCCGGCCACAACACAATTCGGATTGCCGACCTGCGCAATCGGCAGCGCCGTGTCACGCAATTGTGCCAGCGTCGGCAGCGTGTAATGCGGCAGACCACGCATATGGGTCCGTGTCGGCTCGTGGCACAGGATCAACGCATCCGGCTGACCGCCGTGGATCAGCGCCATGGTTACGCCTGAATAAGACACGTGAAACAGGCTGCCCTGACCTTCGATATGATCCCAGTGATCGTCATCATTGTCAGGCGTCAGGTATTCCACTGCACCCGCCATGAAATCGGCAATCACCGCGTCAAGCGGCACGCCTTTTCCGGTGATCAGAATGCCGGTCTGACCCGTCGCGCGGAAATCAGATTTCAGGCCGCGCTTGACCATTTCGGCATCCATCGACATCGCCGTATACATCTTGCCACAGGAACAATCGGTGCCAATCGCCAGCACGCGCTTGCCGCTGCGTTTTTTGCCGTTGGCAATCGGATAGGCAACCGTCGGCACGCGCACATCATGCAAGGTGCGCCCATGCACTTTGGCCGCCGCCTGCAGGTCATCCTCGTCGCGCAGCAGGTTGTGCAAGCCAGCCGCGAGGTCATAGCCTTTTTTCAAAGCTTCGACCAAAACCACTTTCCACTCATCGGAAATCACGCCGCCACGGTTGGCAACGCCAATCACAAGTGTTTTCGCGCCGGCCGCCAGACCTTCTTCCAGCGTCATATCGATCAGGCCCATATCAGCGCCGCACCCCGGCAGACGGAATTGGCCCACGGCGTTTTCTGGACGCCAGTCTTTAATGCCCTGTGCGACTTTCGCAGCCAGTTGGTCAGGCGCATCGCCCAAAAACAGAAGGTATGGAGTTTGAATCATGGCAGCCTCATACGTTGAACACGCGAATGCTACAGATTTTGCCCGCAATCATGTTTCTTTTTTCGCCAAGGTTACCCCTTTCTTCGAAGAATGTTGACCATAATTCAAAACATGCGCAAGATTCTTGCGCTCTACTCGAAATGACACAGCAACGCAGCGGCATAAGAGCTTTTCGCACTTGCAGCATTCCGCGCAATTTAATACCCGCAAAGCCGAGCAAAACGTAATTTTCTTACCCAGAGGTAAATCGCATGTCTTTCCGTTTGCAGCCAACTCCCGTTGCCCGCCCCAACCGTTGCCAATTGTTCGGGCCAGGCTCGCGCACAGCCTTGTTTGAAAAAATGGCGTCCAGTGCTGCGGATGTGATCAATCTCGACCTCGAAGACTCCGTGGCCCCAACCGACAAAGACACCGCCCGTAAAAACATCATCGAAGCGATCGGCGATATCGATTGGGGCACAAAAACACTGTCGGTTCGGATCAACGGGCTTGATACCCCTTATTGGTACCGTGATGTGGTCGACCTGTTGGAAAACGCGTCAGAGCGGTTGGACCAGATCATGATCCCAAAGGTTGGCAACGCAAGCGACATCTATGCCGTTGACGCATTGGTCACCGCGATTGAGACCGCAAAGGGGCGCAGCAAGAAGATCGGGTTCGAGGTGATTATCGAATCCGCGGCGGGCATCGCCCATGTAGAAGAGATCGCTGCCGCCTCGCCCCGTATGCAGGCCATGAGCCTTGGGGCCGCTGACTTTGCCGCCTCGATGGGAATGCAAACCACCGGTATCGGCGGCACGCAGGAAAATTACTACATGCTGCGCGAAGGTGAAAAGCACTGGTCCGACCCCTGGCACTGGGCGCAGGCCGCAATCGTGGCCGCGTGCCGCACGCATGGCGTTTTGCCGGTAGACGGGCCATTCGGAGACTTCTCGGACGATGATGGCTACCGCGCACAGGCGCGCCGGTCGGCCACGTTGGGCATGGTTGGCAAATGGGCCATCCACCCCAAACAGATCGCTTTGGCCAACGAAGTGTTCACGCCGTCCGACGAGGCTGTCGCCGAGGCGCGCGAAATTCTGGCTGCGATGGAAGAGGCAAAAGCCAAAGGCGAAGGTGCAACTGTTTATAAGGGCCGCTTGGTCGATATCGCGTCGATCAAACAGGCCGAAGTCATTGTGCGCCAATCCGAGATGATCAACGGCTGACGCCGCGATTTTCTTGTTTCTTTCCGCTTTGCCCCTAGGGTTTGGGCAAAGCGGGAGATGACCATGGAAGTTGACTATCTGATCAGCGGCGCAGGCGCGTCTGGCCTATCGTTTCTGGATGTACTGATCCATGAATCAGACGCCACAGCGGCCATCGTAGATCGCCGCGACGCACCAGGCGGCCATTGGGTCGACGCCTATCCTTTCGTACGGCTGCATCAGCCTTCCGATTTTTACGGCGTCAATTCCCGCCCCTTGGGCGAAGAAAGGCGGTCGACCACTGGCTACAACAAAGGCTTGCCCGAAGTCGCAAGCAAGCACGAAATCCTGCACTACTTCCGCGACCTGATGGAGAACGTGTATCTGCCAACCGGGCGTGTCACCTATTTCCGCAACTCCGAATACATGGGCGACGGCCGGATCAAGAACCTGATCACCGGGCAAATCACCGATATCACCATCACAAAAAAGCTGGTCAACGCAGGCTATTGGGGCGATCAAACCTCGATCCCAAGCACGCACAAACGCCCCTTTGACGTGGCGGATGGGATTACATGTGTTCCGCCGAACGATCTGCGGAACCGTGCCGCGGGCTTTGACCGCTTCACCGTGTTGGGTGCTGGCAAAACCGCGATGGATTCAGCGCTGTGGTTGATGGAGCAAGGCGTGGCCCCCGACGCAATTACCTGGGTCAGGCCAAATGATTATTGGGTGTTCCTGCGCGAACAGATTATCCCGCATCCGGATTTCTTTGATCAAACCGTTGCCTCCATTCACGCTGAAACCAACAGCCTCGCCACAGCGGAAACTGTTGATGAGCATTGCCGCAATATGGAAGCGGATGGACGCTGGCAGCGGATCGACCCGGATCACTGGCCCACCAAATTTCATGCGGCCGTCTGCTCGCAGGCTGAAATTGACAATTTGCGCCAGATTAAGAACGTCTTGCGCGCCGGGCGGGTCACGCGCTTGTCACCTGGCAAAATCGAAATGACCGGCGGCAGCCAGGCCGTTGCGGACAATCCGCTGTACATCGACTGTACCGCAACTGGCGGTGTCTCAATCGACCCTAAGGCGCAGGTGTTTGAAGAGAACGAAATCAAATTGTTGATGGTGCGCCCGTTCCAACCTTTGTTCAGCGCGGCGTTGATCGCGCATCTGGAGTTCGGAGAGTACAACGACACCATTCGCAAGATGTCGTCTCAGGTGACCAATTTCCATGAAACTCCGGCCGAATACCTGCCCGTGCAGCGGCAGGGGTTCATGAATCAATATATGTGGAACCAGAACCCACAGATCAGAGCGTGGATTGACGCAAGCCGGCTGAACGCCGCATTTCACCTCACCAAGGGGCTCAAACGCGACGATACCGACAAGATCGATCGCCTGAAGGCACTAGGGTCGGTGACAGCCAAAGCGGTTGAGAACATTCCCAAAATGCTCGCCAACAGCGCAAGCTGATCAGTCCCACATAGACGTGATTGGGATCGCGCGTTCGGGATGCTGTATGGTTCGCGCAAATCTGAAGGAGAGCGTGATGCGCAGTATTTTTTGGGCGATTGTGACCTCGGGTCTGTTGGCTGTTTCCGCAATGGCAGAGCCTTTGCAACCTCGCGAAGGATGGGTGGTGAACCCAACGACCAAGAACTACTCTGACCTGATCGCGGATCTGAAAAAGGCCGTGAAGGCCAACAAAATGGGTGTCGTCACCCAAGCGGGGCCAACGAAAGCCGCCGCGAACCGGGGCATCACCATCCCGGGCAACCGGGTGATTGGCGTCTTCAACAACAAGTTTGCCGTGCGCACATTGGCACTCTCCACCGCAGCGATGATCGAAGCGCCCATTCGCTTTTACGTCACAGAAAACCCAGACCAGACGGCGACATTGGCCTACAAAACCCCGTCTCATGTGTTCGCTCCTTACATGGACGAAGTAGGGGCGGAATTGGTCGAAGTTGCCGCCGAACTGGACGTTATCTTTGCCCAGATCGCGGCAGCCGCGGCACAGTAACGCCTATTTTCGCATGTCTTTAGGCGATCCAATCACAACATAGGTTGTGATGGCGCTGACGTGTGGCAGCGCGCCCAACAAGTCCGTGTGAAAGGCTTTGTAGCTCACCATATCGGGGCACTCGACCCGCAAAAGGTATTCAATGGTCCCGGTCGTGTTGTGGCATTCCTTCACCTCCGGCGCACCTTCCATCGCCTTTTCAAAAGCGAGCTGCGCAGCCTTGGAATGATCGTTCAGCCCCACACCAAGATAGGCGACAAAGCCAATGCCCAACTTGGTCTGATCCACCACCGCGCGGTAGCCAGCGATGATGCCCTTGCGCTCTAGATCCTGAACCCGACGTAAACATGCCGAGGGCGAAAGGTTGACCCTCTCTGCCAGATCGAGGTTCGTGATGCGCCCATCTTCGGACAGCACACGCAATATTTCTTGGCTTTTTACATCAATCGCATCCATGAATTGCAGTATTTCCGCAAAACTCCGCAACATTGCAATTAAATTTCACCACTCAGCTGCAATACATTGCGCATGCCTTATGAAATACTTTTCGCCCTGACCGTCTTTGCCCTCGTGAGTTCGATCACGCCGGGGCCCAACAACCTGATGCTGATGGCGTCTGGCGCGAACTTTGGGTTCCGCCGCACCATTCCGCATATGTTGGGGATCGGGATCGGCTTTGTGTTCATGTTAGGGGCGGTGGGTGTAGGCCTGATCCAGGTGTTCGACGCCTACCCAATCAGCCACACCATCCTAAAAGTGGTCAGCGTGATCTACTTGCTTTGGCTCGCCTGGCGTATCGCCAATGCAGCCCCGAGCGGAACGGCAGAGCAAACCGCGCATCCAATCACTTTTCTGCAAGCCGCCGCCTTTCAGTGGGTCAACCCAAAGGCCTGGACGATGGCCTTGACCGCCATCACCGTCTACACGCCCGACCGGTCACTTTATGCGATCGCTCTTGTGGCGCTCGTTTTCGGGGCGATCAACTTGCCATCCGTCAGCATTTGGACCGTGCTGGGTCAGCAAATGGCACGCATCCTGACCAACACACGCCGTTTGCGCGCCTTTAACTGGACGATGGCCGCTCTGTTGGTTCTGTCGCTTTATCCCGTTCTGCGCCCTTAACATTGCAAACCGGGCGCGGCGTCGTCATATAGACAAAAACCACGCCGGAGAGCTGCGGTGACGCAATACCTCGAATTTGAAAAACCTTTGGCGGAAATCGAAGGCAAAGCAGAAGAGCTCCGTGCCCTTGCACGTGAGAACAAGGAAATGGACGTCGCTGGCGAAGCCGAGGCGTTAGACCAAAAAGCCGAAGAGCTTTTGGTCTCTTTGTATGCCGATTTGACCCCTTGGCGGAAATGCCAGGTGGCGCGCCACCCAGATCGCCCGCATTGCCGCGATTACATCGACGCCCTGTTTACCGAATACACCCCCCTCGCTGGAGATCGGAACTTTGCCGATGATCATGCCGTCATGGGGGGGCTTGCCCGATTTGACGATATGCCCGTTGTGGTGATCGGTCATGAAAAGGGCAACGACACCACCAGCCGCATTACCCACAACTTTGGCATGGCCCGCCCTGAGGGGTATCGCAAGGCCGTGCGTTTGATGGATATGGCGCATCGTTTTGGCCTGCCGGTGATTTCGCTGGTCGACACGCCCGGTGCATACCCCGGCAAAGGCGCAGAAGAGCGGGGCCAATCCGAAGCCATCGCGCGCGCTACGCAGAAATGCCTGGAAATTGGCGTGCCGCTGGTATCGGTGGTGATTGGCGAAGGCGGCTCCGGCGGGGCGGTGGCGTTTGCCACGGCCAACCGCGTGGCGATGTTGGAGCACTCGATCTATTCCGTGATTTCGCCCGAAGGCTGCGCCTCGATCCTTTGGAAGGATGCCGAAAAGATGCGCGAAGCGGCAGAGGCATTGCGGTTGACGGCGCAAGATCTGATGTCGCTTGGCGTGATTGATCGCATTATCCCGGAAACCACCGGCGGCGCGCATCGTCACAAGGAAGACACGATCAACGGCGTACGCAGTGCCATTGCTGGTATGCTCGCCGATCTTTCCAAGAAATCACCGAAAGAGCTGATCAAAGACCGGCGCAACAAATTCCTGTCTATGGGCAGCAAAGGGCTGGCGGCCTGATTTAGCTCGCCAGCATTCTCAGGCCTTGGGTGACATCCGAACGAACGGCCAACCGCAGGCTTGGTTCGTCACCCGCCTTTAACGCGGCCAGTATCAATCTGTGATACCGAGGCGGCTCTGTCCGCCTGAGCCGCCCATACAGCGCGCGCATCGTCGGCCCCATCTGAAGCCACACGGTTTCGGCCATCGCCAACATCGCGGGCGCCTGTGCCCGCAGATAGAGCGTGCGATGGAACTCAAGGTTCACGCGGATATAACTGACAGCATCCCGATGGGCGACTGCCTCCGCCACAGCGCGGTCTATGGTTTGCATCCGCTCGATCAACGCCGAATGGGCGCGTGGCAAAGCGCGTGTGGCCAGCTCTACCTCGATCAGCGCACGCAACGCGGCCAATTCCTCGATCCGTTCGTTTGACAATTCTGGTGTCGCCACGCGGCCCGATGCCGACAAAGATAACGCCCCTTCGGCCACCAACCGACGCACGGCTTCGCGCGCTGGTGTCATCGACACGGAATATTGCTTGCCAATACCGCGCAATGTCAGCGCCTGACCGGGCGCGATATCGCCATGCATGATTCGCGTCCGCAGGCGACGATAAACAAGATCATGCGCCGATGATCCGCTATCCTGTATCTTCGGAGGTTGGCTCATGAAGCCATGTGATCACATTTTTGAAAGGGGTCAAACCCGAAACTTATAGCGATGCAGATCGATACCGCGATCATGCAACCAAGCGCGTGCCTTGGTATGATCTCCATAGATATGTTCGACCAAATCCCAAAAATCGCTTGAATGGTTCATTTCCACCAAATGTGCGGCTTCATGCGCTGCGACATAGGATTGCACCCAAAGTGGCGCCATCGCCAACCGCCAAGACAGCATGATCCGCCCTTGGCTGGTGCAAGATCCCCAGCGCGACCGTGTATCACGTAACGTAATTGCAGAGACGCGCCGCCCGATCAAATCCGCATAGTCGCGCACAAACTCCGTCAACTGCTTGCGCGCATAAGACTTGATCCAATGCTCAACGCCCCCGCCGATATCTGACACGCCCGTTGGCACCAGCAGCGTCGCTTGATTCAGGTGAAAGTGATTGTCATCCCCGCGCACCAAAAGCCTGTCTTCGCCGTCGATCGGGACACACATGCCCAAATCAACGACAGTTTGGCCCTGGTGGTTTTCCAAATGGCCGCGAATCCAATCCGCCTTCAGCTCCGCAAATTCGAGCGCCTCTCGTTCCGAAGCATATTTCGGCATGGTCAGCGTAACCTGTCCGTCCACCGCGCTGACTCGCAGCGTCATGCGGCGCGCACGCGCAGTTTTGCGCAAGACCAGCGGTACCGGAGGCGTACCTTCTAGAATATGTCCCGTCATATCATCTGCTCTGTTGGCCATTCGGCCTTTGACTCCTTCTCTGACTTATGGCAGGTGCCCAGAATCCCCGCAACAACGCTCAACCTACGCGTACGAAAAAGGACAAATTCATGCCGAAAGAAGAATGGGGCACGAAGCGAGTTTGCCCCACGACCGGCAAACGGTTTTATGATCTGAACGCAGACCCGATTGTTTCTCCGTATACGGGTGAGATTGTTGAGATCGATGCCAGCAAGACCCGGATGATTGCCGCTGATGCCGAAGACGCGGCCACAACCAAGGCAAATGCCAAATCCGCAGATCTCGAAGACGATCAGGTGCTCGAAGACGACGATGTCGATGTCGAACTGGACGATGATCTGCTGGACGATGATGACGACAACGATAACGTTTCGCTCGACGAACTGGCTGATGTGCCAGCGGACGACAACGAAGAATAATTGAATAGCGCGGGGTGGGAGAATCCGCTTGATCCCACCCCGCAATGCGCCTAATCAACGGCGCACTGGAATGGGGCCTTAGCTCAGCTGGGAGAGCGCTTGCATGGCATGCAAGAGGTCAGGGGTTCGATCCCCCTAGGCTCCACCATTCTTCATTTGCCACCGCGTCTCGTTACTTAACCAGGCTACGGCCCTGTGCCCGGTGGTCTTACGCATACGCGACTGCACGCGTAACCTTTGCCCCTCACAAAAGAGTGCCCTGTCGCGCGGCCAAATCCACCAGCGTGTTTGGTGGGAAAAGGCCCAGATTCACCTGCTCGAAATCGAGCTATTTGCCTGCCTTCCACGCAAGTACGCCAAGATGTGAGCCCAACAAGAACTTGCTCCCGGTCAAAGCGGACCTTGAGCAAGTGGAGTGCTTAAGGTGAGGTTTGGGCGCCGTTGGACGGCACCCAAATCGACCCACTTAAGCGCTGATGGGCAATTCCATCATCCGAACGGCCATCGCATCAAGATCCGCATCGGTCATATCGCAAGCGGCATTCTGCGCCATACCGATGTTTGCGGGGTTTTTCATTTCAACGGCCAAAGCCGCCGCCGTGACCCCGTCGCATTCCTTGGGCAGCGCCGCAGGAATCTGGCAAGCGCGCATCAAGGACTGGTATGCATCCGGCAGCGCGTCGGCGGCCGCCGCACCGCCCAAAGCCTGAGCGGCCTTCGCATAATTCTCAGCGCCCGCAGATTGCGTGACCAGCCACGGCACGCTGACCTCCAAGGCCAGACCTGTCGCCAGACCGTGATGTACGCGCGCCAATGAGCCCATCGCATGGCTGATGTTATGGCCCATATGCGTGTTGCAATTGTGCAAAGCCAAACCGGCCACCATGCTGCCCCACAAGACCTTACCGCGCAGCTCGATATCCGCACCATTGTCCACCGCCTGTGGCAGAGCGTCAGACAAAATGCGCAACGCTTCGAGGCCAAAGAGCAATCCACCCGGGCTGGTGTTGCGAGCGGTCGCGCCTTCTAGCGCATGTGCCACAGCGTCAATACCCGTCCATGCCGTCAAATGTGGCGGCAGGCTCAGTGTCAATTCAGGATCAAGAATCGCTTGATCGAACATCAACTCTTCACCCCAGAACCAGGTTTTGGAGCCGTCGGCTTTTGAAATCACAGATGTCCGCGTCACTTCCGAACCGGTGCCAGCCGTGGTTGGGATCGCGATGGACGGCAAGCCGACACGCGGCAAAGGTTTCGCCGCCAGTGCAAAGGTTTCTGCCGGTTCCTCTTGCGTTGCGATGGCTGCGACAAGCTTGGCTGCGTCCATCGCCGCCCCGCCGCCAAGGCCGATGACGATCTTTGCACCTGCACTGCGCGCGCGGTCGCACAGCTTATCAACGAGCGCCTCTTTCGGTTCACCCGCCACTTCGGCGGCAACCTCCACAGCGATACCTTTGGCATCAAAACTGTCCGCCAGACGTTGGGTGACACCAAGCTCTGCCAGCATTGCATCAGCGATGACCAACACAGGGCCACCGCCCATCCGCCCTACAATAGAAGGCGCTTTGCTCATCTGTCCCGCGCCGAATGTCACGGGTGGAACCTGTCCCAAGTTAAATTTGTGCATGACTTATTCCCAAAGTCTGAGATAGCTGTCGCTATGTTGCCGTCGGTTTCATTCTGACAACTTTGTGGGTGTTCTGAAAAGCCACGTCAAACACTGACTGCGCGTCAGCTTTGAACGCGATCCTGGAACTGGCACATTTGGCCACCACAGCAGCCAAGCCGACATGCAACAGCTCAGAGGTGGCGAACCACTTTGACGAGAGATTGCTTGAAGCACGGGCTTTGATCCCGTTTAGTCCTGCGCGGTATCTATGCCGTTCTCGCCCGACAATTCCAACTCAATGCCCGGAAGACCCAAATGTTCGATCTGATAGTCAAAAACGCCACCCTGCCAGATGGTCGCACAGGTATGGATATCGCCTGTTCCGGCCAAAAGATCGCAGCTGCTGAGCCAAACATCACGGCAGAGGCAGGTGAGATTGTGGATGCTCAGGGCTATCTTGTGTCTGCACCCTTCGTAGACCCCCATTTTCACATGGATGCGACCCTGTCTTTGGGCACGCCGCGGATGAATGTATCTGGCACGCTTTTGGAAGGGATCGCGCTTTGGGGTGAGCTGAAGCCGATACAAACCGTCGACCAGATTGTTGAGCGTGCCATCAAATACTGCCACCTGGCAGCGGCCAAAGGTATCGGTGCTATTCGCAGCCATGTTGACACCTGTGATGACAGCCTGACGGGTGTTCATGCACTTTTGGAGGTGCGGGAAAAGGTCAAAGACTACCTTGATCTACAGCTTGTCGCCTTTCCTCAAGACGGCCTGCTGCGCAGTGCAACCGCGATGGAAAACACCGTTCGGGCGCTTGATCTTGGCGTGGATGTTGTGGGCGGCATTCCGCATTTTGAACGCACAATGGCGGATGGCGCGGAAAGCGTGCGACTTTCATGCGAGCTGGCTGCGGATCGCGGTCTGATGGTTGATCTTCATTGTGACGAAAGCGATGACCCGCACAGTCGCCACATCGAAACACTTGCCTACGAAAGCCAAAGGCTTGGCCTGCACGGGCGCGTCGCGGGCTCGCACCTGACCTCGATGCATTCGATGAACAATTACTATGTGTCCAAATTGATCCCTCTGATTGCCGAGGCCGGCGTACACGCCATCCCCAATCCGTTGATCAACATCATGCTGCAAGGGCGTCACGACACATATCCAAAACGGCGCGGCCAAACCCGCGTGCGGGAATTGCGCGACGCTGGCATCACCGTGGGCTTTGGGTCGGATTGCATGATGGACCCTTGGTATTCCCTGGGCAAAGCCGACATGCTGGATGTAGCGTTCATGGGATTGCATGTCGGCCAATTGTCGAGCCGCGCCGACATGGCTTGGTGCTTTGACGCGGTCACGACAAATTCGGCCGCCATCATGGGCTTGTCGGATTACGGTCTGGAAAAAGGTTGTGATGCCAATATGGTGCTTCTTCAGGCGTCCGACCCGATCGAAGCCGTGCGTTTACGCGCGCATCGGCTGGCCGTTATCCGCAAAGGCAAAACCATCGCCCGCTCTGCGCCGATGGCGTTTGAGCTGACAGTCGACGGTCAGACCACAACCGTGAATGAAGCAAGCTATGCTGTGACTGGGTGATCACCCCAGCCCGGCAAAAGGATCATCCAGCACGCCGACCAGCGTCATCAAAAACTCGCCCGTTTCCGCATCAAGCGCTGCTGCGTGGAACCCGTCGATTGCGGCGACCACATCGTCAAGGCTGTCGTCGGTGCCATCGAACAGGCCCATCGCGGTGCGCGCATTCTCAACGTCTGACATGCCTTTGAGCACCGCAAAATAAGCGCCGATATCTGTTTTGGTCTCAAGATAAGCCTGATCCGCCTGCTGTTGAGTTAGGAACGCCTCCGTTGCATCGGCGGGGGCATCGGCCTTTGCGCCGCGCAAGACTTCGAGAATGAATTCCGCACGCCCGACGGCACCGCTATCCAACAAGCCAACCCAGAAATTAAACCCATCCAGATCGGGCAAGCGGCCCAGAACGTTGCCATAAACGGCCCCGGCGAAATCCGTATTGCTGGTATCTTCGGGATAGGTTGCGGCTGTTTCTGGTTGTTCGATAAACAGGGCGGTCATCTCGTCGAGCGTGGTGCCACCGGCAAAGGCCGTCGCCCAGAAATAGAGACCAATCGCATCAGGCGCGCGATTGAAATAGGCGATGTACATTTCGATAAAGCTGTTCAGATCATCCTCAGCCAAAGACGCTGGCCCACCGAATTTCTGCAGATCCAACGGCGCATCGCCAAACAATGGCAACTCTTCCGCAAAATCCAAGAACTCCACATCGCGCAGGGTATCGGTTCCGTCCCCATCTGCGCGCCGATCAATGACCTGCGCCCCTTCTGCGCTTAGCCGCAGGGAATAGCTGGCCTGCCGCCCCGAATACGTTGCTGTATCCACACCGTCGCCGCCGTCGATATCATCATCGCCAGTGCCCCCTGTGATCGTGTCGTCACCCTCTGAGGTCTCCAGAACATCCGGGCCGTCCGTCCCATCCAGATCATCCGACAGGTCTGTGCCCTGGCGCGTTTCACCCAATGGTAAGCCGGCGATGCCTTCCGCGCTGCTCACGCTTTCCTGGGTGCCGAACATGTCCTCAAAATGGACAATCGCGCGAACGTTGGCCCCGATATCCTCCGACACCAGCGCGTACGTATCAGACTGCGCCCCAACGATGGTTTCGCCATCGCGCACCCATTCAAAACGGATGGTGTCGGACTGAATACCATCGCCATCCGCAACATCGCTGATATCTGCCTGCACTTGCGTGCCAACCACGCCTGACCCTTCAAGCGTGACATCGCCAGTTGGCGCAAGATTGCCAGCGGCCACCAGAATATCATCCAAGCTGAGTGTATCGGGGTTCACCCCGTTACCTGCCACGCGCAGCTCTGTTCCATCAGCAAAGCGCAAAATGGCGCTACCTTCTTCGGCTTGAAAAAAGGCCCGCAGCGCATCAGCCCGATCAAAATCAGACAGATCAAGCGTATCGAGGCCCAGCTCAAAGTCGGCGATCTCGATGCTGTCGTCGCCCGGATTGATGTCGAACACATCCGCACCCGGCCCGCCTTCCAACGTATCGCGCCCCGCACCACCGCTGAGCGTATCATCGCCCGCCTCACCCGACAGGTGTTGATCCCCGGCATCGCCCACAAGCATATCATCGCGGCTCTGAACCGGCGTTGTCGCCACGGCGGGCAGTGTTTCCAACGTGCCAAACCCATCAACATAGCTGATCACAACCGAGACAATCGCGCCGATGTCATCCGGGGTCAGCGCATAGTTTGGCCCGGTGCCCCCCGCGATAGGCTGCCCGTCGCGTTGCCAGACATAGGTGAACGCGCCCAATCCATCCGCATCCTGCACCGCGGCCAGATCCACCGACAGTGTTTCACCTTCCAGCGCATCGCCAAGGATTTCCGGTGTGCCGACGGGGGCATCATTCACGTTCTGAATGGCCGCCGTCGCCGCTGAAAGGACAGACTCGTTGGATCCAAGCGCATCTTGATAAGACACACGCACGCTGATGACGGCACCAATGTCGTCAGCAGACGTCACATAAGTGGCCCCGGTCTCGCCAGTCGCCGATCCGTCCCGGAACCACAGGTACGAAAACGCGCCCAACCCATCCGCATCGCTGAGATCACTGGTATCTGCGATCAGGGTCGCGCCTTCTTGGGCTGGGCCGGTGATTGTAACCGCACCGGTCACATCGTCGTTGCGATTTGCAACCGATTGTGTCGCCCCCGACGCCACGGATTCTGCCGATCCTGCGTCATCCGTAAATTCCACGCGGGCCGACATGACCGCGCCGACATCCTCTTGAGACAACGTATAGCGCGCGTCATTGGCACCCGGGATTTCCACGCCATTGCGCAGCCAAACGAAACGTTGAGCACCTACGCCATCTTCGTCTGCGATGTTGCTTGCAATTGCGGTTAGCGTGTTGCCCTGGCGCAAGCTGCCCAGAACCAAGACCTGTCCGGTGGGGGTGTCATTGACGTTTTCGATGATGGCTGTTTGCGCACTGCTCACCTGTTCAAAGGTGCCGCCATCATCCTCATAGGACACCACAACACCAATCTGTGCGCCCACGTCGTCCTGACCCAAGGCATATGTCGCGCTAGATTGCCCCGCCACAACCGCGCCATCGCGCAACCAGGTATAGCTTAGCGGGCCAAGCCCATCCGCATCTGCCAACGTTGACGTGTCGGCAGACAGCACTTCGTCTTCGCGGGCCAGCCCGCTGATCACCACGCCACCTGTTGGCGCGTCATTCTTGTTGGTCACATCCGAGGTTGGCGCGCTTTGCACGGTTTCCTGCCGTCCGCCGCCATCGGTATAGCTGACCCGCACAGAAACCGCCGATCCGACATCTTCGGCATCGAGCGTATAGGTCGCCCCGGTTTCACCCACGACGACACTGCCATCGCGCAGCCAAACGTAGCTAAACGGGCCAAGCCCGTCTTCGTCTACCAAACCCGAGGTGTCCGCCGTCAACACCTGTTCACGTGACGGAGTGCCAGCGATCTCAACCGCACCTTGGGGCGCATCATTCACGTTGCTGACAACGCCCGTTGTGCTGCTTTCCACGGCCTCGTCTGTGCCCTGCCCGTCGGTGTATTCCACCCGAACAGACATGCGCGCACCAACATCGGCATCATCAAGCCGATAGGTCTCGCCCCGCGCGCCGGTATCAACACCGTCGCGTTGCCAAATGATCGTCAAGTCGCCCAAACCGTCCGCATCCGACAGGGATTGCGTGACTGCCCGCAACAAGCTGTTTTCCCGCGCGACACCGGTGATGCTCACGGCACCTTGCGGCGTATCGTTGACGTTTTGCACGATTGCTGTCGGGTCTGAGATCACCGTTTCCGAGGTGCCCTGACCATCAATATAGGTAACCCGCGCGCTGATCTGGCCCCCGATATCTGCGGCACTCAGCGCATAGGTGTCACCACTTTCGCCCGTAACACCGCCATCGCGCAGCCATGCGATTTGAAGCGCACCTAACCCGTCGAGATCGTCCAATGTCGAGGTATCAACGGTGAGCGTGTTGCCTTCAGCCGCAACTCCGTTGACCACCACGGCGCCAGTCGGCGCATCATTCACGTTTTGCACGGCCGTGGTTTGCGCACTGGTGACTGTCTCTACCGTGCCCTGCGCATCGGTGTAGTTCACCCGTACCGACATGCGTGCGCTGATGTCATCCGCGGCCAGCTGATAGGTCAGCCCGGTTGCACCGGTGTCTTGCCCATCGCGCAGCCAGACATAGCTGAAGGCACCCAGCCCATCGCCATCCTGTACAGCGCTGGCATCCGCCATCAGCGTGCCGCCTTCTTCGGGTGTGCCCGTAAGAACAACCGCACCTTCCGGGGCTTCGTTCACGTTCAGTACCGCAACGGTCTCGGCGCTGGTCACCGTCTCGGATGTGCCTTGCCCATCTGTGTAAGTCGCCCGCACGGACATCCGCGCACCAATGTCACTGGCATCCAGCACATAAGTGGTGCCCGTCACGCCTGTCGCGGCACCGTCCTTCAGCCACAGCAGGGTGAGCGTACCCAACCCATCATCATCGTTCAGCGCCGATGTGACCGCTGTCAGCGTCGCCCCTTCTTCGACCACACCTGTGATGGAAATACCGCCTTCCGGCGCATCGTTGACGTTCTGCACGGACACAGTGTTGGCGGAAACGACTTCTTCCAACGTGCCTTCGTCATCCACATACCGGACCCGCACAGAGATCTGCGCATCCACATCCGCATCGTCGAGGCGATAGGTTGTGCCGGTGGCGCCGGTATTCAGCCCGTCCCGCAACCACGCATAGGTGAGCACACCCAAACCATCGGCATCAGACAGGCTGGATGCATTGGCGACCAGCGTCTGATTTTCGATCACGTTTCCGCTCAGCAAAACACCGCCTTGCGGCGCATCATTCACATTTTGCACCCGGCCTGTTTCGTCCGATGTGACCGTTTCGACCTGACCCAACCCATCGGTATAGCTGACACGGGCCGAAATTCGGTCGCCTACGTCATCCTGATCCAGGGAATAACTTGTGCCCGTGGCCCCGGCGATAGGCGTGTCATCACGCAGCCATTGATAGCTGAATGCGCCCAGCCCATCGGGATCGCTGACGCCGCTGGCATCCAGCTCCAGTAGCCCGCCTTCAACAGCGGACCCGGTGACCAGCACGGCACCAGACGGCGCCGTATTGCCGACAACCTGCGCTGTAGCGGCGCTCACCAACGTTTCTTGCGTTCCTTGGCCGTCGACAAAGCGCAACTGCACTGAAATCGCCGCGCCCACATCCGCCTGCCCCAATTCGAACGTCGCACCCGTAGCGCCCGAAATCGGTGATCCGTCGCGCAGCCATTGATAGGTAAACACCCCGACACCATCTGCATCCGCGATATTTACAGGCACGGCCTGCAACACCTGGCGTTCAATCGCCGCGCCCACAATCGACACGGCACCTGACACAGGATCATTCACATTCTCAACCGCTGGCGTTTCCGCACTAAGCACCGTTTCCAGCGTGCCAAATCCATCGGTGTATTGCAGTCGCAGACCAATCGCCTCGCCCACATCAACTTGTGACAGCGTGAAGGTTGCCGCATTGGCTCCCGCGATCGGCGCGCCATCGCGCAGCCACTGATAGCCAAACGCGCCCAGCCCATCCAAATCCGCAAGGCTGGTCGTCACTGCGCTTAAGGTTTCGCCTTGCCGCGCGGTGCCACCAATCGAAACACCACCCGTGGGCGCATCATTGACGTTTTCCACCTCGGCGGTTTGCCCGCTGGTCACCGACTCTGCTGTCAGAAACCCGTCCACATAGCTGACCTGAACCGACATCCGCGCCCCAATGTCAGCCNCGCCCAGAACATAGCTTTGCCCGGTACTGCCTGTGTCCACACCGTCGCGCAGCCAACGGTAAGTGAATGCGCCCAGCCCGTCTGCATCATCCAAGGCATTCGCGCTTGCGATCAGTGTTGCGCCTTCCTGTGCCGCGCCAGTGATCGTGACATCTCCGGTTGGCGCGTCATTGACATTTTGAACGGCGGAAGTTGCCGCGCTGGTCAGGCTTTCGGCGTTGCCCTGCCCATCCACGAACGAGAGGCGCACAGAGATAACCGCACCAACATCAGCCTGCACAAGCGTGTAAGTTTGCGCATCCGCGCCGGGTATGGCGACGCCATCGCGCAGCCAGGTGTAGCTGAACGCCCCCAAACCATCTGCGTCCGCAACAGTGTTGGCCACGGCCGTCAGCGTCTCATCCTGTTGCGCCAAACCGGTGATGCTTACCGACCCAGTGACCGGGTCATTCACGTCTTGAATATTTCCGGTCGCGGCGCTGGTCACCTGTTCGGGCGTACCTTGCCCGTCCACATATGACACACGTACCGAAATGGGCTGGCCTACGTCCGCCTGTGTCAGAACAAGGCTAGGGCCCGTTTCACCCGTAATCGGCGTGCCATTGCGCAACCATTCAAACGAATATGCGCCCAACCCATCCGGATCTGCCAGCGCGTCTGTACCTACGGTCAGGGTCTCACCCTGTCGTGGCACACCGCTTATCGTCACCGCTCCGGTTGGAGCATCGTTGACGTTTTGAACCGCTGACGTCTCAGAACTGGTCAACGTCTCAGACGCGCCTCCACCATCAACATACGCGACGCGCACAGAGATTTGCGCCCCAACGTCCGCTTGCTCCAACGTGTAGCTGGCCGCCGTTGCCCCGCTGATGGCGCTGCCATCCCGCAGCCAAACGTATTGGAACGCGCCCAATCCATCGCTGTCGGAAATGCCGGAGGTGTCCGCCGTCAGCGTTTGCCCTTGCGTTGCCGTACCTTGAACCACCGGCGCACCCTGTGGCGCGTCGTTGACATTGGACACTGCCGCCGTTGGCGCGCTGGCCACGCTTTCTTCAGTGCCCAGCCCGTCAATATAGCTGACCACAACTGAGATCTGCGCGCCGACGTTTTCCTGTGTCAGTTCATAAAAGTCGTTTGCTTCACCGGAAATGACCTCACCATCGCGCAACCAGGTATAGTCAAACTCACCCAGCCCATCTGCGTCGTCCAACGTGTCGGTCTCAGCTGTCAGCGTCTCGCCTTGGGTCAATGACCCCGAAATCGTCACAGCGCCTGTCGGCGCGTCATTGGCATTCTGAACCGCATCGGTTTCGGCACTTGTCACCGTCTCTGCGGTGCCTTGCCCATCGGTATAGCTGGCCTGCGCCGACAGGCGCGCGCCAATGTCAGCGGCATCAAGCGTATAGGTCGCGCTGGTTTCCCCGGTCGAAACCCCATCGCGCAGCCAGGTGATGGTGATCGTGCCCAACCCGTCTTCGTCCGCGATGCCTGCCGCATCGGCGCTCAGCGTCTCGCCTTCGGTTGCGGTGCCAGTCACAACCACCGTCCCGGTGGGCGCATCGTTGACATTTTGCACCGCCGCCGTCTGCGCGCTGGTCACGGTCTCGGCTGTACCTTCACCATCCGTGTAGCCCACCTGCAGAGAGATCTGCGCACCCACATCCGCCTGTTCCAGCGTGTATGTCGCCGCCGTGGCCCCGGTGATGGCCGCCCCATCACGCAGCCACTGATAGCTGAACGCGCCCAACCCATCTTCGTCAGACAGCCCGTTTGTCTGCGCCGAAAGCTGCTGGCCTTCCTGCGCTGTGCCCAGCACGGTGACAGCTCCGCCCGGCGCGTCATTCACATTCTGCACCACGGCGGTAAGCCCGCTCGTCACGCTTTCCGCCGTGCCCTCACCATCGGTAAAGCTCACCCGCACAGTGATCCGCGCGCTCACATCATCCTGACCCAGCGTATAGGTGCCTGCCGTGGCCCCGGTGATGGCAGCCCCATCGCGCAGCCATTGATAGCTGAACGCACCCAGCCCATCCGCATCCGTGATCGCCGGATTGGCCGTCAGCGTTTCATCTTCTCGGGCAAGCCCGCTGATCCCCACAGTGCCACCCGGCGCATCATTCACGTTTTGCACCGCCGCCGTGGCCGGGCTGAACACAGTCTCTTGCGTGCCCTCACCATCGGTATAGCGCACCCGCACAGACATCTCGGCGCCCACATCATCGTCGCCCAGAACATAGCTCTGCGTGGTCACGCCGGTGGACACCCCATCGCGGAACCACAGATACGCAAAGCTGCCCAGACCATCCTCATCCGACAGAGCCGAAGTCACAGCGGTCAGCGTCTGATCCTCTGTCGCCGTGCCAGAGACCGAAACACCCCCCGTCGGCGCATCATTCACGTTCTGCACCGCAGCCGTAGCGGCGCTGGTCAAAACCTCCGTGGTGCCGCCGCCATCCACATAGCTGCTGCGCACGCTGATATTTGCCCCAACATCCGCCTGGCCAAGCGTATAGCTGCCACCCACAGCCCCCGAAATCTCGGCCCCGTCACGCAGCCATTGATGGCTGAACGCGCCCAGACCATCCGCGTCTGAAACGCCGGAGGTGACAACCGACAGAACCTGCCCTTCGGTGGGCGTGCCGGTGATGGCCACATTGCCCACAGGTGCGGCATTCACACTGGTTGAGACCAGCTCAAAATTCGATTGGGTCAGCTCCTGCGATGAACTTTGCAGGAACACATCAAAGTAACTGCCATCAAAAATATCGACCCGCACAACGTTCGAGAAATTGGGCCGCGACAGCGATGCCATCACCTCTGACAGCGTGGAAAATTCGCTGTCGACAAGGCGGATCTTGTCATCGCTCAGATCGAAATCCCACAGCGTGTTCTGATCATCGCCGGGGCGCAGAACAAAGGTGTCATTGCCGTCTTGCCCAAAAAGCGTGTCATCACCGGCACCACCGGCCAGCGTGTCATCGCCGCTGCCACCCTGAATCCAATCGTCGCCGCCCAGCCCGTCAATCTCGTCACCGATGATGGTGCCAAATACGGTCTGATCATTGCCTTCTGTGGTGATATCCGGCTGGCTGCCCTGCGTGGTAAAGCCCGCAATCTGATAACCGATATCGGCCAGCATCGCCTTGTCCAGATCACTGATCTCGACCCGCGTGCCAACGGTCAGGAACGGATCCATCAAGACGCTGTTGCCAAAGAACCCTTCGGTCACATGGGCGCCGATGGAATCCAGCGGGATCGGATTGCCCCCGTTTTCGGCCAGCGCGTTGGGCCCATGAAAATGGCCATTGATGATATGCGCATCAAAGGCGGCAGAGGTGCCGAACCCCAGAATATGCCCAATCTCATGCATCGCGACCGACAGAAAATCGCTCGACCCGGATGCAGGCCCATCCAGATCAAAGTTCCACGCCGAATCCGTGTCGAAATAGACAACCCCGGCCCAGGGCTCAAAATCGGTGACAGGCCCGTCACCCCGGAAATTGCTGCTGATCCGCGCGTTAAAGAAATCGCCCTGCGCCGAATACCCGCTTGGCCCCGCTCGGCCCAAAGTGTTGCCCGACAATTGCCGCGCACCCACATAAATCACCAGATCATCGGTCGCCTCGGTCAACGTGATGGTTTCTGTGGCCCCGGTGCTTGGATTGTCGATCGTGTATTGAATGCCCGCTGGCACCTCCACGAAATCATCCAGGATCACCGCCTCCCAAGCCGCCGCCGCAGCTTCCATTGCGGCTCGGGCTTCGGGATTGTCAAAAAACCCGTTGGAATCGAACCGGTAATCAAGCGTGATATTAAACGGCATGTGTCAGCCTTTGCTCTGCTGGCAGGGGTCAGGAATAGAGAAACGCGCCCACGCGGCATCCAAGCCCAAAGACCCGGCAGCGCCAGTTGGCAAAGCAATCGTCACATGGTGCCAAGCCGCACCCACAAAGGGGGACCCGGAAAACAATCCATACATCTTGTGTCGCGTTCTTTTTCTGCTCGACGTGTTGGATCACGCGATGTGTTTGAACATGCAGTTTATGGGAAGAACTTGACCAAAACTGGGCCAGTTTTCAGCCCAATTTTGGCATTCCTGAACACATCCATGTGACGCAAAAAACGCCCGGCAATCCCTTGCCGAGCGCTTTGAGTTTTCGTGGTTAAATGAGGGAGGCGTTAAATCAGCCTTTTCCTTTCCAAGGCACCAGCCAACGTTCGGCCCAGCGCATCAGCATGTCGATGCCGAAGCCGATGATCCCGATCAGGATGATCCCCATCAGCACGATATCCGTATCTTGGAACTTTGACGCCGCAACGATCATCTTGCCGACGCCCTTTTCGGCCGCCACAAGCTCTGCCGCCACAACCGTGCCCCAACACACGCCCATCGCAACCCGTGCCGCTGTAAAGATTTCGGGCAGCGAGTTCGGAATGATCACATACCGCAAGATCTGCGCCTTTGACGCGCCCAGCGAATAGGCCGCGTGCACCTTGGAGATCTTGACGCCCGACACACCGGAGCGTGCGCCAATCGCCATGATCCACAACGCCGCAAGGAACAACAGGATGATCTTGCCCTGCTCTCCGATCCCGGCCCAGATGATGACCAGAGGGATCAAGGCGAGCGGTGGCACCGGACGCATGAATTCCACGATCGGGTCAAACCACCCACGGAACCAGTTGCTCAGACCCATGGCATAGCCCAGCGGAATGCCAACGAGCGAGCCAAGGATAAAGCCCACGATCACCCGGAACAGCGAATAGCTCAGATGCTCCGACAGGGTGACATTCTGATAGCCGTCACGGCTGACCGAGACGAGGCGGCTCCACACGCTGTCAGGCGCTGGCAACCAGATGTTTTCCATCTGCCAGCCTTTCCCAGGCTCAAAGTTCAACGTGCCTTTGTCGGTCAGCGCAACACGGCCAAAACCGACGTCAACATCTGTCTCGCGCGTCAGAGGACGCCCGTCGATGGCGATGATCTTGGCATCGTCTTTGCGCGTCACTTCATCATTGACGTCCCAACGCAGCAGTTTTGAGCGATAGGCCTGCACCACCAGAACATCGTCTTTCGCCGTTCCATCACCGGGTGCCACTTCTGGCGTGTCAGGCACTTCGCCAGCGGGGTGCACGATGACCGTGACAGTGGCGTCATCCGTGGCGCCGCTGCTGTCCTCAACGGTGTAGGTAAACTGCTCTTGCCCCACAAAAGGGCCAGGTGCGTGGAAGATGCCAGGCAGCCAGTTTGTACCGGTAAACGCGCCCCAAATCACAAAGATCAAAACGACCGAAATCACCGAGGCTGCTTTGTCAGAAATCACCGCGCTTTCATCACCGAACGTCACGGTTTTGAGCGAGGTGAAATCGCGGGTCGCCGAAAGGCGAGAGCGCACGACGCGCACGATCAGTGCGGCCAGAAGAATAATTGCCACATAGCCAATCAGTGCTGGCAGAATTGACAGCACCGAAAGCAGTAAAACAGCGAGTTCGCGCCCGAGGTCAGCAAAAATCTGTCCCATCTTATGCGCCCTCCTCTGTACGGCCCATGATCTCTTCTTCCATGTCCCAGATCATGCCCAGGATCTCTTCGCGCTTCACGTTGAAGTCAGGTTCTTTCTTCACTTCACGCAAATCCTTGCCCACGCCCATATCGGCAAACGGCAACCGGTATTCTTTGTGAATGCGACCGGGGCGCGGCGCCATCACCAGCAGGCGTTCACCCAACAGCAAGGCTTCTTCCACGGAGTGGGTGATCAGAATGATCGTCTTGCCTGTCTCTTTCCAGAGTTTCAGCACAAGGCCCTGCATCTTTTCGCGGGTCAACGCATCCAGCGCGCCCAGCGGTTCATCCATCAGGATCACGTCCGGATCGTTGGCCAGGCAACGGGCCAACGCCACACGCTGCTGCATCCCGCCGGACAATTCGTAAACCATCTTTTCCTTGAAATCCTGCAAGCCAACAACATCCAGCAGATGATCCACTGTTTTGCTGCTCTCGGATTTGGAAATGCCCTTCATATCCGGGCCAAAGCGCACGTTGTCACGCACGCTCATCCATTCAAACAGGGCACCCTGCTGAAACACCATGCCGCGCTGCGCATCCGGCCCGTGGACCGTGTTGCCGTTCAGCACAACCTGCCCTTCCGTCGGTGCAAGAAACCCGGCGACAATGTTCAAAAGCGTGGTCTTGCCGCAGCCCGACGGGCCCAGCACGCTCATCAATTCGCCTTGTTTTAGGTGAAGACTAACATCTTTGAGCGCTTGCACCGCCGATCCGTTCGGCAGGTCAAAGCGCATCGAAATGTCCTGGATCTCAAGTCCTGACATATCGCCCCCGTTTGTTTGAGAAACGGGCGCCCGGTATCAGGCGCCCGTTGAAAGTGCGCGCGCGAGCGCGATTAGTTGCTGACAGCTGCCAAAGGTGCTGTGTTCACTGTCGCGGCATAGCTATCGAGTGATGCTGGAATGGAGCCTGCGCCCACAAACACGTCAGCCACGCCCTTCATGAAGCTCTGAGCGCCGCCGCCCAGCCACTTGTCGCCCAACTGCGCACCAACGCCTGGGAATTCAAATGTGGCCATAGTTGCAGCTGTGTCTTCTTCCGACATACCCGCGTCATTTGCGATCGCTGGCACCATGAAGGATGCACCGCCTGTGTTCCACATGGCGTTCGCCGCTGCGGTCACTTCGAGGAACTTCGACAGCAGCTCGGATTCTTCTGCAACAAAGGAAGCCGGTGCTGTTGTCACGTCAAACACCAGGATGCCCAGCTCTTCTTTTTCTGCGCCAGACAGCAGGACGTTGCCGTGCTCTTTCATGCGACGCAGCGCGCCACCCCAGCCACAAGCCATATCGAGCGAACCTTGCGCCAGCGCTGCCGCGCTTTCCGCAGGTGCCATGTCAACGATTTCCATGCCCGCGATGTCCACACCAAAGTGGTTCATCTGGCTCAGGAAGCCATAGTGAGCCGCCGTACCGAGCGGAACAGCAACTTTCTTGCCGGCCAGTTCGCCAGCAGAGTCTTTGTCGATTTCCAGGTCCGCTTTAACAACACAGTTGTCGTTTTCGGAATAGGACACGGCCACATCAACAATCTGGATGTCCTGGCCCGCAGATGCCGCGACCACGAAAGGTGGCACACCCTGGCTGACAGAAATCTGAACGTCGCCAGACGCCATTGCCGCGCTCATCGCGGTCCCTGTGTCAAAGCTGACCCAGTTGATTTTGGTACCCATGGCTTCTTCGTATATGCCGTTCACTTTTGCGAACTGGAATGGCATTGGCCATTCGAGGAAGTAAGCAACAGTGATCTCGCCGCCGTGGCCGCCTGCGACGGCGCCCTGTGCGCCGGTCAACATCACGGCGCCTGCGACGGCACCCATTAGCTTGGATTTCAAGGTCATTCGTATCTCCCGTGTTTCGTCACTCTGGGCGTGACGAGTTCATTATTGAGCGCACAGCTCTTTGCGGCGCCGGTAAAAAAGGGGCGCCGCGTACAATCCGAAACGATATTCCCGCAGCAATCAACGCTTTTTCGTTTCCCCAGTCTTGCAAAGTTCACAAAATCCGGACCAGCCATTCTCAAAAACTGCAGCAAAACCCCTTGGACTCACATAAAAATATGGCCAGAGTACATTTTGAGACTCACCTTCTGGCCATATCAGCATGAAACATCTGGCCCTACGAACGAGTCAAAATTTAGCGTTTTGCTAAATCTCGCTCACTTCTCTATGCACTTGGAGGCACTATGGACGGCACATTTTCTGACAACGACATCTCGAACGTGGTCGAAGCAGATCGGGCACGCGTTTGGCACCACCTGATCCAGCATCAGCCGTTCTTCACGGGCGCGGATCCGCGCATCATCGTCGAAGGCAAAGGCATGCGTGTCTGGGACCAAAAGGGCAAAGAGCACCTTGATGCTGTGTCTGGCGGCGTGTGGACCGTTAACGTTGGCTATGGCCGCACGGAAATTGCCGACGCGGTTCGCGATCAATTGGTTAAGCTGAACTACTTTGCCGGCTCTGCAGGCTCTATTCCCGGCGCATTGTTCGCCGAACGCCTGATCGAAAAGATGCCCGGCATGAGCCGCGTCTACTATGTGAACAGCGGCTCAGAGGCGAACGAAAAAGCCTTTAAGATGGTCCGCCAGATTGCGCACAAACGCTATGGTGGGCAAAAGAACAAGATCCTCTATCGCGACCGCGATTATCACGGCTCTACCATCGCGAGCATGTCTGCAGGTGGCCAGGACGAACGCAACGCCCAGTACGGCCCGTTTGTGCCCGGGTTCATCCGCGTTCCGCATTGCATGGAATATCGCAAGCACGAACAAGATGGCGCACCAGAAGCCAACTACGGCGAATGGGCTGCGGACCAGATTGAAAAGGTCATCCTGCAAGAAGGCCCAGACACGGTTGGCGCACTTTGCCTTGAACCCGTCACCGCAGGCGGCGGCGTTATCGAAGCGCCCGAAGGCTATTGGCAGCGCGTGCAGGAGATCTGCAAGAAATACGATATCCTGTTGCATATCGACGAAGTCGTTTGCGGCGTTGGTCGGACAGGCACATGGTTTGGCTATCAGCAATACGGCGTGCAGCCCGACTTGGTCACAATGGCCAAAGGTGTGGCCTCTGGCTATGCGGCGATTGCCTGTCTGGTGACCACCGAAGAAGTCTTTGACATGTTCAAGGACGACGCGACCGACCACATGAACTATTTCCGCGATATCTCCACCTTCGGCGGCTGCACCGCAGGCCCGGCGGCGGCGCTGAAGAACATGGAGATCATCGAAAACGAAGAGCTTCTGGCCAACACCAATGCCATGGGCGCGCGCATGATGGACAACCTGCGCGCTCTGCAAGACAAACATGCCGTCATTGGCGATGTGCGCGGCAAAGGTCTGTTCTGCGGTGCGGAACTTGTTTCGGATCGCGACACGCGCGAGCCTGTGGATGAGAAAAAAGTGCAAGCCGTCGTTGGCGACTGCATGGCCCAAGGTCTGATCATCGGCGCGACCAACCGGTCCGTTCCGGGCAAGAACAACACGCTATGCTTCTCACCCGCGCTGATCTCGACCGCCGATGATATCGACGCGATCACCGCTGGTGTCGACGAAGCTCTGACCCGCGTTTTCGGATAAGCACCCCTCTGGGATGTAAAAAAGAAAAAGCCCCGGCGACCGGCCGGGGCTTTTTGCATCTCTGGTCAAACGACCCTTAAGACCCCAGCCGTTGGGCCATCCGCTGTGCTTCGATCGACAGCCGCATCACGGTGAGGGTTCGGTGTTGCGGACAGGCCGTTTCGGTACGGTTTTCAATGTCGCTCTTGAGATTCGCGAAATAGGGCGTGCCTGCATCAGAGGCATCAAACCGTTCGCAGGTTGTCCCGTTTACCAGAAAAACGTGATCCGTGCCGGGTTGCCCAGCGATATCCATGTACTTGCGCATTTCGATAAAGCCGTCGGTTCCGGTCAGGATCACGCGCCCATCCCCCCAATTGGGTGCCGCGTCCGGTGTGAACCAATCCAGCCGAACATAGCCGTGCACATCCCCGGCGCTCAGGTTAAGTTCGCCAAAATCCTGAAACCCGGGCCGCGCCGGCGACGCCATGTTGCCCACCGTGGCACGCGTAATGTCGCAGGTATCAGCCCGTGAATAGTGCAAAAACTGGTCGATCTGATGCGTGCCGATATCCCCAAGTATTCCGCCGTAAAGCTCCGGCTTCCAAAACCAATCCGGGCGGGTATCGGCGTTAAGGCGATGTGGCCCCTGCGACAGAATATGCACCAGCTTGCCGATACGCCCCTCTGCCAGCAACTTGTCCGCCAGGGTCGCGGCAGGCACTTCAAACCGTTCGGAAAAATTGACAGACCATATGCGACCCGTCTCAGCGATTGTGGCCTCTATCTCAGAGAGCTCGCCCAAGGTCAGACAGCCGGGCTTGTCCAACATCACATCTTTGCCATGCCGCATCGCTTTCAGCGACAATGACGCACGATCCGCTGGTGCTGCGGCGATCAGCACCAGCTGGATGGTTTCGTCGTGCAATATGGCATCCAGCTCTAGCGGCGGCGCGTCCGGAAACCGCTTCACAAATCCCGCCTTGGGCTGAGGATCTCCATCCGTCCAATATCCGGCCAGCTCACAGCCCGCGTCGATCATCCCTTGCGACATGCCGTAGATATGCCTGTGATCAAGCCCGATTGCTGCGAATTTTAGGGTCATGTTTCCCGCTCCACATGCGTTGTTGTGCCAGACTGTGCTGAACGCTCGAACGCATCAATCAAACGATGCACACTCAACGCGTCGCGGCCGGTGATCCGTGGCGGGCGGCCCGTGCGCAACGACTGCGCAAAATTCGCAATCAGATCGCGGTGCCAATCACAGGGGAAGTCCATCGGATCGCTGCCCCCGCCCGTCCCGGTAACCTCCCCAACCGTATCGATGCGCCCATCGCGCCAATGAATGGTCAGCTGTCCTGCGACCAACTGCATCGACGCATGTTCACAATCCAGGATCAGCGTTTCCGCATCGCCGGGAAAGGCCGCAGTGGTAGCAACGACCGATCCAACGGCTCCATTTTCGAAACGCAAACCCGCCGTCGCAAAATCTTCTGCCTCCATCTGGTGTGATTTTGTCGTGCCCACGAGCGCCGACACCTGCGCAACAGGCCCGGTGAGGCTCAGCATCAGGTCAAGCACGTGAATGCTTTGCGTCAAAAGCACACCGCCGCCATCGACCACATAGCTTCCGCGCCCCGGCTGATCGTAATACGATTGATCCCGCCACCATGGCAAAGTCACGCGCACCATATGCAGTGGCCCAGCCTTGCCGCTCGACATCGCTTCGGTCAGCGCCAAAGCACCGGCGCGAAATCGATGCTGCAACACAATGCCCAAAGGCACATCCGCTGCGTCGCAGAGCTCTACAATCTGTGTGGCCCTTGCCAGATCGCGCTCA
>JABSSA010000080.1 GCA_013214665.1 Paracoccaceae bacterium
CGGCCTTGAACCAAGTGGGTATGGCACGCATTCACTTCGCCGTACAAAGGCAGCGGAGATTTACCGCAAGACAGGCAACCTCCGCGCGGTGCAACTGCTGCTTGGTCACACCAAGGTCGACAGTACAGTGCGTTATCTTGGCGTCGAACTCGAAGATGCCCTGAGCATCGCTGAGCGCATTGATATCTGAGACACCTTGGCGAACGGTCCTGCCGTTCGCCATTTCAAAGCGGGTGTCCGTCCCTTATGCGGCGTTGGTCGGCGCTGAGCCCAGAATGAAAAATGCTGCAGTGTGGACAGACGTACGACAACCACAGAAAGCCCACATTGGTATCGATAGGGTCCGCCCAAAGCCGATTTTGAACACCTTGCTTAAATTCTGGAATCGCAGTCTGCTATTCCTGCCGTTCGCTGCAAACTCTATTTCCCGCGGCCCATTTTTTATGACCGGCCATTTCATTTAGCTAGACCTTGTCCCAGAAAACACACGAAACAAGCGCTACGAGGATTTTGGCCAAGGAAGCGTGTCGGTTTCGACGGTGCGTGTTTTTGGGCCCGCCTCATAAATCTGATGGCGCACGGCTTCATAGCGGTCGAGGATTTCGGCCACTGTTGTCATTTGTTCAATCAGTTTTCTACTACAGAGGCGGTGGCTTTGCGGCCTGTTCAAATGGAGTGATTTCGGCGACCGAGTCTGGGAATTGGTCAAAAAAGCCTTATCAAGCCCCTGAAGTCATCTAGGTATCCCTGCCTGGCTTACTCTTTGAGCCATTGGAAAGCCGTGTTGACAAAAGGTCGCCTGACCGGGCCGCGATTGGATAGCCGATGGACGCGAAAGCTGTGTTTGCGATTTTGAGGAAACGCAACGTTTCCTGATGCAAACGGCTGGTCTCGAAACTTTCCCGGACACCGTCACGCAAACGCCTCAAGTGCTTTTCCTGGAGCTTTTGTTCCGCCTTGCGCACCTTGTCCTTTGCCCGCACCAGTTGGCGCGCCGCGTCTGGCGCACCCGTCATAAGCACGCTCAGAGCAAGCTGGGCATTGCTGAGAACCCGGTCGTGGAAGTCTTCGATATCCGACCACCCGCCTTCGGAAAAAACCAACTGCTCGGCATTCAAAAGCCGGGCTTGACCGATCAGCCCGCGGTCCACCGCATCCGCTGCCGTCTCTAGATTGAGCGCAATCGTGGTCAGATCGCTGGATCGCTCTCTTTGCGCATCCTCCAGCTTGTTGTGGTTCAATTGCGCCAGAAATCGTTTTACGTCCTCGTGCAAAGCCTGCACTTGTTCGGATTGCACCGTAATCGCTTTGGCCGTTGGTTCGTCCCAGTTTTTGTAAAGTGCCATGGCCGAGCGGAGCATCGATTCCGCGTGCTCGCCCATCTTCAGAACTTCTCGTGCGGCGCAAGCCAACGCCCGATCGGGGCGATCGAGCGTGGATGGGTCAAGCGCCGTGGTCTGAACGAGGCTGCCTGTCGTCTCAGTACGATCCGGCAAAAGACGCTCTGTTAGTGGGGCAATCCAACCCAGTATGGGAAGACATAACAACGCCAGCCCGGCGTTAAAGACAAGATGCAGGTTGATGACCTGCCGGGCCTCGCTTGCGCCAAGCCATGCCAACAGTCCACTTCCCTGCGACAGAACGACCAACAGCAATGCCGCGCCTCCGCCGCGTAGGACAAGATTGGTGATGACCATCCGGCGCGCGGTTATGGGTGCTGTCATGGTCAACATGTAAGCCAGCAAAGACCCGCCCGCATTTGCCCCCAGAACCATCGCTGCGGCGCCACTTGCTGGCAGCAGACCCTGAGCTGTCAGAGTGACGAAAAACAAAACCGCGGCGACCGATGAATGCACAGCCCAGGCAAACAGCGCCCCGATCAGGAACGAAGTCACGACATCCCCGCCCAGATAACGCATGACACTCAGGGTGGCAGGGCTGTCGATCAGCGGACCGGTGGCTGCACGGATCATGTCGAGTGAGACAAAGATCAGCGCGACGCCAATTAGGATACGCCCCAGCTGTCGCAGCTCGTTTTGGGAACTGCGCAGGAACAGAACAACACCGCATAGCAACAGTAAAGGGATCAGGAAATCCTGCCGGATCAGAAGGATTTGGGACACAATCGCCGATCCGATATCCGCGCCCAGAAGAATGGCAGTTCCGGCCAGCAATCCTACGCCGCCTTTGACCGCGAAATTTGAAACAAGCACCGCCACGGCCGTCGCGCTTTGCAGGCAAAGGGCGGCGAAAATCCCACTGGCGGCTGCCTGAAGGCGGCTGGCGTTTGAACGGCGTAGGAAGCTGCGAAGCTGCACGGAATATGCCCGCTCAACCCCTGTGCGCAAAAGGCGCACGGCCCAGATCAGCAGTGCCGCTGCGCCGGCGATATGCAGTGCGAACAGGATGATGTTTGTGTCATTCATCAGAAATGCCCTCGGCTTCATGCCGCTTGCTATGTGTTGGAATGGCGCCCTCGACAACGGTCACAGATCTTGCGTTGTATTTGGCGGCAGGCATGCCACGATAATTTGCGCGTAGCCGGATCATTTTCTCAGATCTCCGACAGAAACGGATCAAGACTATTTTTGAAGAACTCGATGAATTCGAGCGTTATCAGCGAAGGCGCCTTGTGCACTGGGCGCACCAACGAAATGTCATGGGTAAGTTCTGGATCGAACGGGCGGAAACTCAGACCCTGACCGTCGTATTTTTCAGCGTCGAGCTCGCTGACTACGGAAACTCCGACCCCGTGACACACCAATTCGCACGCGGCAGTGAATTGACGTACTTCGATATGCGATCGCAGTTCGACTTTTTCATCCTGAAACCGGCGCTCGAGTCGCTGAAAAAATTCGCTGTCCTTTCGTGTGTGGATCATGCGCATCTGTTCCAGATCGCTCGGGCGAATCCGGTCCAGCGCTTCCAACTCGTGGCCTTCGGGGAAAATACACACCGTGCGCATCTTGATGTCGGTGCGCTCTACGGCGGGGTGGCCGAAAAACCCATCGGTGATTCCAAAGTCATACTGTTCGGTGATCATCCATTCGAGGATTCGTTCCGGGCGATCCGGCTCAATTGTCATGGAAACACCGGGGCGATCCCGTAAAAAATCCGCCACTACGCCCGGCAGATGGCTTGTCGCAAACCCAGGCAAGCAGGCGACTCGAATATGGCCCGCCTTACGCTGTGTAATGTCAGCGCCGAGGTCTGAAATCTGCCGCATCAACTCTAGAACCCGCCGGATGTCAGGTTCAAGAAAGCGCACTTCCTGCGAGGCAACCAGCCGCCCGTCGCGCTTGTCAAAGAGTTGAAAATCAAACTCTTTCCCAAGGTCCGAGACCAATCGGCTGATCGCGGGTTGACTGATTCCCAGATCAGCCGCAGCGGCTGTCATCGAGCCACTGTTTATGACTGCCATCAAGGCTTCGAGTTGGCGAATGCGGGGGGTTTTGCGGTGTTTCATTTGAGTTCGTCAGCTATTCTTCGGCCAAATCATAACAAAGCATTATGAAATATCAACAAGAAAGCATCTTGCATTATATTAAGTCATGGATAAGATCACCGGCACACGACGATCATTCGGCGGATACGCCGGAACAAGCGTCAAACGCACCCAAAGTGGTGCATGGGAGGAAAACATGAAAAAGCATCTACTCGGCGTTCTTGCCGCTGCGACAGCTATGACGCCAATCGCGGCGTCAGCGGAAACAGAAGTTCAGTTCTGGCACGCCTTCACCGGCCGCCTTGGCGAACTGGTTGCTGCACAGGTCGACGCATTTAACGCCAGCCAAAGCGACTACAAAGTCGTGCAAAGCCACAAGGGCAACTACTCTGAAACCCTGAACGCAGGCATCGCGGCATTCCGCGCCAAAGAGCAGCCTCATATTCTGATGGTGTTCGAAGTTGGCACAGCCACAATGATGTCAGCACGTGGCGCTGTGCGTCCGGTTTACGAAGTGATGGCTGAAAGCGGTGCCGCCTTTGACCAAGACGCCTATATCGGTGCGGTTAAGGGGTATTACACCACCACCGACGGCGACATGCTTTCGCTGCCGTTCAACTCGTCCACCCCCGTTCTCTGGGTGAACCGCGACGCCTTCGAGGCGGCGGGTGTTGACCCTGATATGGACCTGTCGACGTGGGAGAATGTAGACGGGGCGCTGACCGCGCTGAAAGCTGGCGGCGAAGATTGTCCGCTTGTGACCGCATGGCAGAGCTGGATCCATCTGGAGAACTTCTCGGCCTATCATGATGTGCCATTTGCCACCAAGGACAACGGTTTCGCTGGTCTTGATACGGAACTGGCGCTGAATGGTCCCGCGCAGGTCGCACACCTGTCGGCGATGCAGCAATGGGCCAAGGATGGTAAATTCATCTACACCGGTCGCCGCAACGAAGGTGGCGCAAACTTCCGCGCTGGTGAATGTGCGCTCTTCACCGAGAGCTCGGCTGGCTATGCTGGCATCAGCTCTGAAGCTGAATTCGACTTCGACGTGCGTCCGTTGCCCTATTGGAAGGCTGTCGCAGACGAGCCGCAGAACACCATCATCGGTGGTGCGTCTTTGTGGGTCATGTCGGGTCATGACGCAGAAGAATACAAAGGCGTCGGCGAGTTCCTGAGCTTCCTTTCCACTTCGGACGTTCAGGCCGCTTGGCACCAAAACACCGGCTATCTGCCAATCACCGCCGAAGCAGGTGATGCAACCCGTGCCGCGGGCTTCTATGAACAGAACCCAGGGACGGACATTGCTGTGATCC
>JABSSA010000081.1 GCA_013214665.1 Paracoccaceae bacterium
AGCTGGGCTACATGTTCGTGGCGGCAGGCGTTGGCATGTATTCAGCGGCGATGTTCCACCTTTTCACCCACGCCTTCTTTAAGGCGATGCTGTTCCTTGGGGCTGGCTCGGTCATTCATGCGATGCACCACGAGCAGGACATGATGAACTATGGCGGGCTGCGCAAAAAGATCCCCTATACGTTCTGGGCGATGATGATCGGCACTTTGGCGATTACAGGAGTGGGCGTTCCGGTGGTGATCTTCACCGCAGGCGAGCTGCCGATTGGATTTGCGGGTTATCTGTCCAAAGACGCGATCATCGAAAGCGCTTTTGCGGCGGGGACGCCGTTCAGCTTCTGGGCTTTGGTGATCGCGGCGTGCTTTACCAGCTTCTATTCCTGGCGCCTGATGTTCCTGACATTCTACGGCACACCACGCGGCAACAAGCATACGCACGACCATGCGCATGAAAGCCCGATGGTGATGTTGATCCCTCTTGGTGTGCTGTCCCTGGGCGCGATCCTGGCCGGGATGGTGTGGTATTCCAGCTTCTTTGGCCATGTCGACAAGGTCGCAAAATTCTATGGCATCCCTTACGCCGAAGAACATCATGACGCCAAAGGGGATCATGACAAATCGCATGACGACGATCATGGTGATACGGATGATCACGGCGACACGGCCCACAAGGAAGACAAGGGTGGCAAGGGTGACAAACACCATTATGCCTTTGTTGGACAGCCGGGCGAGGGCGCGCTGTATATCGCCCCGGATAACACTGTTCTCGATGACGCGCACAAGGTGCCATATTGGGTGAAAACCTCACCCTTTGTGGCGATGCTCTTGGGCTTTGTGATGGCCTATTGGTTCTACATCGTGAACCCCGAGCTGCCCAAACGGCTCGCTGAGAACCAGCGCCACATTTATCTGTTCCTCAAGAACAAGTGGTACTTTGACGAACTCTACGATCTGATCTTTGTGCGCCCTGCGCTTTGGATTGGGCGGTTCTTCTGGAAACGGGGGGATGGCAACGTGATCGATGGCGCCATCAATGGTGTCGCCATGGGCATTGTACCGTTCTTCACCCGTATGGCTGGGCGGATGCAGTCCGGTTACATCTTCACATACGCATTGGGCATGGTCATCGGCATCGCGGTGCTGATCACTTGGATGACATTTGCGGCAGGGGGGCAATAAAGATGGATAGCCTTCTTTCCTTTGTGACATTCATTCCGGCCACAGCCGCGTTGGTGATGTTGATCTTTTTGCGCGGCGATGATGCAGACGCGCAGCGCAACGCCAAATACGTTGGCCTCTTTGCGACCACGGCGACCTTTGTGGTGTCGCTGTTCATTCTGGCTGAGTTCAACCCGAACGATCCCGGTTTCCAGTTTGTGGAAGAGGCGGATTGGCTCTTGGGTCTGCAATACAAGATGGGCGTGGACGGGATCAGCGTGCTGTTTGTGATGCTGACCACGTTCATGATGCCGCTGGTGATTGCCGCGTCGTGGAACGTGACTGAGCGGGTCAAGGAATACATCATCGCCTTCCTGCTGTTGGAAACGCTGATGTTGGGCGTGTTCATGGCGCTGGATCTGGTGCTGTTTTACCTCTTCTTCGAAGCCGGGCTTATTCCGATGTTCCTGATCATTGGGATCTGGGGCGGTGCGAACCGGATTTATGCGAGCTTCAAGTTCTTCCTTTATACCTTCCTTGGTTCGGTGCTGATGCTGGTGGCGATGGTGGCGATGTTTGCGGATGCAGGCACCACCGATGTGGAACAGCTTTTGAACCACCAGTTTGAGTTTGAAACCTTCTCGGTTCTGGGCATTCAGATCGTTGGCGGTATGCAGACGCTGATGTTCCTCGCGTTCTTCGCCTCATTCGCCGTGAAAATGCCGATGTGGCCGGTGCACACCTGGTTGCCAGACGCGCACGTTCAAGCGCCAACAGCGGGTTCGGTTGTTCTGGCCGCGATCCTGTTGAAGCTGGGCGGCTACGGGTTCATCCGTTTCTCGCTGCCGATGTTCCCAGTAGGGTCCGAGGTGATGGCACCGCTGGTTTTGTGGATGTCGGCGATTGCGATTGTCTACACCTCGCTGGTCGCGCTGGTGCAGGAAGATATGAAAAAGCTGATCGCTTATTCTTCGGTCGCGCATATGGGCTTTGTGACGATGGGGATTTTTGCGGGCAATCAACAGGGTGTTGATGGCGCGATTTTCCAGATGATCAGCCACGGCTTTATCTCGGGCGCGCTCTTTTTGTGCGTGGGCGTGATTTACGACCGGATGCACACGCGCGACATCGATGCCTATGGCGGGCTGGTCAATCGGATGCCGGCTTATGCGATGATCTTCATGTTGTTCACGATGGCCAATGTGGGCCTGCCGGGCACCTCCGGGTTTGTGGGTGAATTCCTGACGTTGATGGCTGTGTTCCAGGTGAACACATGGGTGGCAATGGTCGCGACAACTGGTGTGATCTTCTCTGCTGGATATGCACTTTGGCTTTATCGGCGTGTGGTGATGGGCGATCTGATCAAGGCATCGCTCAAGACAATCACCGATATGAGCCGCCGGGAAAAAGCGATCTTTGCGCCTTTGGTGTTCATGACGCTGCTGTTGGGCGTTTACCCGGCGCTGGTGCTTGACATCATCGGGCCGTCGGTTGCGGCCCTAGTGGATCAATACGACCTTGCGCGCGCGGATTTTGCCGCTGCGCAGCAACTGGCACAAAACTGAGAGGCGGCAGGATATGGCATCTGATCTGACACTCATCCTCCCCGAAATCTTGTTGGCGGTCTACGCCATGCTGGCGCTTGTCCTGGCGGTTTACACCCGCAAAGACGAAGTTGCCTCGACCCTTTTGTGGGTCACGGTGGCATTGTTCATCGCAATGGCGGCGTGGATTGGTTTGGTTCGCGATGGCAGCGCGGCAGCCTTTGGCGGAATGTTTATCGACGACGCGTTTTCGCGTTTTGCCAAGGTCACAGTTCTGTTGTCTGCGGCGGCGGTTCTCTTGATCAGCGAAGGGTATATGGCCAAGCGCGGCATTCTGCGTTTTGAATATCCGGTGCTGGTGGTGCTGGCCGTAGTCGGCATGATGATGATGGTCAGCTCTGGCGATTTGATCGCGCTTTACATGGGGCTCGAACTGCAATCACTTGCACTGTATGTGATTGCCGCTCTGCGCCGCGACAGCGTGAAATCTACCGAAGCTGGTCTGAAATACTTCGTTCTGGGAGCGCTCAGCTCGGGTTTGCTGCTTTATGGTGCGTCGCTGGTGTACGGCTATTCCGGCACAACGCTCTTTTCCGGGATCATCACCACGGCAAAAAGCGGAGAGGGTTCGATCGGGCTTTTGTTCGGTCTTGTGTTCTTGATGGCGGGCTTCGGGTTCAAAGTGTCTGCCGTGCCATTCCACATGTGGACGCCTGATGTTTACGAAGGTGCGCCAGCCCCAGTGACCGCGTTTTTCGCAACAGCCCCCAAGGTTGCGGCGATGGCGCTTTTCGCCCGCGTGATGCACGACGCCTTTGGTGGCGTGGTCAAAGACTGGCAACAGATCGTCGCCCTTCTGAGCGTCTGTTCCATGTTCCTCGGCGCTGTGGCGGCGATTGGCCAGACCAACATCAAACGTCTGATGGCGTTTTCGTCGATTGCGCATATGGGCTATGCTCTGATGGGCCTCGCGGCGGGTACAGCCTTTGGTGTACAGGCGATGCTGATCTATATGGCGATTTATGTGACGATGAATGTCGGCACCTTTGCGTTCATTCTGATGATGCAGCGCGATGGGCAGGTGATCACGGATATCGGCGCGCTCAACAATTATGCGAGCTATCAGCCGGGTCGCGCGATGGCGATGCTGGTCCTGATGTTCTCGCTTGCGGGTGTGCCGCCGATGTTGGGCTTTTTTGGCAAGCTCTACGTGCTGCGTGCCGCGTATGACGCGGGGCTGGTATGGCTGGCGATTGCCGGGGTGATCGCTTCTGTGATTGGGGCGTATTACTACCTGCGGATCGTTTACTACATGTACTTCGGCGATACTGACGGCGACCGGCTGGATGACAGCAGATCGCGCGTATTGTCGGGCGTGTTGATGGCCTCGGCCGTGGTGATGGTGATCGGCATCGCCAACATGTTTGGCATCGAAGGGGCCGCGGCCTCGGCGGCGGCTGAACTTGTTCAGTAAGCCGCGACACGCACAGCAGATCTGATGTGGCCCGTTGGATATGAGCGGCGGGTGTTGGAACAGGTCGATTCGACCCTGACCGAAGCCGCGCGTCTGGCATCCGAGACCGCAGCGCCGGTCTGGATCATGGCACACCATCAAACGCAAGCCCGCGGTCGGCGTGGGCGGGCGTGGAGTATGCCCAAAGGCAACTTTGCCGCAACCTTATTATTGCCCGTGTCCGAGTCACCGGAAACCGTCGCATTGCGGTCCTTTGTGGCGTCTTTGGCACTGCGAGAAGCGCTGCTGGAAGCTGGCGCGATGGAGCATCAGGTGGCTTTGAAATGGCCGAATGATGTCTTGTTGAACGGGGGCAAGGTGGCCGGCATCTTGTTGGAAAGTGCGGGCGGTTTGGACAAGGTCTTTATCGGGATCGGCGTGAACCTTGTGGCGGCCCCGGGACAAGATCAGGTCGAAGAGGGTGCTGTGCGGCCTGTGTCGCTGAAAGGGGAGGCGCGTGTCACGGTCGCACCCGAGGATTTCCTGACCATGCTGGCGCGTTCCTATGCCGATTGGGAAGAACGATTTCAAACTTACGGGTTTGCGCCCATTCGCGAAGCCTGGCTTCGCAATGCGGCTCGGCTGGGGGAGGTTGTGACGGCACGTACCGTTCGGGAAGAATATCTAGGCACGTTCCGTGATGTAGACCTCGCTGGGCAACTTGTTTTAGACACGGCCAAAGGCCCGCTGACCATTCCAGCAGCGGATGTGTATTTCTGAGCGGAGCGCGCCATGCTGTTGTGTATTGATTGCGGGAACACCAACACCGTCTTTTCCATCTGGGATGGCGAAGAATTCATCGGCACTTGGCGCACGTCCACCGAATGGCAACGCACGGCGGATCAGTATTTTGTCTGGCTGACGTCTTTGATGGCGTTTCAGAAGCTGGATGTAGAGATCACCGATGTGATCATCTCGTCCACCGTGCCGCGAGTCGTTTTTAACCTCCGCGTCTTTTGCGACCGGTATTTCAACGTCCGTCCATTTGTTGTTGGCAAAGCCGATTGCGCTTTGCCCGCTGAGCCGCGCGTGGACGAAGGCACGCAAGTGGGCCCCGACCGGCTGGTCAACGCAGCGGGCGCATTCAACCGTCATGGCGGTGATCTGATCGTTGTCGATTTCGGCACCGCCACCACCTTTGACGTTGTCGCCGAAGACGGCGCTTATATCGGCGGCGTAATCGCGCCGGGTGTGAACCTCAGCCTTGAAGCACTGCACCAGGCGGCGGCGGCATTGCCGCACGTCGACATCACCCGGCCGCAGCGTGTGATTGGGACAAATACGGTGGCCTGTATGCAATCTGGCGTTTTTTGGGGCTATGTCGGGCTGGTGCGAGAAGTTTGTGCGCGGATTCAAGCCGAACACGACCGTCCGATGCGAACAATCGGGACGGGCGGCCTGGCCCCATTGTTCAGCGCAGGGGATGTGTTATTTGACCAGATCGAAGACGATCTGACGATGCACGGTTTGACCGTCATCTACCAGCACAACAAGGAATACAGCTAAGTTATGAGTAGCGACCGATTGTTTTACCTGCCTCTTGGTGGGGCGGGTGAAATTGGTATGAACGCCTATGTCTATGGGTATGGCCCCGAAGATCAGGAGCGGCTGATTGTCGTTGATCTGGGCGTAAGCTTTCCCGACATGGACAGCAGCCCCGGTGTGGATCTGATCCTGCCCGATATTGCGTGGCTGGAAGACCGCAAGGATCGGATCGACGGTGTCTTTATCACCCATGCGCACGAAGACCATATTGGCGCTGTGGCGCTGACCTATGATCGTTTGGGGGCGCCCATATACGCGCGTCCGTTCACAGCGAACATTGCCCGCCGCAAGATGGACGAACATGGTCATCCCGAAGATGCCATCAACGTTGTTGCCAGCTGGCCAGACCAAATCGAAGCCGGGCCATTCTCCGTCGGTTTTGTGCCGATTTCCCATTCGATCCCCGAAAGTGCAGGTCTGGTCATCGATACGCCTGCAGGCCGTTTGGTGCATTCCGGTGACTTCAAGCTGGACCCGACACCGATTGTGGGGGAACCGTTTGATGCGGATGTGTGGGGGCAGATCGCGAAATCGGGTGTGAAGGCGCTTGTATGCGATTCCACCAATGTCTTTTCGCCGAATGCAGGCCGCTCCGAAGTGGAGCTTGGCCCAAATATTGCAGAGCTTTTCCGCGAGGCGTCGGGCATGGTGGTGGCGACCACCTTTGCCTCAAACGTTGCGCGTTTGAAAACGCTGGCCGAAGCGGGCACAGCGGCTGGGCGGTCGATCTGTCTTTTGGGTCGCGCGATGCGCCGGATGATCGAAGCAGCGGTGGAAGAGGGGGTGCTAAAAGACTTCCCATCGACCGTCTCGCCCGAGGATGCCAAACACATTCCCCGCGAAAACCTGTTGCTCTTGGCGACCGGCAGCCAAGGGGAACGCCGCGCCGCATCGGCCCAATTGGCCAACGGCAAATACATGGGGATCGAATTGACCGACGGGGATATGTTTTTGTTTTCGTCCAAAACGATCCCGGGCAACGAAAAATCCGTGATCCGCATCATCAATCAGCTGAGCGAAAAGGGCGTTGATGTCGTCGATGACAGCAGCGGCCTCTACCACGTGTCAGGCCATGCCAACCGTCCTGATTTGCAACGTTTTCATGAGGTTATCGATCCTCAGGTGATCGTGCCGATGCATGGCGAACATCGCCATTTGCGCGCGCATACGAAGCTGGTGGAAGAAGGCGGGCGCACCGGGGTTTTGGCGGTCAATGGGATGATGATTGACCTCACCGGCAATGCGCCGCGCGTGTCGGGCTATGTGGAAACCGGGCGCACCTATCTGGACGGCAGCGTGCAGATTGGTGCCTTGGATGGTGTGGTGCGCAACCGCATTCGCATGGCGTTGAACGGTCATGTCATGGTGACCGCAATCCTTGATGAAGAAGACGAGCCGCTGGGTGAGCCTTGGTGCGAATTGTCCGGCTTGCCAGAGACGGGCCGCTCAAACGCGGCGCTTGTTGAAGTGTTGGAAGAAGACTTGTCTCAGTTTCTAGGCCGGGCAGATGCCAAAACCATGCGCAACGATGACGCGATAGAAGAGGCCCTGCGACGGATCGTGCGCAAAACCTCTCAGGATGAGATTGGTAAAAAGCCAGAAGTGACCGTGGTGATCAGCCGGCTTAGCTAAGCTGTTGAAAAGGCGCGCTTATGTGGCGCGCCGTTCCTCAAAGCTTTTGGCGATAAAGGTGGGCAGGTGATCGCCCAGACCGATGATCAATTCGCCATCGTCACGTTGATTGCGGCCGCGGCCTTTGCCTCCGCGCGAACGGCGGCGTCCACCGTCTTCGTGCGACGTTTGCTTGGCCGGTTTTTCCTTAGGCGCCGCTTCGGCGCTGGCCTTGCGAGATCTGCTTTTCTTGGGCGCGTCTTCTTTTGGCGCGTCCTCAGTTTTGGCCTTTTTCGCGGGCAATACCCCTTCTGGTACGTCGACCTTGGGGATCTCTTTCTGGATCAGAGCCTCAATATCCGCCAATGATTTTTCATCGCGCGGAATACAGATCATCATCGCCTTGCCTTCGCGCCCGGCACGGCCCGTACGGCCAATGCGGTGCACATAGTCTTCGGCGTGGCCCGGCACGTCAAAGTTAAAGACATGGCTCACGCTGGGCACATCCAAACCACGGGCGGCCACATCGGAGGCGATAAGGAATTTCAAATCACCTTCACGGAACCCATCAAGGGTCTTCATCCGCTGAGATTGGTCCAGATCCCCATGAATAGGAGAGGCGTTGTAGCCGTATTTCTTCAACGATTTCGCAACGATATCCACATCGGTCTTGCGGTTGCAAAAGACGATGGCATTGGTGCAGCTGTCGCCTTCGGCATCAATCAAGGCGCGTAGCAAGCGGCGCTTTTCCGTGCCTTCGCGATCCCGGCGAGAGGCTTTGAACATCACCACGCCCTGTTCAATCGTCTCAGAGGCGGTGGCCTGACGCGCGATTTCGACCTTGGCGGGGTTGGAGAGGAATGTATTGGTGAGGCGTTCAATCTCTGGCGCCATGGTGGCCGAGAAAAACAGCGTTTGGCGCGTGAACGGCGTGAGCCCGAAAATGCGTTCGATATCAGGGATGAAGCCCATATCCAGCATCCGGTCGGCTTCGTCCACCACCATGACCTTCACATCCGACAGGATCAGCTTGCCCCGTTCGAAATGATCCAGCAAGCGACCCGGTGTTGCGATCAGAACGTCAACGCCGCGATCAATTAGGGCGTCTTGTTCCTTAAAGCTGACCCCACCAATCAACAGCGCTTTGGTCAGCTTCATATGCTTGGTGTAAGTGTCAAAATTCTCCGCCACCTGTGCGGCCAATTCCCGTGTGGGGCAAAGCACCAGACTGCGCGGCATCCGCGCCCGTGCGCGTCCACGCGCCAGGAGCGTGATCATCGGCAGCGTGAAGCTGGCCGTTTTGCCTGTGCCCGTTTGCGCGATCCCCAAAACATCGCGCCCTTCGAGCGCGGGGGGAATGGCATCCGCCTGGATGGGTGTTGGAGTTTCGTAGCCAGCTTCGGCCACAGCTTTCAGAACCTTGGGGTTCAGGTTGAGATCAACAAACTTCGTCATGTCCGTCCGTGTTTGCGGACGCTAAACTTGGCCCGCCGTGTCATCATTTACGCTGGCGCGCAACTCAGAACGAGGGCGCCTTGCTGCGGCTGCATTATCATTGGGGGTGCGACCGGTCAAATGCGGCGAAAGTCCACAGTTGCGATCACCGCTTATCCGTTAACAATTGTGGTATCTGTCCCACAAATTTCGGGAAATATTGATGAAATTTTAAATCCAAATCGAGATCTGCTCGCTTAAGGAGCGAATCTTTAAGCAGCTTTTCGCGCAAGATTGGGCTGTCAGCGATGACTTCATCATAAAACGCTCGCAAACCGTCTTCGCCCGCGTCGGCCATCAGGGCGTCGAAAAGCTGGTGGATTGGGAGCGTTCCAGTCTCTGGTTTGTGCGCAGGGGGGATGTCTGGTCGATAGCTGCCTTTGGCGTGGCGATAGGTGAAATGCGCGCGCCATGTGTCCCAATCGATCGCATGTAAATGCGCCAAATCCACATCCTGTGTCTCGGCTTCGCCAGGGTTCATTGCATCACCCGCAAACACGTTGTGAATGCGCAATGACGGGTTCGAAAGGCCTCTGCGCACGAATATCTTTCCGGCGACATGGCTGAGAAATCCACCCTTCAGGTGATCACCGAACGTCGGATACATCCGCGCAACCCGGGCGCGGCGATCCGGCCCTGCAGGCACAAACGCTTTGAACGCGGTTCCATCTCCCCCCGCCAAAAGCTCCATCGGTCTGACGCGCAGGGTTTGTATTGTGGCGGGCAGTGCGTCCAACATGTCAGAGACTGAGCCCGTGCGCGGCACGATGAATTCATCGACGTCGATATGCGCCAACCACTCCAGATCCTTCTGGCGCGCATACGTGCGGGTGGCATTGAACGTTTGCCGGACCTGATGTTTGGCCGGTTTGCCGCCCTTTCGCTTTGCCCAATAGGTGTCATCGCACACTGTCACGCGGCATTTGGGATGCGCCTTGAGCGCGGCCTCGGCCATTGGATTGGGCGCATCCAGATAAACAAACACACGATGCGCACCCAGATCCAAATGATACGCCGCAAAACGCAGGATGGTTTCAGCAGGCGCCAAAACCGTGGCCACAATGCCCCAACGGGCGCTCATGCCTGTTCTCTGTAAGTGATGCGGCGCAGCGAAATCAGATCATCATTTCCTTGGTCGCGGTCAGCTTAATATCGGGATAATCGCGTTCAACGCGGTCGATATCCCATTGCAGACGGGTCAGATAGACCACATCGCCGTCATGGTCGGTGCTGATGTGTTGCTTGTTTTTTTCGACAAAGTTCTCAACGGCCTGCTTGTCGCCAGAGACCCAACGTGCAGAGGTGAATTGCGATTGGTCAAAGCGCACAGGCAACCCGTATTCAAGCTCAATCCGGCTGGCCAACACTTCGAATTGCAGCGCGCCCACAACGCCCACAACAAATCCGGAGCCGATCATCGGCTTGAAAACCTTGGCCGCACCTTCTTCGGCAAATTGCATCAGTGCTTTTTCCAAGTGCTTGGCTTTGAGCGGGTCGCCCGCACGCACGCCTTGCAAAAGCTCTGGCGCGAAGGAAGGAATGCCACTGACCCGCAGGGCTTCGCCTTCGGTTAGTGTATCACCGATGCGCAATTGTCCGTGGTTGGGTATGCCGATGATATCACCGGCCCAGGCCTCATCAGCCAATTCCCGATCGGACGCGAGGAACAGAACTGGGTTGGAAATCGCCATTGGTTTTTTGGATCGCACATGGGTTAGCTTCATGCCGCGTTTGAAGTGACCTGACGCCATGCGGACAAAGGCCACGCGGTCGCGGTGCTTTGGGTCCATGTTGGCCTGCACTTTGAACACAAAACCCGCGACCTTGTTCTCTTCCGGCAAAATCTCGCGGGGTTGGGCCGATTGCACCTGGGGTTCAGGGCCGTATGTTGCGATGCCCTCCATCAACTCTTTGACGCCAAAGGAATTGATCGCGCTGCCAAACCAAATGGGTGTCAGCGTGCCATCCAGCATGGCCTTTGGATCCAAAGGCGGCA
>JABSSA010000082.1 GCA_013214665.1 Paracoccaceae bacterium
ATGCGGATTGAGCTGGCACAGGCCGCTCCTTTGGGCGCAAAGACCGGCTGGAAGCCCAGCTATCCGGTGGTGCAATGGAGCCTGCCCCGGTGATCGTCGCGGGGTTCGGATGCCGCAAAGACGCGCCAGAGGCGAGCTTTGCCGATGCGCTGGCCCGCGCATTGGACGGGCGTTGGGATGTCGACGCGCTGGCCACGTTGACGGACAAGGCGGAGGCCCTGCGCCCCTTTGCCCAAATGCGCGGTCTGCGCCTGATCGCAGTCGCGCAAGACGCGGCACAACAGGTGGACACCGCCACAAAATCGGTTCACAGCCAGCAGACCAAATCGGTGGACAGCGTGGCGGAAGCCACCGCCCTTGCCGCGGCAGGGGCAAAGGCGCGGCTGATCGCGCCGCGCGTTGTTTCCGCCGATCGCATGGTCACATGCGCCATCGCGCAAGGAGAGGGATAAATGACGGTTCACTTTATCGGCGCAGGCCCCGGCGCGCCCGATTTGCTGACATTGCGCGGGCGCGATTTGATCGCCGCCTGCCCGGTGTGCCTTTATGCCGGTTCTCTGGTGCCAGAGGCCATTCTGGGCCATTGCCCGGAGGGGGCCAGGATCGTCAACACGGCGTCGATGGATCTCGATGCGATCATCGCTGAGATCAAAGACGCCGAGGCCGCAGGCCACGATGTGGCGCGCCTGCATTCCGGCGATCTGTCGGTCTGGTCCGCGATGGGCGAACAGCTGCGCCGCCTCAAGGCCGAAGGCATCGCCTTTACCGTCACACCCGGCGTGCCCTCCTTCTCTGCTGCTGCCGCCGCCCTGGGCGCGGAACTGACCTTGCCCGGCGTTGCCCAATCCGTGGTGCTGACCCGCACGCCGGGCCGCGCCTCGTCCATGCCTGCCGGCGAAACGCTCACCAATTTTGCCGCCACCGGCGCGACTTTGGCCATTCACCTCTCTATCGGCAATCTCGATCAGGTGATTGCCGATCTCACCCCGGCCTATGGCGGCGATTGCCCGGTGGCTATCGTTTACCGTGCCAGCTGGCCGGATGAGCGCATTCTGCACGCCACGCTTGAGACGCTAAAAAACGCGATGGACCCAAAGATCAGCCGCACCGCGCTGATCCTTGTGGGCCACGCCATCGGGGCCGAAGGGTTTGACGAAAGCTGTCTTTACAGCACCGATTACGACCGCCGCTATCGCCCCCAAACCGCAGAGAGCCCCTGGGCCAGCTGGAGCCATGGTGATGACTAACCCCCCCGGCCTTCTGATCTCCGCCCCATCGTCGGGCACCGGCAAAACCACCGTGATGCTGGGCCTTTTGCGCGCGCTCAAAGACGATGGGTTGACGGTGCAGCCGTTCAAAAGCGGGCCCGATTATATCGACCCAGCCTTCCACCTCGCCGCCGCCGGGCGGCCTTCGTTCAACTTTGACACATGGGCGATGGACAGCGGCCTTTTGGGCGCCATCGCCAGCAAAGCCGCAGGCGCCGATATCTGTGTGGCCGAAGGCTCCATGGGCCTCTTTGACGGGGTCGCAACCCAAGGCCAGAGCGGCTTTGGCACCAGTGCTGAAACCGCGCAAGCGATGGGCTGGCCTGTGGTTCTGGTGATCGACGTGGGCGGCCAGGCGCAATCAGCGGCGGCCACTGCGCTGGGGTTCAAAGCCTATTGGCCCGATCTGCCATTTGCCGGTGTGATCCTGAACCGCGTGGCCAGCCCGCGACACGAACGCCTGACCCGGTTGGGGATGGAACGCGCAGGCGTCACGGTTCTGGGCGCACTGCCCCGGCGCGGGGATCTGCAATTGCCCGAACGCCATCTGGGCCTCATTCAAGCGGTGGAACACCCCGATCTGGAAAGCGCGATTGCGGGCTACGCCAGCTTCCTGCGCGACAATGTTGATCTCGCCGCGATCCGCGCCGCCGCCCAAAGCGCTGCGGCCCCCGCGCCGACCGATCTGCCCCCGCCCCCGGCGCAGCGGATTGCGCTGGCACGGGATGCGGCCTTTTCCTTTACCTATCCGCATCTTTTGGAAGGCTGGCGCGCGCAAGGCGCTGAAATCCTGCCGTTTTCTCCGTTGGCCGATGTGGCCCCCGCGGCCGACGCCGATCTGGTCTGGCTGCCCGGCGGCTACCCCGAACTACACGGCGGCACATTGGCCGCGGCGGAAACCTTCCGCGCGGGCCTGCGCAAACATGCCGAAACAAAGCCGGTGCACGGCGAGTGCGGCGGCTACATGGCCCTGGGTGAGGCGCTGATCGACAAAGAGGGCAACCGCCACCAAATGGCGGGCCTTTTGGGGCTGGTGACCAGCTATGAAAAGCGCAAGTTCCACCTGGGCTACCGCCGTGCCGTGCTGCAAGCACCGATGCCGGGGTTTGAGCCGGGCGCAGCCCTGCGTGGCCACGAGTTCCACTATACCACCATCCTCGATGAGCCTGACGCCCCGCTGGCGCAGGTCGCAGACGCCGATGGCAATCCGGTGCCCGAAACCGGATCACGCAAGGGCCATGTCACCGGCACCTTCTTTCACCTGATCACCGGAGAGCGCGCATGACCGGCTTTGTCAGCTTTGTCGGCTCCGGTCCAGGCGATCCGGAATTGTTGACGGTCAAGGCCGTGAACCGCCTGCAAAACGCAGATGCAGTGCTGTTTGATGATCTCTCCTCCGGTCCGATCCTCGAACATGCGGGGCCAGAGGCGGATCTTGTCGGCGTTGGCAAACGCGCGGGCCGCCCTTCCCCACGCCAACACCACGTCAGCCAGCTGCTGGTTGACTATGCCCAGACCGGGCAAAAAGTGGTGCGCTTGAAATCCGGCGATGGCGGCACCTTCGGACGGCTCGAAGAAGAAACCGACGCGCTCAAAGCGGCGGGCATCCCGTATGAAATCATCCCCGGCGTGCCGTCGGCCTGCGCTGCGGCTGCCGCCGCTGGCATCCCACTGACCCGCCGCCTCACCGCGCGGCGCGTGCAATTCATCACAGGCCATGACGTCAAGGGCGCGCTGCCTGACGACCTGAACATGGCCGCCTTGGCCGATCCCAAAGCCACCACCGTGGTCTTTATGGGCCAACGCACCTTCCCCGGCTTTGCCAAAATGCTGATCGATCACGGCCTGCCAGCCAGCACCCCTGCCCTGTTGGCCGAAGGTGTCTCCACCCCTGATCAGGCGCTGCACCGGATGGATATCGCAACGCTGGCAGAGCGGCTGGGCACCGGCGTCTCGGATGCGCCCGCGCTGATCCTTTATGGTGCGCTTGCAGACGGCTGAATGCCGCAATCAGACAAGTGCGCCCCTGCGCATCCTCTACACCCGCAGATGATGGTGGCGGGCTAAGGTCCGCCTGAAAAGGGAACCGGGTGAAAATCCCGGACTGCCCCCGCAACTGTGACCGGAGAGTGGCCCGACACACACCACTGACCCGCCAAGGGTTGGGAAGGTTCGGCGCCGCAATGACCCGCTAGTCAGGAGACCTGCCATCGCCAATGAAACCGGCCCAAAGGGCCCCCTTTTGCCGCCGGGTGGGTGGCGAGGAGACACATTATGCATATCGAACCTGGCGTCGTTGACGGCGCAAAAATGGTGCTGGCCTATGGCACAGCAGCGGCTTCTGCGGGCTATAGCCTGAAACTGGTGGGCGATGACCTGCGCCAACATTCCATCGCGTCCTTCGTCGTGCGCGGCGTGCTGGCCACGCTGGGCGTCTTTATCTTTTTCGAAGTCCTTCCCCATTTCGCCGTCGGCATCTCCGAAGTGCACTTTATCCTGGGCACCACGCTCCTTCTGATCCTCGGTGCCGCCCCCACCGCCCTTGGTCTGGCGGCCGGCCTTTTGATCCAAGGCGCACTCTTTGCGCCAACAGACCTTCCGATGTTCTTTGTGAATGTGACCACGCTCCTGATGCCGCTCTTCGCGGTCCATGCGCTGGCCAAACGCATCGTGCCGCAGGCCACAGCCTATGTGGATCTGCGCTATGTCGACGTGCTGAAAATGTCTGCGATCTATCAAGGCGGCGTCATCGCCTGGGTCGCCTTCTGGGCGCTCTACGGGCAAGGCTTTGGCGCGGAAAACATGACCAGCGTGCTCAGCTTCGGCGCAGCCTATCTGCTGGTCATCCTGATCGAACCGCTGGCCGACCTCGCAGCGCTTGGCGCCGCCAAAGGCCTGCGCGCCTACAAAGACAGCCCTGTCTTCACCAAGCGCCTCTATCACGCGGCCTAAATCTCGCGGGGCCGCGCCATGCCCGCGCGGCCCCCTGCTTCTTTTGGATAAAAATACTCAAAATTCCCTCCTTGCCGCACCTGCAACCTTCCCAATCCGGGCGCCACATTGCGGGTCTTTACCTTCCCCACCCCACGCCATAGGGTGCCGCCTCTCATGACCCATATCCATCTCATCGGCATCGGCACCGGCAACCCCGACCACGTCACCGGACAGGCGCAGGCGGCGCTTCACAAGGCCGATCTCATTTTGATCCCCCACAAAGGCGCAGGCAAAAGCGACCTCGCTGACTTGCGCAGCCAGATCGTGGCCCAGATCCGCCCCGACGCCCCAACCGCCTTTTTTGACATGCCCGAACGCGATCCCGCACTGCCCTATTTGCAGGCGGTGGATGCCTGGCATGACGACATTGCACAGCGCTGGATGGCCGCGATTGCAGCCCATAGCGCGCCCGAACATGTTGCCTTGTTGGTCTGGGGCGATCCCTCTCTGTATGACAGCACCTTGCGGATCGCCGCGCGGCTTGATCCAAAACCACAGCTCACCGTGATCCCCGGCATCACCTCGCTGCAGGCGCTCACAGCAGCCCATGCGATGCCGCTCAACACGGTGAACGCGCCGGTCACGATCACCACCGGGCGCAGGTTGCGCGATCATGGATGGCCCGAAGGGGCCGAGACCCTGGTGGTGATGCTGGATGGCGGCTGCGCCTTCCAAACGCTGGACCCGCAGGCCTATCACATCTGGTGGGGCGCCTATCTGGGGATGGAGAACCAGATCCTGAAATCTGGCCGCCTGCGCGATGTGACAGACGAGATCATCAAGATGCGCGCCAAAGCGCGGGCCGATCATGGCTGGATCATGGACACTTATCTGTTGCGCCGTCTCGACAGCTCTGGCGTGGCCCCGTTCTGATGAGACCCGACGGTCTGGCCTTTGCAGGCAGACATGCCAAATGGGTGCTCGCGGCGGGTCTTGCAGCTGGCGTGGCGCTGCCCGGTTTGGCGCGTTTTTTGGCTGACTTTTTGGTGCCGTTGATCATCGCCATCATGTTTCTGGGCACCATGCGATTGCATCCGCGCGCCGCCCAACTCGTGTATCAACGGCCCGGCCTTGCAGTTGGGCAAATCCTGCTGATCCAGCTTCTCTGCCCGCTTCTCGCCGCCTTCGGGTTTTGGAGCGCGGGCCTTATGGGCACCCCTGTTGCGACTGGGGTGATTGTTGTTTTGTCGGGGCCTGCGATTGTGTCGAGCCCGAACATCGCTGCTATTCTGGGCCTGGATGATGCGCTGGCGATGCGGATTGCCATTTGGGGCACATGTCTTGTTCCACTGACCGCGCTGCCCGCGCTCTTGATCCTTTTTGGCAGTGCAGATGCCCTGGCCGTTGGGCACGCCGCGTTGCGGTTGGCAGCGATCATTGCCATTGCGGGCGGTTTGGGCCACCTGCTGCGCCGGGTCATGCTGCCTGACCTTTCGACCACGGGCTTGCAAAGGCTGGACGGGCTTTCCGCGCTGACGCTTGGGGTATTCGTGATCGCGTTGATGCCAGCTTTGCGATCCACGTTTGATGCGAACCCTGTGGAACTCATGGGGTGGATTGCATTGGCCTTTGGCGTGAATTTCGGCAGCCAATGGGCTGTGTTCCGGTTTTTCCGCACACGCACCGACCACGCGTGCGCAGGGGGCTTTGCCCTGACCGCCGGCAACCGGAACTTTGCGCTGTTTTTTGCGGCCCTCGCGCCCGAGCACACGGCGCCGATGTTGCCGTTTCTCGCCGCGTATCAATTGCCGATGTTTCTGACGCCTCTGGCGCTTGGCTGGATGTACCGGCGCTAAGCGGTGAAATAGTAACCCATTGGCATGCCTGCCCCGCACCACACTGCCGCGCAGTTGGATTGTCGCCAGCTGGGCAACAGATAACCCTTCTATTATCAGATTGTTGCCCAGTTTTTGCCACACTCTCCCATCAGATGGAAAGGCGACAAAAGCCACGTCAGTCAGAAGACTGGAAAAAAATGAGAATAAGGGAGAGCAGTAATGTCGTCCATTCTCACGAATAATTCCGCGTCCGTCGCACTGGCAACACTCAAGAGTGTGAACCGTGGACTAACCGAAACTCAAAGCCGCGTGTCTTCGGGCCTTCAGGTCCGTTCAGGTAAGGACAACGCCGCCTACTTCGCCATCTCGGAGACGATGAAGGGCGACAGTGGCATGTTCAAAGCCATCAACGAAGGCATGACATCCACCAAAAACTCCGTCGCCACCGCGCGTCTGGGTGCCGAAACTGTCAGTGATCTGGCAGAACAGGTTGTCGAACGTATCGCCTTTGCACAAGGTGATGGCGTGGACAAAGCCGCTGTGCAGTCCGAACTGGATTCACTGGCCGCCAACATGCAATCCGCCATTGATCAGGCCACATTCAACGGCGATGACCTCGTCGGTGGTGCCGCGGCAACGCAAACTGTTGTCACCGGGATCACACGGTCTGGCGGTACATTCGGCACAACCACGATGACGTTTGACTCCGTTGACTTGCAGGCGATCCAAACGGCGATCTCTGGCATTGATCTGACAACTTCCACTGACCTGGCCGCCGACCTGGTGACCGCGGAGGGACAGTTGCAGAATGCAATCTCTGCGTCTACTTCCTTGGGTGTTGCGGAAAAGTCGATTGAAGACCAGCAGAACTTTATCAGCAGTCTGACGGATACAATCGATTCCGGTATCGGATCTATGGTTGACGCCGATATGGAAGAAGAAGCCGCAAAGTTGCAGGCCTATCAGGTGCAACAGCAGCTGGCGACGCAATCCTTGGCGATTGCAAACCAGTCTCCTGGCAACATCCTGAGCCTCTTCCGCTAATAGCGCACATGTAATGAGTGTTCCCTGTTCTCAGGCGCAAAAGTGCCTGCACTAAGGGTTGCTGCCAAGTTTCTTTAGTAAACACACGTGGCACCTCGGACAAAATGTCTGGGTGCCACAATTCATTTGTGGAGTGCCGGCAGGATCGCTCCATCGTTAGGCCAATGACCTAGTTTAAATGTGTTCCCACTTCCGGCAGGTATTTGTTCAACCGGCTCACCGCCGCCTGATCGATCGTTGAAATGCCGGACAGCTTCACATCCCCGCGGGCCAAACCGTTTGTGGTAACCAGATCAACAAGAATGGTCCCCAACAAACCGCCCAATTCCGCATCCGACATTAATGTGTCTTCTGCAGAGGAACGCTGTTCAATCAAAACAATGTCATTGTCATCGACATCCACGTCGAGCTCAAGCGCCAAAACATCAGCCAGAGTTGCATCACCATCCAGTGGTGTTGCGCCGTAGGTTGCAAATGGAGCATCCAATACTTCTTCTGTCACCAAGTGAACAACTGGACGCGGAATGAGAATTCTTAATACGTCTGCCAGCGGAGACCGCTGGGACTCAGCCGTGTTCCAGATCTCTCCGGACCAAACCGAGCGTAGCAAATATTCGCCGTTCATAAGCATCTCGCACTATATCTTGTACCCCATACAACTGAAGGTACCGACGGGCGTGTCTGAGTTGAATTGCCTTTTTGTAAATATCCCCAGAACAATTTTCTGTAGAAATTTGGACACCTGTCTGGAAAAAAGTCCCATTTTTTTTGAGGCCCTCCGACACCTACTGTCTAAACCCCTGTTTTATATGAGGGCGCATACAACCCTAACGTTTACACACCCAAAAATGGAAACTTCACGTTTTAGGGGAAAATTAAACGATCTTTAACTAAATCTTAACAATTCAACCCTTGGTGGGATTTGATCGAATCGCGAAGTAAAGAATCGGTTACTGGCGCCCTGAGATCACAGCCTGAATTGACCACATCATGTGTCGATCGCTGTCACGTTTACCATATAGACGAAACGGATCACGCTTCAACTTGTGTTGAACGATTGTGCATTGACGCGCGATGTTCGGCTGAGCGCGCCCGTCAGAGCGCGCACTTATCCTCATTCAGATGTTCAGAACTGTTGAAGTGTTAAGGTCAGCCGGCCATTTGCTGAACAGACAGGCGATACCCAGCCAATCGTATCGTCGATACGCTGATTTCCTCGCCATAGGCTTTCTCAAGCTTCTTTCGGATGCTTGCGACATGCACATCGAATTTGCGATCGCCGTATTCCCAAGGCCGCCTGTCGACTGCATGGCTCAGCTCGTCACGCGTGACGATTTCATCCCTGCGGTCGAACAACACCTGCAAAATGAGTTTTTCATTTGGCGTGAGCTCAAGCTCGGTCAACACGGACGGCGATGACGACGTAAGAGCCGCCAAGCTACGCACTTTTTGAGGGTCCGCCCCTAAACGCACGCACAACCGCGCCGCAGCCTCTTCCAGCGGACCTGGCCACGCAACGATATCATCCGCTCCTGCCAGGAACTGTGTGATGCCGTTGCTCGTATCCGGATTATAGAACGATATCATCGCAGGCGGATTTGGGCCCGATTTGATGTGTTTGATCATAGCAGCGTCGGCGCCGCTGTCTTGGCGCATGTAGCTGACAATAGCAGCCGGGGGATGTTTCGGGTCGTAAGCGCGCAGCACCGCGTCGCAGCTATGAAAAAGCTCAATCGTTGCGCCCATCTCATCTGCGAGGACAGCGCGTATCGTTGAGAAGTTCTCGATCTCAGGCGTCACAATCCAGCACAAAAAAGCAGAGTCGCTCGGCGGCTTATTCAATGCAAAACCTTTCCCCACAGGCGGGCCCTTGGCGGCTCGCCATAAAATTCTGACTTTACTAGGAAAATCCAACCGGCTTGATGATCTCAAAGCACGGTTAGGGCAGCGCACAACTCGTTACCGTTATAGCATATCAAGGATTAGAAGACGTGCAAGTATTGTCAAAAATTTAACCTTGCGTTGTTAAACACGGCCAAGGCTGCAGAAGCGCCAGGGACATCAATTGAAAGTACCTTATGGCGAAGCCTATCACATCATACTCGCGCCAACCTGCCGGCGTTGAGGCTATTATGAAGCTCGATCACCTCATCACCTCTGTGCAGCAAACGTCGATATCACGCGGCATCCTTGTCGAAGCCAAGCGCGTGATTCAGGAGGCTGAACACCGTGGAGTGATTCAAATGGGAAGAACGAATACCCGCAAAAATAGTATGCATTAACAATAATTTGTGGGACAACATTCACGCTATCCGCGGAATTACGCAGTTTATACTTGAAAAATACGAAAGTTTTATGACGCGGGCGATAAACTGCTCAAACATAGGCGTGATTACATGTCAGAATTCTTGACAATCCTTAACGACAACGCAATTAATCGCTCCGGGTCCAGCAAGGACAGTTAAGGTTGGTATAAGTATGACAGTGTTAACTCCAGAGAACTTTGCCGCGTCGTCTGCGCAAAGTGAGACGTCACCAAAATCGAAGGGCGCAAGCCTGACGACCAGCGATGCTGCGTTGATCATTTCGGCATTTGCCGGACGCGGCGCCGCAACAGTCGACGAAGTTGTCGACCTCACAAAACGCCTTTTGGATCTGGAGCCTTCCCCAGTTCAAGGAAACGTCATTGCTGCTGTCGTTGAGACAGCCATGGGCTCAGCACAAGACACGCCGGCCGTAGACCCGGCGCTCTCTGTCGACCCTGACAAGGTGACATGTCTGTGCTGCGGTAAGAAATTTACGATGCTCAAACGCCACTTGATGGCAGAGCATGGCATGACCGAAGCCGAATACCGCACACGCTTTGGCCTTTCGCCGGATCATCCGCTTGTTGCGCCCAATTATTCCAAGCGCAAAGCGGATTACGCGCGTCGCATCGGGCTGGGCAAACATGAGCGCGATTTGGCCGCAACAGAAGAATTTCGGCGTAGCCAATAACCCTATTGGCCACGTACCTTAATTTCGCCACAATTGCGCCTCACTGAGATCCTGATTAATCGGGGATTAAGCCCCTGCGGATCGTAGCAGAAGCACTACCGCGCGAATGACCGGGAATACCCGGCATCGTCAGGGCAGAGCATATGGCTGATACGGCGCAGGCAAAGATTTTCAAGAAAGTCGAAGTCGTCGAAGGTGGTGGTCACCACGGCGGCGGTTGGAAGGTGGCGTATGCCGACTTCATGACCGCGATGATGGCTTTCTTTTTGTTGATGTGGATCTTGTCCAGCTCGGACGAGCAAAAGCTGCGCGGCATTGCAGAATACTTTACGACTGCGACCTTGCCTGGCGGCAGTGGCGTGTTGGATGGCGCGACATTGGGCCCTCCGGGCACGTTGACCGCATCCAACGGTGCCGTTGTGGCCCGCGGATCGCAGCTGGGCCAGGTTGATGACCCCTCCCCCGCACAATGGGAAGTGAAAGATGTCACCCCAACGGTTGATCCCAAAGAAGTTGTTTTGGGCACGCGCGTCGGCGATCAACTCAATCCGGCGGGTGGCAGCCCATCGGACGAAGTGAACGCTGCGCAAGCTGATGCAGGTGACACAGAAGGCGACAAAGCCAATGACGCCAGCAATGGCGGCGGCGGCCAATCTGATGGACCAAAAGCCGAGGAACTGGCGCAGTTTGCGGATTTGCAGGCCGAGATTTTGCAGGCGATGGACGCGCACCCTGATCTTTCGCCTCTCAAACCGAATGTGATTTTTGAACAAACGCCCGAAGGGCTGCGCATTCAGATTGTTGACCAAAAGGGCAAGCCGATGTTTGCCAGCGGTAAAGCCAATCTGTTGAGCGCATCGAAGCTGCTGATGGCGACCCTCGGGGAATCGATCTCTAAGTTGCCCAATGACATTGTTCTGTCAGGCCACACGGACTCCGTACCTTTTGCGGACAGTTCAAAGTATGACAACTGGGATTTGTCTTCGGACCGGGCGAATGCCATCCGCCGCACCTTTGTGCAATCCGGCGTGACCAGAGGGCGGATTATCCGGGTTTCCGGCATGGCAGATACGCAGCCTTTGGTACCCGAAGATACCCGGCATCCGTCTAACCGTCGGATCAGCATTCTGGTCCAACATCAAGCAGCGATGGACCGTCGTGCGGCCAATGAAAAGGCGATCATGGAGAAAAAGACCATGATGGCAGATGCGGCGGACGACTCGATGGAGAAGTCAGACGCAATGGGCACCAAAATGGCTGACACAGCGATGGAGCCCAAGATGGCGAAACCAGTGATGGAAAAGCCAGCTGAGACGGAAACGCGACTGACATCGATTGATGACGAAGTCTTTGAAAAGCTGCGCAACGCGCTGAGATAGGGGGGTACGACGATGCTACGCGTAGTGACGAAAAGCTGGACGTGCCGCACCACGGCGCACAGAGGAAAAGACGAAACGCCGCGCGCTTTCCACCGAAACTTTGTGCCGGGTGGTGAGCAGCGGAGCCATTTCGGTCGCAGATTTCGGGCGCAATTTACCAAAGTAATTGGCCCCCTTCCGGCCACGCTGCGGCGCGCGGGCGGCGGCGGGTTCGTCAACGGGCAAGCCCATGAATTTGGCTGGGCTCAATCCCTCTTCCATCGCGAAGGTGTAATTGGCGGCATAGTCTTCGGCCTCATCAAGCAGGCCATCGGTTTCGGCCAAGATGCTCAAAAGAGCGATCTCGTCGCTGTAGCGCAGGCTGAACGTCGGATAACCTCGCATCTCGGGGACGAGCTGAAGGCGGTTTTCCGTCACATCCATCATCGCACTCAGGCGGCGTGGGATCACCTCGCGCTCGTCTTCATGAAAGATAACAACACGGCACATTCCATCGGGCGACAGGCAAACCGCCGCGGAAATCGCCTCTGGCCAGTTTTTCAAAACGCGCCGGATGTCATGCGTTTCCAGCAACACCACCAGCATTGGTTGTTCTTTGGTCATGGCCTGTGTCCGATCGATGTTCGCAACCCGATTCTTCTTACCTCCAAGGTTAAGCATGAATTAACGGTTGTCCACACCCACAAAAAAGCCGTTTTCCTTGAATAGAATGGCAACGAAGCAGTGAACAAAGCAAAAAACGAGCAGGCTGGATAAAAAATGACTATTATACTTGGTTTCCTGGTTATTCTGGGCATGGTCTTTGGGGGCTACTTGCTGTCGGGCGGTGAGATGGGGATCATCCTCTACTCTCTGCCATACGAGGCTATGATGATCTGTGGCGCGGCCTTGGGATCGTTCATCGCAGCCAATTCATTTGGCGACATCAAGAGCACGGCCAAAGCGATTGTCAAAGCGCTCAAGGGACCGAAATGGAAGCATGGCGATTACATCGACTTGCTGAACCTGATGTTTACGCTGTCCAAGATGTATCAGCAAAATGGCATGCTGGCGCTGGATGAACACATTGAAAATCCGAAAGAAAGCGCGATTTTCTCGAAGTTCCCTAAACTTCAGAAAGATCACTTTGCCATTGACCTGATCACTGATAGCTTTCGGATGTTGGCGTTGCAGTTTGACGACCCCTATCAGGCCGAAGATGTGATCAACAAGAAGCTCAAAAAACACCATCACGAAGCGCTGGCGGCGCCTCATGGCCTGACAACCGTGTCAGACGCCCTGCCCGCGATCGGGATTGTTGCGGCGGTTTTGGGCGTGATCAAAACGATGGGCTCCATTGATAAACCGCCGGCTGTTCTTGGTAAGATGATCGGCGGTGCTTTGGTTGGTACATTCCTTGGGGTGTTCTTGGCCTATTGTTTCGTGGCGCCGGTGTCCAACCGCCTGGAAGCGATCGAAGAGCAGGATGGCAACTTCTATGCTGTGATCCGCGACATCTTTATCGCGATCCTGCACAACCACTCCCCTGCGATCTGTGTTGAGATCGGCCGCGGCAACATCCCGACGTCTCTCCAGCCCAGCTTTTACGAGATGGAAGAGTCGCGTCAGGATCTGGCAGAGGCGGCCTAAGCGATGGCCTCCAAGCGGCATCTGCGTGCGTTGGAGGTCTTGCACCAAATCAAAGATCATGAGCTACAAGATGTCAGCCAGAGCGTGCGCGCTCTGCTGACAAGACAGGCCAGTCTCGAACGCGAACGCGAGAGCCTGGATGCTTTGGCCCGACAAGAGGCCGAAAACTGCCCCCCCGAAATGCGCGAATATCTAGTGTCGTATCTGCAGCAATTGTCGAAGCGCCAGGCTGAGCTGAGCGCGTTGATCGACAACATGCATGCCGAGGCCGAAACGGCGCAGACGCAGTTGTCTGAGGCATTTGTGGAAAGCAAAACAATCGCTCATCTGCTAGACACGGCACGCGCCGAATTGCGCGACGCGCTGCGCGCGCGTGAAGCAGCGGAAGCGTATGAAGCGGCTGTGAGATCTGTAAAGACAGATCGGGACTGAGCCTTCGTGCCGCTTGACGTGTGCGGACCACCGTAGCGCTTCGGGTCTGACATCCCACCTGTACTATGAGTGTGCCGGAAGCGGAGAAGCCGCGACAGCGTCTTCATGCCTCGCGGAAACCCTGCAGCGCTGACCCTTATTCTGACCGGACAAAGGTGCGTCGACGCGCCTTGCCATCGGCTTCGAAGCCGATGCACCGCGTTAGTATTGCTGGCGATCCGGCATTCACCGTACGCTGATAAACGAGTTGGCTCCGGACGAGCTAAAAGCCGCCTCAGAACGTTTCGGGTTTAACGCGAGACACGACAACATTGCCACGGCTACGCCGTTCTCGGAACATTCGCGCCACTGTATGAGTCAGGTGAAATCCGAGAAGCTAAATGTAAACGCAGAATGAAAAGAAAAAAGCCTCGGATCGATCCGAGGCTGCGACGGTAAGTTTTTCGGGGAAAGTGTGGGGCGACACGCGCCGCCCCAAGGGGTGATCCGCCTGTGAAAGGGGGCGCACACAGGCAGATCACTGGGAGTGCGGCTTCGACTTTAAGCCGCCTGTTGCACCTGTGAATTCCACAAGGCGCGCAATTCATCTGCCAGTGTCATCGGATCAAACGGCTTGGGGATCAGGCCAATATCCTGTGGGTGGGTCATGATGGACTCCCCCCCATCCAGCAGTTTCGCTGTCATGAAAACGCACGGAATATTCTGAAATTGCGGCATTTTCCGAATTGCAGCGATCGTTTCCGCACCAGTCAGACCTGGCATTTGCATGTCAGACAAAACCAACTGTGGATTGAAGTCCGCCACCACATCCAATGCCTTTTCGCCACGGTCCACCTGCACGATGTCCAGCCCGCCGACCAACGTCAGCGCCATACCGGAAATTTCAAGAATTTCCGGATCATCTTCGACATGCAGAACCTTTACCAAATCGGTCATGTTTACCTCAAAACTCCATTGTAATTTACAGGTCTTCTTAGCCGGACCGGCGGCGCGCACGACCACGACCGCCTCCTTCACCGCCGGAAAACCGGGAAACGACCCCGCGTTCTGCTTGGATCTCTTGTTCTTTTTCTACGATCATCACGATCGGCCAGCCCTTTGGCAGACGCCCGGATGACAGCGGATAGGTGACCATGACAGAGGCCCCGTTCACCGTGTCAAAGAAGGAAATCACGTCTGCTTCGGTATGCTGGATCAGGCTCACACCCTGGAACCGGTCTTCGACGACCTGTGATCCCTTGTCAGTGAGCCAGTTTTTCACGTCGTCATCATTGCTGATGGCGATCTCGGCGATGCCCGCAGGTTTGGCCTTTGCGGGCTCTGCGTCGCCATCTGTGTCTTCTGCTGCATCGGCCTCTTCAGGCTCATCAAAGATCAGCAGATCGTCACACCCTTCGAACCAATCGGTCATCAACTGGCTGGCGGCCATTGCACGGGTGCTCTCAGTCGGAGACGCCGATGTCACCTCAACGATGCTGACTTCACAATTGTCGAGCGCTTCGCGCTGCAACAGATCGCTCAGCAACGCACGCCCATCGGCGGACATCCAGTTCATGATGGAGGATTGCCCCACAACACCGCGACCCCGAGCCACGGGCAATGCGCTGACACGGCTCAGTTCGAAATCAACCGGTTCGTCGTTGCGCTGTGCTTTTTCGACCAAACGGCTCAACGCCGCTTCGCCCGGTGCACATGTTTCTACTACATCTGCATCCTGCAATAGCTGGGTAAACTCGCGCGTGCTCAGGTCATCAGCCGCCAGAGCCGGGATCGGAATGACATTTTCGCCTTCGACCATTGGCAGGTCGACAAAGAACTCGGTGCCGATGTTCTCTTCACTAACAAAGGAAATCACACCTTTATGCGCTTCAACGATCAGCTTCACGATCGACAAACCAAGGCCCGTACCGCCTTTGGAGCGTGTGTCAGAGCTGTCGGCTTGCGTGAACTTGTCAAAGATAGTCGGCTGCGCTGCGGCGGGGATGCCGGAGCCAAAGTCGCGGATGGTGATCCGGTGACGGCCTTCCACTTGCTTGAGCGACACAAGGATCTCGGACCCTTTGGGCGAGAATTTGGCCGCATTCGACATCAGGTTGTCCATGACCTGACCAAGGCGCGTCTTGTCACCATAAGTCAGGAATTCGCCTTCGTGCTCAGATGGCATCCGACGCAGGGTTACACCAAATTTGTCGGCATAAAATTGATTGGATTCCAAAGAGCTCGTCACCAGCTCATCCAGATCGAATGGCTGCATCTTGAAGTCCATCTTGCCCGCTTCGATCTTTTCGAGGTCAAGAATATCGTTGATCAGCATCACCAGACGGTCGCAATTCGTGCTGGCCAATTCGACAACGTTCGACATCTTTTCAGGCATCTCGCCCACCGCACCAGACATTGCCAAACCGAGCGCCCCTTTCATAGAGGTCAGCGGCGTACGCAATTCGTGGCTCACGGTCGCGATAAATTCGTTTTTCGCCTTCTCGATCTCTTTACGTTCCGAGACATCGCGGTAAATCGCGATCAGGCGGGGTTCGTCTTGTTCGGGCTGCGCGTATTCGAGGCTGACCTCGTAAGTCACACCATTGTCGCCATCACATTCCCAGGTCACGCGGCGTTGCGGTCCTTCGATGATGGCGTCGCTGCGCAGTTTGAATTCATTCAACTGTTCTGGCGACAGAATATCCTTGGCGGTGCGGCCCTTAAGCCCGTCCTCCAGCGTCCAGGTGCTTTCAGACGCCGCGTTGGCATACATGATCTCGAGTTGTTTGGGATCGAGCACAAGAACCTGATCCTGGATTAACTCTAGAGTGTTGTTGAACCTCTTTTCAGAGGCACCCGCACGGGTTTTGGTTACATCAGAAGCCACAATTGCGATCTCACTCAACTCATTACTCATACTGGTCACAGGAACAAATGTACATTGCACCCAAGCCTTTCGCTCTTCGCCTCCGGCCAATTGCAATGGCCCTTGCCACGTTTTTCCTGCTTCCATTGCCATCTTTATCTCGCCTGCCAATGTTTCTTGGTCAGTGCCGCCCAAGAAATCATCAAATTGGCTGCCAACCAACTCGGCTTTTGAATTCCCAACGACCTTTCTGAAATGATCGTTTACATGCGAAATTTGCCCATTTTTTGTCAGCATACAGAAGACAGTGTGTTCTTCGATCGCATTTCGGTAGAATTCTTTAGATCTAACCTCGGATCTGAGCACAGCTTTCCGGTATTCTGCAATTCTTGCGACGCGGCGCGTTTCCCGCACAAACAGCGCAATTGATCCGATAATGAGAAGTAAGATACCAATGATTGGCCATTTGTAAGCGCGAAAGACGCGGACGGTTGCGACGCGCAGATATTGATCGTAAGGGCGAACCCGCAGCGAAATCAACAGATCATGGATTGCCTGGTAGTTTTGAGGCGCCTGCCAGACAGTATCGCCAGATGTGATTGCTTCGGGGCTGGTTGCCGGCACGCCGAGAAGCGTGTTGATCACCAGCGTCAAAACATCTTCGTCCACGTTTGGCATCGCGCCCAGAACCCAAGCCGGGAACACCGGGGTGCTGACCCAAAATGGAAAGTCTGCGAACTGCCTCGGGCTGATTGGACGGAAGTCGTCCATATCCAAAATTCCTTCTTTTTCAAGGCGTTCCAGAACTCCTGCCCGGATGATGCCGACATCCGTCAACCCTGTGCTGACCGCGTAAACCACTTCTCTTTCGTTGCTTCCGGCAAAGACCATTTCGGAAAACGTGCTCTCGGCTTCCATCCGAAACTTGCGCAGCTCCTGCATCGCCAACTGCCACCCCATCAACTCGTGCGGCGCGGCAGCGATCACCGAAGTGCCGTCCAGGTCAGACATGTCGCGCAAACCGGAATCCGCGCGCGCAAAGATCAAAGCGCCTGTTTCGTCAAACGATTGAGGCCCCCACATATACGCAAGCGACAATAAAGCGCGGGCGCGCTCTTCGACTTCGGCGGTAACGAATGTGGATGGATCCGAGAGAAATAAATCTATTTTGTTATCCGAAATCGCCGTTAGCAAAGCCAAATCTGAATAAGGCTCTAGATGGAATGTGATATTCAGATTTTCTTGTTCAGCTGCTGTATTCAAAAGCTGAATTGTGGGCGTCCAGGATTCAATTGCACGTGTCACGCCTGATGGCGCGAAAATTCCAAACTTTATGTCTCTCGATGGAAGTTCGGATGCACCTTCTTCGCTTTCCTGCGCCATTGACGGCAAAAGGAATGTTATAAATCCTAGCGTGAGTATTATAAGTCTGATTGACTTTTTCACTTTGGCCGCCCCCGCCCAAAAAGTCAGAATTTTGTATTCAGTTATTCCGCCTGAACGTTATCCTCGATTTCATCAAGAAGTGCCGCCATCAGCTCTTCTAACAAATCTGTTTCAACATCGCCTTCGGCCCGCATCAGGACATGCGCCTCTTTTTCGACCTGCGCCGCCAAAGCGCCGATCCGCGGAAATCCGAACGATCCCGCTTGGCCGTGAAGCTTGTGTGCCAGCTTGCTGATTTCAGAAACAGCTGCGGCGGTTTGAGTGGGCTCAGCCAGGCAGTCCCACAGGTCATCGAATGCGCTTACATGTTCTGGCAAAGTCTGGACAAAACGCTCTTTCAAGCGCTCCATACCCGACAGAAGCTGCGCCTTCCGGTCATCTTGGTCTATCTGTTCCATCTGCCCTCACTGCCCGGTTTTCCGGGCCTACTCGTTCCGCTTCGTTGAACGCACTTCCTCATTGTTGAAAGAATCAGGTCGCGTTTAAAGCAGGGTTAAAAGCCGAAAGGTGCTGCACGCTTTGCAAAGAAGAGATGCCGGGATGCAACACCGCGCGCGCCTTATGCCGCAAAGACCGACATGATCTTTTTACCGATGGACTTGCCCTGACGCACTTCTCCACCGGCAGCCACAACATCCAGATCTTCGATGGCGCGCGCGACAAACTTGATCTCTTCGCCACGCTCCAAAAGACCAGGCGAGACGCGCGGGCCGAGCACAACGGAAAAGCTGGTTTCGACATCCTCGCACCAGACATATTCGTCGTCGTTGATAACGCCCAACAATTCGGACTGCAGCTCATCCTCGCTAAGCAATCGTGATCGATCACAAACACAGATGAACCGGCCATTGCCGATGTACGCCATAAACGCCTGTGTGCCGACCAGCGTTTCGGCCACCACCTGCGCGATATCTGCGATGACATACTTATATTCGTCAGGGCGGGCCCCGGCGTGGATCACCTCAAGCTCGCGCACCTTGATACCAAAGGCGGTCATGGGGAATGTCCGGTTTTGCAGGCTTGTCTTGGTAAAGTTCTCAAGAACCGTTTGGCTGACAAAGCCGTTCACGTCCTTGACGATAACAGGGTCAGAATAACGCAGCTTGCTCTGCGCAGTATTCGCCGCCAGCACATCCTGACGCAGCCGCGTTTCTGACTGCAGACGATCCGCCAGGCGTACCCGCGAGATCAGCTCTGTCACATCAAACGGTTTGGTCACGTAATCCGTGGCGCCGGCGTTGAACGCGCGATCAATGTAGTCGCGTTCGTTCATCGCAGTGATCATGATCACTGGCGTCTCTATATAGTGCGCCAGCAGACGCGTGCGGCGGCACAATTCGATGCCGTCCATGTTCGGCATCTGAATGTCGAACATAAAGCAATCAAAGGGCGTAGCTTCGCGGGAGATGATTTTGAGCGCATGCTCGCCATCTTCGGCATAGGTAATGTCCTGATAGCCGTGGGCGACAAGGATTTCTTTCAGAAGTTCTCTGATCATTGGGTCGTCATCGACAACCAAAAGTTTCATGCTGGTCATGATATATCGCGGAACATCCGCGCTCCAAACAAGGCGACACACTACGCAAGCTACTCGTTTCGCCTTCTGGCGTACCGACACACCGGCCAAATCACGGTGTCATCAGGAGCCCGTTCATACAGCCTGAGAAATGTGGCGGGATTTGGACAAAAAATCGAACAATGTGCGGAAACGAGGGATTTTGGGCTCAGGATTTGGACAATTATGGGCCTTACCGGCCCCTTTTACCAATCTATGGTCGCATTCTGGTTGTGCACCGAAATCGATGTTGTGACGAAAATCCGCCCGTAACGCTCTGATTACAGTGGCGGAATCCCAGAGACCGCAAGCGGCGTTGCATTATTGTCACAGCAGCAATCGCGCATGTAAAAGCAGAGTCCCCGTAGGTAAAGACGCCGATTCGTTAATTTTCCTTTAACTGCGCCCACCTAGTCTGACCTCGAGGCAGAATACAAAAAAACAGGTGCAAAAAAGATGGGCTTAACCGCGTACAAGCGGACGATCTCCAATACGGAGTCGCCGCGTCAAATCGAACGTCGGATCCTACAGCAAGCAACGTCAGAGCTTGAAAAATTTCAGGCAGAGTTCGATCAAGCGGAAAAGCGGTTTGATCGCTTGCAGATGTTGGCCGATGGGGGCCGCAACTCGCTGTGGAAGAACCAGCAAATTTGGATGTCGCTCAAGCATGACTTGATGGAGAGCGAGAACCAACTGGACGAAAACCTACGTGCTTCCCTGATCTCATTGGCCGTTTGGGTCGAAAACCACACACAGTCCGTGATGGCGGGGGGTAAAGAAATTCGCCCTCTAATCGACATAAATCGCAGCATAATCGACGGCCTAAGCGGACGCGCCTTAAGCCCAGCGAGGTGACATAATGGCACTACGGCTTACTTTAAAACCGAACGAACGGATCGTTATCAACGGATGCGTCATCCAAAACTCGGATCGACGCCAGATGATCACTATTGAAAACCACGCGGATGTGGTGCGTGAGTCTGACCTGTTGAAAGAAGACGAAGCACGGACACCCGTGAAAGAGGTCTATTTCCTTATTCAGGCCTCATTGCTGGACCAAAATGTCCGCGAAAAGCTGATACCGAAGGTGCAAAAGAAGCTTGGGCAACTCGTGCCTCTGTTTCATGACGAAATGTCTAAGCACTTCTTTGAAGCGGCACAGCATGTGTCAACGTCAGACTATTATAACGCGATGCGGTCCTTGCGACCTGTGATCAATTATGAGGCGCAATTGTTCGAAATGATCAACGCCAAGAACAAGAAAACCGGCACAGACGGCTAGGCGCGATCCAATGATCTCGATTTCAGGCCTTAGCAGCAACGTTGCACTTAACCTGCTGGATTCCACACGGGATCGGCAACTTGAGTTGTTGAACAATGAGCCTGTGCACAAACGCGCTGCTGAGGCTTTTGCCGAACGCATCTCTTCTATCTCCACGCCCGAAGAGTTCGTGGCCGATTTCGAGGTGTACAGCTTTGTGATGCGTGCTTTTGATCTCGAAGATCAGATTTTCGGCAGGGGGTTGATCCGAAAGACTCTGGAAAGCGACCCGGAAGATCCGGCATCGTTGCTGAACCGCCTCACGGACCAACGGTTTCGTGAAATGCACCTGGCCCTGGGGTTCACCACCGCGGAAGGCCCTCAAACCCCTGATTTTACGTCGGAAGCTTTTGTTGAGGCTGTCACCACCCGGTATTTCAACCGAGTGTACATCAACAACAGCGGTGACCAGAATTCCACGGTTGGCACGGTGCTGGAGTTTCGCGAACAAGCCGACTCGATCAACAACTGGTTCGAGATTTTGCGCGACCGCGATCTGACCCGATTTTTTCAAACCGCCCTGGGCATACCCGAATCCGTATCCGGCCTTGATCTCGATGTGCAGCGCCGGATTTTCGAAGAAAAATTCGATCTGGCTGATCTGGCAGACCCGGAAGAGCGGGAGCGGCTAACCACAAGGTTCATCGCCATTTCAGACGCGCTAAACCCACCAGCGGCGGCGGCCAGCAGCGTGGCGTCTTCTTTGCTTGTGTCCTTCGGGACAGGGCCGCAGATCATCCCCATCACACTGGATGTGACAAACCTGCCAATCGGCGCGTCACGTCTCTATCAGTGACGCGCTGATCGTTTACAGCATCTGCTCATCGTCATCCGGCAGCTCAATTTCGCCATCAGCGGCCATGCGCAGCGTGGTTTCCACCATCTCGGACTGAGCGGCTTTCACGTCGCGTGCTTTGACGGGGCCCATCGCCTCCATCTCTTCTTGCAGCATACCACGTGAACGTGACGGCATGGCGTTGAGGAAGCGTTCGCGGATGTCTTTTTTCGCGCCACGCAGCGCCATCGGCAGGGTATTGCCTGTAACTTCGCGCATCACCTTGGCCAGCATCGTGTCGTCAAGTGCCGCGATATCATCAAACAGGAACATCTTTTGTTTGATCGACCGGAACTGATCAGGCACCCGCTCTTCCAGCTCGCGCGACAGCGCCCCAAACACGTCTTCGTCCAGCTTGTTGAAGATCGAAACAAGCTGCTTTTCGGTGCGCGCCTCAGCCTGATTTGACCCAGACGACAGCACATCGCGCTTGATGGTTTGTTCGATCATGTGAAGCGATTCAGCGGAAAGGCTCTCCATATCGATCACGCGTTCCACCAAATCAGGTATCCGATCATCCCCCAACATCGGCAGGATCTTGGCGGCAACGTCCGGGTTAATTTTCGACAAAATCACAGCAACGGTTTGATTTTGCTCCCTGCGCAGAAAATCAACCAACACGCGATCGTCAAGATTAGACAATTCCGCCCAAACATCTGTGGTTTCGCGCGACGAAATCTCGCCCAAGATCGCATAGACCCGGTCTTCGGGCAGGAACTGTGACAACAGGTTTTTGGCAGAATCAATGGAGCCGAAAACACCCCCGCCATCGCCCAGTTTCTCACCAAATTCTTCAAGCGTTTCCTCGACCGTCTCCGAGTCGATTTCCCCCATAGAGGTAATGGCATCCGTAATTTTCTTGATCTCAGGCTCTGAGAGCTTCTGCATCAAGTTGCCCCCCCTGTCCTCACCTAAGCAGAGGAATAGGATGGCCGATTTCTGAGCACCACTAAGCGGCATGTGTTTCCCTATTGGAATAAAATGGTTCATGCGTGGCCATCTCCTTTGTGGGTAAACATGGTGATCATTAATCGAGACTCGTAAAAATGGGTCATGGTAAAGCCGTAAAATACGATTGTATCAACGAGCCGGCCAACATGTACCAACCATCTATAAGTACAAAGAAAATGACCTTAAACGGCAGTGACACCAACACAGGGGGCAGCATCATCATACCAGCACTCATCAAGACCGAAGCCACGATCAAATCGATCGCAACAAACGGAAGATAAATCAGGAATCCAATCGTGAAAGCCCGACGTAGCTCGGAGAGCATGAACGCGGGAACTATGACACGCCAAGCGACTTCTTCGCTTTCGGCGGATTGCGCCTGCCCGTTCTGGGCGGCGAATTCCTGGAACAACAGCACATCTTTTTCCCGCGTATTCGCGGTCATGAACACGCGGAACGGTTCCGCGATTTCCCCTATAGCTTGTTCTTCGGTGATGGCATTGTCAAGCAGTGGCGAGAGGCCATTTTCCCATGCATCATCGAACACCGGCTGCATCACATAAAACGTCATAAAGAGCGCCATGGCGTTGAGAACAATATTTGGCGGCGTCTGGTTCAAACCCAGCGCCAGACGCAGCATCGAAAATACAATGACGAACCGCGTAAAACTGGTCATTACAACCAGAAGGCCTGGTGCAATGCTGAGCGCCGTGATCAGCGCAAAGAGTTGGATCAATCGCCCAGATAGGCTGGAACCTGCGTCGCTGCCGGGCTCCACATCGCCAAACTGAGACGACAAATCTCGGATAAAGCCCCCCAAATCCGACGCTTGCGCCCAGGCTGAAACCGGCAGCAGGCACAATACGGCCGCCAGGGTCAGGGCAATGGGCGCAGAGCCGAAAGAGAGGGGCTGACGGCGCATCACTCGTCGAACGAAATATCTTTGACGATTTCCCGCAGAGCCACGCCCAGCAAGTCGTCTTTCACACGCACCAGATCACCGCGCGCAACCGTTCGGTCGTTGATCATGACATCAACCGGCTCACCGACCTTGCGGTCAAGTTCGATCACAGAGCCTTTGGTCAGCTCCAGAAGCTCCCCGATTGGCATTTTCGAGCGGCCCAGAACCACCCTTACATCCATCTTCAAGCCCAGGATCGCAGCAACGGTTTTGCCGTTCTCATCCTGCGGCATATTTGCGGCGACATCCTCAGCCTTTGGGAGGGAGGATTCGGGGGCGTCCGTTCCTTCGGGGGCCGCGTCTTGCACCTCTGCAGTGTCGTCTTGGGGCGTTTCCACCATGTGCCTATTCCTCTGCTCTCAGGCCTGCGGCTGCGGCCATGTTATGAAGTTCTTCCATCAGCGCGGCGCTGGCTGTGTCGAGGCAATATTCAAACCGCCCTTCGCGCCACGTGACGTTCGCGGTTGGCCCTGTGTCATCCGAAGTGATTTTGATGCGCTGATCCGCACCATCACCGCCCCCATCCTGCGCAAGCATGTCTTGCAAGGCCGTCGCCACAGCAGGGTGCGCCTGAACGCGGATCTCAGAGCTGGTCTGTATTGTCTGCAAAGCCTCTTGAACGCGCGCCAAGGCCAGCTGTTCGCCGTAAGCATCCAGAAATTCGGGAACGAACCGCTCGGCGATGCCCAGAAACATCTCATAAACTTCCCGGTGCGTTGCCTCTTGTCGTGTGGCGTCGCGTTGTAGAAGTTCGGCCAAATGCCCTTGGATCACTGCGTGATCCGCCCGCATCTGCGCCGCATCGCTTTCCGCGTATTGTGTTTGCAGCGCCTGAGTGGCCACAGCGTGACCTTCGTCATAGCCCGCTTGCCGCGCTTCGGCCAAAAGATCATCCAGATTCAACTCGCGCGGCGGCTCAGCGAAGTCTTCTTCGATCTCTTCGACCGGTGGGCCTTCGTCTGGCCGGGCCTCGTCGAAATTTCTGAAAAACAGGTCAATCATGCTTCGGCCTCAGCCATCAACCATTGACGCAGAACCCGCAGGGCCTCGTCTGGTTTTTCATCTGCCAAAGTGCGTACAAGATCGATCTTCTTGCGCTGCAATCCGCCAGCGATACCGTCGGTTGTCACCAACGCCTCATCGTCCAGCGGCGCCAAAGCCCCGGCTTCGGCGGCTTGCCCTGGCAACGCAGGCACGCCACCTTCCATTGCCCCGGCACCGGGCAATTGACCCGCCCCACCAGCGCCTTCAAGCTGCGGCAGACCCGGTTGGGCATCGGCCGCCAATGCATCGCCTTGTGGTGCTTCCAATGCGCCTTCGGCTTCTGGTGCATCCAGCTCTTTCGTCGGATCGGGGTTCAACTGGCGCAGCAGCGGGCGCACGCCCAACAACAAAACCAAGCCGATCAGCACAATACCCATCAATCCACGCACGATTGGCACAATGTTGTCTGCCAGCCGCTCGGTCGCCGACGTGGATACCGGCTCGCCCAGATCCATCGAATAATCCATGAACCGCATACTATCCACAGACACGCTGTCACCGCGCTCCGCCTCAAACCCTACGGCGGATTTGATCAGCTCCGACAACCGCGCCAGCTCTTCTTCGCTGCGCTCGGTGTATTCGACATCTGCCCCATCGACGGCATAGATGCCGTTAACCAAAACCGCGACCGTGATACGTTTGACATCACCCGCTTCACGCACGATTTCGCGACGCGTGTTGCCGATCTCGTACCGCACCGTTTCATCCGATTCAGACCGGTTGTTGGTGGCCCCTGCCCCGCCTGGTTCTGCGAGCGCTGCCGGGATATTGTTTTCCACCCCAACATTGCCGCCGCTGTCGGTATCAGACTGGTTTTCCGATTTGCTTTCCGTCGACCGCACCACCTGCTGATCTGGGTCAAACGTTTGTTCGACCAGCATTTCACGCTCAGTTGTCAGATCCACATTCACCCGCACCCGCGCGTTGCCCGCGCCCACACGTGCGGTCAGGATGCTGGTGATTTCCCGCGACAGGCGGTCTTCGATCGCGGTCTTGGTCGATTGGATCGTGACCTGGCCATCGTTGCCTGCCTCTTGCGCCAAAATGGTCTCACCATTGGCGGACAGCACGGTCACGCGCCCCACCTCAAGCTCGGACACCGCGGACGCCACAAGATTGCGCACCGCAATCGCCTGTTTCTTAGTCACCGCGCGGCCCGAATTCGGGCGCAAAATCACAGAGGCGCGTGGTGCCGGAATTTCCGTGGAAAACGGTTCGCGTTCAGGCAGCACGAGGTGCACCCGCGCGCTTTGGATACCATCCAGCGTTTTGATCGAACGGGCAAGTTCGCCCTCCATCGCGCGCAGGCGGTTCACCCGCTGCAGGAAGGAGTTCATTGCCAAACCACTTTGGTCGTCGAAAAGCTCCCACCCCGGTTCGCCGTCCACCGGGCCTCCGGCTTCGGCGACAACCATACGTGCGCGCGCCAGATCTTCGCGCGGCACTGAGACCCCGGATCCATCCTCTGAAATGGCCGCGTTGATTCCCGCAGAGCTCAGAGTCGTCTGGACCGAATTGGCTGATCCGGTGGAGAGATTCGTGAACAAAGGCGCATAGTCCGGCCGGGTGATCGCCGTGAGCCCCAAGAACAAAAGTGCAAGGATAACAGCGCCTAAACCCACGATAAGGGCGTATCTTTGCGACGCCTGATCAAGTATATTTCTTATAAGATCGCCCATATCTTCACTGCCTGCCTGTTTTCCAAAAATAAACATTAACCAGGCATTAATTTCAAGTACAATATTCTTGAAAAACAAGGACTGCCCAAGTACAGATTGAATCTATACTTGGTTGGGGATTCGAGTCTTTCCATGGCGGACGACAAGGACAAAAACAGCGAAGCCGCTGCGCCGGAAGAAGAGGCAGAGGGCAAAAAGCCCAAGTCCTCCCGGCTGCTGCTGATTGCCGCTGCGGTGACCTGCCTGCTCTCGCTTGGGGGCGGGTTCTATTTGGCGCGCATGGCCTTTTCCAACGACGCCGCCGCCTACGAGCCTGAGTACGTCGATGAAAAGAAAGACGACAAAGGCGATGAGAAGATGGCCAAGAAAGAGGGTGGTGACGGTGAGAAGATGGCCAAGAAGGGCCAGATTGTAGATCCGCTGGCCAAGGATGGGCAGCCAGCCGAAGACGCCATAGCCTTGAAGGACAAGAAAGACGACAAGAAAAAGGATGACGGCAAGAAAGGCAAAGACGGCGAAGACGCAGTTGTGGAAGACAACGGGCTTCTCGAGTTTGCCGACTTCCTGACCAACATTCAGGGCTTTGATGCGAACGGCGCGCCGGTGAAGGCGTTTTTGAAAATGAACATCATCGTCGTCTATCGCACCGACGAAGGCGCTTCGACGGCAGTGCGCGAGCGCCAGCCGTTCATGCGCGATGTGTTCAACGCCTATCTCCGCGGGCGCACGGAATCGGATGTGCGCGGCATGGCCGGTTTGCTGCAGGTCAAATCTGAACTCCTCAAACGCGCCCGCGCCGCAGTGGGAAGCGATCTGCCACAAGAAATCCTGATCAGCGATCTGATCATCCAGTAACGGGGCGAGCACACACGTATGGCTGCTGCAGACACACAAACCTCAAGTCAGACAGGCGAATTGGTCGATGAGATCATCCGCATGTCGGACTTCAATTATGAGCGTCTGCCCATGCTCGACATCGTGGCGGAGCGCATGGTGGGCAATCTGTCTGGTATGCTGAGCGATTTGACACGCACGTTGTGTGAAACATCAATGATCCAGCTGGATTACGTGCCGATGGCACAGGTGGTCGAAGCACTGCCAAACCCGGCGATCTTTGGCATTGGCGTGGGCCATCCTTTCGAAGGTGAATTGATGGTTGCCGTGGATTACGCGTTGGTTGTTGTGGCCACCGAACTGATGCTGGGTGGGAACCCCAAAAAGATCGAAGTCGCCGAAGTGCGGGATTTCACAGCCATCGAACAGGGATTTGGTGAAAAACTCTCTGCCGGTGTTCTGAACGAATTGCAAAGCGCGTTTTCCACGGTGTTCCCAACCGATCTTGATCTGGTGCGCATAGAGCTGGATCCTGAATCCGTCACAATCGCCAAGCAATCCAGTTTGTGTGTGCGCATGAAGTTCTCGGTCGCTATGGCCGGGCAGACCGGTATTCTTGAGATCGTTGTGCCCTATGACGCGCTGGAACCGATCCGCCCAGATTTGGGCAAGATCTATTTTGGTGACCGTGGCGATACAGTGAACGCCTGGAAGACCCAACTTAACGGCCAAATCGAGCGCGCGGAGACCGAGCTGGAGGTGGTGCTGTCGGAATATGTGGTGCCCATTCAGACCATCATGAAATGGAAACCCGGCTCCGTGATCGAAGTGCGCGCCGAAGAAGGCCAAGAGGCCACCATCCGCGTGGCCGATACGCCGATGTTCAAATGCGAACTTGGCAAAAAGAACAACGGCGTCGCCGCCGTGCAAATCACAGATTTTCTGGAACAAGACGACAAGGAGACAAAAAATGACCGCAATCATCGTTGATGCCATCATCATGTGCCTGCTCGCAGGCAGCCTCGCGTATGGATACCGGGTGTCTCGCAAAGTTCAGGTCTTGATGCAGACCTTGAAGGAGCTTGAGCCGCTGGTCGAACAATTCTCATGGGCTGTCGATAAGTCCGAGCAATCCGTTAACACCATGCGGGCCAGCATCTCGGATGCAGAACGGGTGGAAAAAACGCTGGAAAACGCGCGTCGGGCGCCAGAGCCACAGCCTGAGCCACGCGACAAACAAAAAGGGTTGGACATGCCATTCCTGCGCAAGCGAGCAGCCGAGCCTGAGTTTCCCGGGGTCAAATTGGTGCAAGACAAAAACGATCTGGTGAAGCGCTTTTTTGAGCTCACCCGCGATCCGCAAAAAGCCTAAGGAGCTAACCAATGGTTGCTGGGAAATTGATGCTGGGCGCGTTGGGCGCGTCGCTTTTGGCCAAAGCCGCGGTATCCGTGCCCGACATGTCGATTTTTACCGGCTCAACGGCCGCCGAGCCTGCCCAGATCATTCTGGCCGCTGGTGAGGATGACAGCAAAAAGCCCGCAGCGGAGCCTGAAGAGAATGTGCCTGAATTGGTCACGGATCTGCCGGAGCCCAAGGTTGACGAAAACGCGATCGTCCCGGAAGAGCTGCTGCGCTCTATTCGGGTCGAACGCGATCTGCTGGCCGAGCAAAAGCGCCGCATCGATCTGGACCGGGCCGAAGTTGCTTTGGCACGCGAGGCGCTGACGATCGAAAAAGACTCGCTGACGGAGCTGCGCGACGAGATTGGCAATCTGCTGGATCGTATGGAAGCCGCCAAGACGGACGATCTGGACCGGCTGATCGCCTTTTATTCCAGCATGAAGCCCGCAGATGCGGCGCGGATCATGGACGATCTGGACATCGAAACCACCGTGATGGTGATGGGCACCATGAAGCCACGTAGTGCCGCACCCATTCTGGCGAAAATGGCTCCTGTGCGGGCACGAGCGGTTTCCAAGATCATCCTGGAACGTTCGCAATTGCCAGCGGATCAGGATTTGGTCGGTATCAAGCTCAAGTAAATCTCTTAAACGTTCCGCCTGAATGCGGGGCGCCGTAATCTCCAACCTCCACCTCAACAGACCTGCGCACCTGCGCAGGTCTTTTTTTCTGCTCGGTGTGGCGAGGTTATTCCGTGCGCAGCATGGAACCGGAAGGTGGCTTGCGTTTCACGTTCTTTTGCAGATCAAAGACATAGCTGACGATCTCGGCCACGATCTCCCAATGCTCGACTGGCACGATGTCTTCCAGTTCCACCGTATCGTAAAGCAAACGCGCCAGCGGTTTGTTTTCGATCACCGGCACCTCATGCTCAAAGGCGATCTCGCGGATACGGCGGGCCACATTATCGGCCCCTTTGGCCACGCAGCGCGGAGCCAGATCCACATCCGGATCATATTGCAAGGCGACAGCATAATGCGTCGGGTTGGTCAGCACGAGTGTGGCCTGCGGCACAATTGAAACGGTGCGCTGATGCGAAAGATCCATCCGCTGGCGCGCGCGCTTGGCCCGTACTTCGGGGGAGCCTTCGCTTTCTTTTTGTTCGTCTTTCAGATCCTTGTGGCTCATCCGCTGCTTTTTCATCCACTCGAACCTGCGCCACAGGATATCGGCAATGGCAACTGGCACGACAAAGATGGCCACAGCAATCAACAGCTGGCGGGCAGCATCCGCGATGTAACCCAACAGGTATTCCGGCAAGAACCCCGTGGTCTGCCAGATGGATTGCACGGCTGAATAGCTGATCCAGAGCGCCAAAGCGCCCACGACAAACACCTTCACCAGGCTTTTGGCCAACTCGACCAATGAGTTGAGCGAAAAGAGGCGTTTGAACCCCTCGCGCAGTGATACTTTGGACAGCTTGGGCTGAATGCGCTCAAAGGCGATAACGGTCTGGCCCTGAATAACGGTGCCAAGGATCGCACCTACGATGAAGACCAGAAAGATGGGCGCAATGGAACGGGCCAGCATCATCGACACATCGCTCATCACACTGCCGGCCTGCACGATGCCGGGCTGGCCGGGGGCAATCACGATCTCACCCGCCTTCTCAATCGTCGCCCAAAGCGCAGACACGATAGCTGGCAATTGCCAGGGCAGCACCACAACCGTGACGCCAAGCAAGGCAAGGATCACCGTCATGTTCCCGGTTTCTCTGGAACTGGGTACATCCCCTTTCTTGCGCGCGTCCTGCAGCTTTTTCGGCGTCGGATCTAGGGTTTTTTCCGTACTGTCGTTTTGGTTCTCTGCCATGGGTTACACGCGGAACCCCATAAGCCATTCCTGAAATTGCAGGATGTAGAATTCAAGGATCGACGGCATCGACAGCGCAAAGATTAACAACCCGAACCCGATCAACATGGACGCCGCCACAAAGAAGACCGGCAGCTGTGGCATCAGCCGGTTGGCCAACCCCATGCCCAGGTTCAAGATCACCCCCATCACAAAGAACGGCGCGGCGATGGCGGTGCCGACATAAAGGCTGTGCGCGCCCATCCGAACGATCTGATCCGCCAGATCGTGGATCATGATCAATCCCGGAGGAAATACGTCATAGCTGGCCAAAAGCGCTCTGAGGATGATGTGGTGGGTGTCCGTTGCGAAAATCAACGCCACGGCGCTGACCAACATCAGCGTGGCGACCATTGTCGCGCCTTCGAAGGATCCAAAAGACGGGCCAAAGGCATTGGCGAGCCCCGAAACCTGCCCGATCTGGTAGCCTGCAAACTGCATCGACGCCAAAAGCACCCGCGCGCACAGCCCAATCCACAGGCCGATTGTCACCTCAAGACCCAGCATCATCGCCATACCCACCAGCCCGTCAGGAATGGCCGCAGGCAGCTTGACGATGGGCAAAAGGGCCGCGCACAGCACCAGCGCAAAAGACAAGCGCGCCCGCACGGGGATTTGCACTTCGCCAAAGCCGGGCATGAACATCAGCGCCGAACCAAGACGTGCAACCACAAGAAAGTAAGAGAAGATCAGCCCAGCAACAAAGCCATCCAGCGTCATCTCATGACCCCAAAGTGCCGACGGTCCGCAGCGACGATTTGCGATGCACTTCGTTGTGCGAAATCACATTGGTCATCGGGCTGACCCGCTCAAGAATGGACCGCAGATAGGGCCGCACCTTGGGCGTGACCAAAATCGCGGGCCATTGATCCCCTTCCGAGAATTTCTGGATTTCCTGACGCAACAACAGCACCAGCTCTTGCACCCGTGTGGGCGACAACAGGAACGTATCCTGCCCATCGGCATTGGAGATCGAATTGGTCAGCTCTGTTTCCCACGACGCGCCCAGATTGATCACCGGCACATAGCCCTTTTCATCCGCCAAAGACTGGCAGATTTGCTTGGCCAGCTTGGTGCGCACATGTTCGACGATGTTCTTGATGTTCTGTGTTGTAGCCGTCGCTTCGGCGATGGCTTCGACGATTTTGGGCAGATTGCGGATCGACACGCGCTCGGACAGCAGCGCCTGCAACACATGTTGCAGTGTGACCGCTGGCGCGTTGACCGCACAATCGCTCAGCAGCTTTTGATAATCCTTGTGCAGCCCGTCAATCAGCTCTTGCGTCATCTCGTATGACAAGATTTCGGGCAAGTGTTCTTTGATCACCTCAGTCAAATGTGTGGTGATGACGCTTTCGGGGTCCACCACGGTAAAGCCCATATTCTCGGCCTGCATTGCGCTGTCTTCATCGACCCACATCGCCTCCAGCCCAAATGTGGGCTCGCGGGTTTTCTCACCGGGAATACCAAGCTCTTCGCCTGTTGGGTTGATGACCATCATCATCAATGGATTGACCTCGCCCTTGGCGGTCTCAACCCCTTGCAGTTCAATGGAATAGGTCTTTCCGGGCAAAGCCGGATCATCCTTGATCCGCACTGGCGGAAGGACAAATCCGTATTCTTTGATAAACAGCATTCGCAGGCTTTTGACCTTGTTTGGCAAGATCGAATCCATCGACGTGATCAGCGACACAAGACCGGTGCCAAGGCTGAGTCGCACATCATCGACGCGCAGCATTTCCGGGATAGATTCTTCCTCTTCCTCGCCCTTTTGTTCAGGTGTCTGCGCCTGTGCATCGCCCATCCGCTCTCGCAGCGCGACCTGCTGGCGCACGACATAGCCCGCACCGACCAAGGCCGCTGACAGAGCCATGAAAATCACTGTGGGAAAGCCGGGCAACCAGCCGATGACAAAGATCAAACCAGCAGACAAAAACAGCGCCTTAGGGAAGTTGCCAAGCTGTGTGATCACCGCCTCGTTGGCGGCCCCCTTGGTGCGCCCCTTGGTCACCAAAAGACCCGCGGACAACGAAACCACGAGCGCGGGGATTTGGGTGACCAGACCGTCACCAATGGTCAGCACGGAATAGTTGCTCACCGCCTCACCGGCCGTGAGATCCTTGGTCGCCATGCCGATCACGATCCCGCCGATCACGTTGATCAACGTGATGATGATGCCCGCAACCGCATCACCGCGCACAAACTTGGACGCACCATCCATCGCCCCGAAAAAGGCGCTTTCCTCTTCTACCTGTTTGCGGCGTTCCTTGGCTTCTGCTTCATCTATGATCCCTGCCGCCAGATCCGCATCAATCGCCATCTGTTTGCCCGGCAACGCATCCAATGAGAACCGTGCCGCAACTTCGGCAATCCGGGTAGCACCTTTGGTGATTACGATGAAATTGATGATCACAAGGATCGCAAAGACAATGATCCCGATGATGAAATCACCACCCACGATGAAATTGGCAAAGCCTTCGATCACCTGCCCTGCGGCACCGGCACCATTATGGCCTTCGCTCAGGATCAAACGGGTGGACGAGATGTTGAGCGCCAGCCGCAGCATGGTCACGACCAACAGAATGGTCGGGAAGCTGTCAAAGTCCAACGGCGTTTTGATCCAAAGCGCAACCATCAGGATCAGCACGGACAGCGAAATCGACAAAGCCAACCCGAAGTCCAGCATCACCGGCGGCAATGGCACAAAGAGCATCGCCAGGATCAGCATCACGCCAACAGCAAACAGGATATCCCGGTTGTTTTGGCCGAAAGACGACAGATCAAATGAAAACGGCAACGCGTTTGCCGGGCGGGTGTCTTCGCTCATGGCGTGCCCTCCCCGGCTTGTGCGGTAAAGAATGCGTTGCGGATGGGCATGACCGTATAGATCGAATGATATCCGACAGATCCGCCTTCATCCCCGGGCGCGATATTGGCGGTCCAATGCACATCAGGCGGTGGCACAGTGATCTTGGGCGGGCTTTCGGGGTCTACATTCGACGCCGCAATCACCAGATCGGCTATATCCCCTAGCCCTTGGTTGGCCCGCTCCTGATTTTGCACCAGCTTGGCGAGATAAGCCGTTTTGTAGCGTTCGGTTGCCGAATGATAGCGGCCGGCGGCCTCCCACCAGCTGCCGGTCTCTTGCTTGAGACGCACCAAAAACCGTGCTGCGTAATCCACGTTTTCGCGCGGGTCGAGCGCATGATCCAGATCGCGAAAGGCGCGGCCATGCCAATGCAGATTGATCTGCATACAGCCCACATCAATCGATTGCACACCGTCGGCTTGCCGGCTGCGCACCCAGGCTTTCACCCCCGCCTTATCGCGCAGAAAGGCCCCCGTGCCGACGGCGTTGGCCGTCCAAGGCCACACCGTATCGGTGCCATCCACGCGTCGGCCCGCCTCTTGCAGGCCAATGGCCAACAACAGATTGCCCGGAATGTCATGACGGATTTGCGCCTCAAATATCTCAAGCAAACAGACCGAAGACGCATCAGTTGCAAAGGTGATCGGCTGCTGCTGAGCTGTGCGTTGCGCAGGCTCCGTGGGGCGGTAAAAATCACCCCAGGCTTCAGACGCCAAAGTCGCCGCCGAGGACGCCGCGCAAGACAGGCTCACCGTCACGCCCAGAACGGCTGTTCGCCACGCGCCCATATCAGCCGAACCCATTGACGATGAAATCAAAAATCGCATCCGACAACACAGTCAGCGACGCGAACATAAAGGGCAGTGTCAGCACAACAGTCAGAAAGATCGCCGCAATTTTTGGCACAAACGTCAGCGTCATTTCCTGGATCTGCGTCAGAGCCTGGAAAAACGCGATCACAAGGCCAACCCCCAGCGCAATCAACAACACCGGGGCCGAGGCCCAAAGTGTTGTCATGATTGTCTGTCGGATCATGTCATAGGCTGTTGTCGCATCCATTGCCCTGTCCGCCCTTAGATCGGCATTCTCAGAACTTCCTGGTAGGCTTCCACCAGCTTGTCGCGCAGCGCGACAGACACCTGAACGGTGCTTTCCATCGCCATGGTTGCTTCGACCACCTGCTGGACCGTGGCATTGCCGCTGACCCCGGCAATGGCCGTCTGGTCCCCGGTGCGCACAGTCTCAACAGCCCCCGCCGCAGCCTCTGCGACCATCTGCGAAAAGCTGTTGGTCTTTTCGGCCATGTCCGCCTGCGGAATACCCGATTGCGACGTCTTGGTTTGCGTCGCATTGGCATAGGCAGATTTGATCTCAGCCGCTGATCTGATAGAGGAAAAATCAGTCATCTCAGCCCCTTACCGCAACAGATCGACCAGAAGTCGCCGCATTTCACGCGCGTTTTCCATCATCGACAAGTTGGCCTCATAGCTGCGCGCTGCTTCGCGCATATTGCTCATCTCGATCAACGGATTGACGTCAGGCATTTTCACATAACCGTTCTCATCCGCAGCCGGATGTGTCGGCTCGTACCGCAGCTTGAAACTGCCATCGTGTTGTTCAATGTCGCCAATCTGCACGATGGCCGCATCCACATCGCCCACCTTTGCCGCCTCAAACGACACCGATTTGCGCGCATAGGGCTCTCCACCCGGTGTTTGCGAGGTCGAATAGGCATTCGCCACGTTTTCGGACACCACCTGAAGACGTTCGGATTGTGCGCGCATCCCACTGGATGCGATGGTGCTGATCAGCTTGAGCGGATCCATGTCCTACCTCCTCAGGTTATCGTCTGGTTGCGACGGAAATCAGCATTTCATGCGCTTTCCGGTACAGATTTGCCGCGACGCGGTATTGCCCGGCGTTCGATGAGGCTTCCATGATCTGCTCTTCCAGCACGACATTGTTGCCGGTCAGGTCTTCGCCCCAGCTTGCCTTGGCCTCGACCACTTGCGCCTGATAACCCGCCTGGGCCTTCGAAGAACTGGTCACAAAGCTTTCAAAGCTCTCAACTTCGCGCGCCCGGTATTCGGCCACGTCAGCATTGGCGATATTCTCGGAAATCACGCGCTGCCGCTCCGACAGCCACTGCAACCGCTGGGACGCCACTTGAAACAGACTGGTTTCTTTCAAGTTCATCGTAGACTCACCTCTCTCACAAGGTTTATACCAAGTAAAAGCGGAGTTAATAAAGAATTAAATTTTGCTATCCATGAACAAGCAGATGAATAGAACACTGTTCGACATCAAACCAAGATCAGTTTTTGGCAAGGTCAGCGCTATATCTGGCCTAAACATGACTGTTGTTGGGCTGGTTGGATTTGCCGACGTGGGCGGGCGCTGCAAAGTGCACACCAAGCGGGCGATCATTGAGGCCGAAGTGATCGCCGTCGATTCCAATTCGGTGCTGCTGTTGCCTTTCGGCACATGGGCCGGAGCCTCGATTGGAGATTCGGTTGAGCTGGTGGAATTCAGCGATCTGGTGACGCCGGACGAAAGCTGGTTGGGGCGTGTCGTCGATGCGCTGGGGCGGCCATTGAACAAGCCCGACACCACCCCACGCCCCAAACGGCCGGACAGCATTAGCCTCACGCCACCAAATGCGATGCGACGTCGGCGGGTTGGGGCCAAGCTGGAAACCAAGGTTGCGGGGATCGACATCTTTACCCCGCTCTGTCGCGGGCAGCGTATCGGCGTTTTTGCCGGGTCTGGTGTGGGCAAGTCGACGTTGATGGCCATGCTCGCCCGCAACGTCGAGGCAGACGTGGTTGTGATCGGTTTGGTGGGTGAACGCGGCCGCGAAGTGCAGGATTTCATCGAAGAAGACCTTGGCCCCGAAGGGCTTGCCAAGTCAGTCGTTGTGGTGGCCACGGGGGATGAGGCCCCGCTTTTGCGCAAGCAAGCGGCCCTGACCGCGCCCCGTATCGCCGAAACCTTTCGCGCCGAAGGCAAGCATGTGTTGTTGCTGGTCGACAGCGTGACGCGCTTTGCCATGGCGCAACGCGATATCGGTATGACACGCGGCGAGCCACTGGCCAGCCGTGGCTATCCGGCCAGCGTGTTTTCCGAGCTGCCCCAGCTTTTGGAGCGTGCCGGGCCAGGCCATGCCGACGAAGGCGATATCACCGCCGTTTACACCATCCTGGTCGACGGCGACGATATGAACGAACCGGTATCCGATGCCGTGCGCGGGATTCTGGATGGGCATATCATCTTGGATCGAAAAATCGCTGAGAATGGCCGCTACCCGGCAATCGATCTGCTTGGATCGGTGTCGCGTATGTTGCCCGGATGTCATTCGCCCGAAGAATACGAAATCACCCGCGCGGCGCGGCGCACGTTGGGGCGTTATGCAGATATGGAAGATCTGATCCGGGTTGGGGCCTATAGATCAGGCACCGACGCAGAAGTAGACGCCTCGATCCGGTTTCAAACCGGCGCGGTCAGTCTTTTGACGCAAACGAAAGAAGATCAGATTGGCGCGGACACCGCTTTTGCCCAGATGTATCAGGTGATGCTGGAAGCGGGTGTCGAAGACCCATTGGCGCAGTTTTTTGAACAAGCGCAGGCGGCGCAGCCCGATCAGCCTCAACCTGACTGAGTTGACGACCACCGGGCATACACCCGGTGGCCGATCGAGCTCGTGGAGGGACACAATGAGGCCCCCCTTTGGTCTGGAGAACTTGTTACACTGTTTACTAAATGGTTCCAGACGGAGGGGGTGCCTACTGAAACCTGCTACTCGTTAACGGAACAAGCTCAAAATGTTTTGCGGCGCCTGGTTCGCGATCGAAAGCGACTGCGTTGCAAGCTGCTGCTGTACCTGGAAGGCCTGGAGACGTGCAGCCTCCTCTTCCATATCTGCATCGACCATGGCGGAAATGCCCGTGTCGAGTGTATCGGTGAGGCTCTCAAGGAACATCATCTGGCCATCAAGCGTTTTCTCGCTTACACCAAGGCTGGTGGCCGCGGTAATCGCATCAGCCAGCGCACCTTCCGCTGTGGACAGATCCGCCACGAGGTCGGTTGAAGTGGACACGTCAATGGCTGCCAGTGTGGTCTGGATCGCGCCCAAGTCGACTTCTGTGATGTCGATGGTGGTCAGCGCGAAAGAACCGCTGGCACGGGAAACACCCGTCACAACCGAGACTGTGCTTGTGGAGTCAACGAGGTTGTCACCGTTAAATGTGGACTGACTGATCGCCGAACCGATCTGTGCGACGAGGCTGTCAAGCTCCAGCTGCACGTCAGCGGTGTTGATACCGTTGCCCTGGGCAAACGCGACCCGCTCAACAAAACTTTCAGCAAGATCGCTGACTGTCTCAGCACCCAAACGTGCTGTTGCAACAGAGTTTTTCGTGGATGTCATGCCTTCATTGATGGCTTTGAACATCCCGCTATCGCCCTTCATCGTCTCAGAGATGGCGAAGTAAGCGGCGTTTTCTTTACCTGAACGCACCTGCAAACCGGAAGACACCCGGTTTTGCGTTTCATTCAAGCCCCGATTGACATTGTTCAAGGTGGCCAGAGCCACCATTGCCGAATTATTGGTGAGAATGGACGACATTTAATGCTCTCCTCAATTCTCTTTTTTTATGTTCAGTCTTCTGACTGACATCAGCTTTTTCTGCCGACGCCCGAACCTAAGCTGGAGGAGATTAAAGGGGCGTTAACGTTTCGTGTATTTTGAAACAATCAAGAAATTCTGGGTCTCAAAGCGCGGTATCCACGCCTTTTTTCTTGGTTTTCGGAGTGTCCGACAGTTTGCCCGATTGGCCGTAAAGGCCATCTAACCCCCTGCGTTCATTCGCCTTTTCCATCTCACGCACAATCGCCTTGGCCGCCGAAGCCATCCGTGACAGCAACAGTGTGTCTTCTTCGATACGATCTCTGAGTTCTTTCAGAAGATCATCCATCCGGTGCTGCTTGGCCGCTTCATTGTTCAAAAACGGCTCGATCAGTGGCGTGCGCAGCTCCAACCACTTAAACAACGCCGTCTTTTGTTCGAAAAGCGCGGTCACCTGATCCAACTCTCCAGCCTTGATCGCTGAAATCTCCTGGCTCAGAAGCGTCAGAACTTCCTGTATCTTCTGGGTATAGGCTTTGATGTTGCCCATATCTTCGGCCGTCGGCAACACCGCCCCGGATGAGGCCGTCGCCGCAAGCGCCGTCTGTCTTTTTCCAAATCGAAACACAGCTTTCCCCCGTGATACGCCTACTTCACCTGCGTGCGGCTCGCCGCCTCATACGCACCAATCATCTCATCCACAGACCCGCCAAGCCCAAAACCGCCCTGATCCACCAGCGCCTTTGCAACCGCCTCAGACATAAAGGATCGCCACATCTCGGCCTGCTGCTCACCGCCAAACGCGGTGGGTGGAATGGTCTTCATCATTTGATCCACAAACTGGGTGACAAAGACAGTTTCGAAATCCTTGCCCAGCTCGGTTTTGGCGGCTCCCTGGGCTTTGGCAAGTGCAGCACGGACGCCATCTGCGCCCACTGGCAGTGACGGCAGATCCATCAGATTACCTCCAGATCGGCGTGCAGCGCACCAGCGGCCTTGATCGCCTGCAAAATCGCGATGGTCTGACGCGCGCCAACCCCGATGGCGTTCAAGCCGTCCACCATATCTTGCAGGCTGACGCTGCCATCCAGAATGGTGAATTGCCGCTCTTGTTCGCGCACATCAATTTCGGTTTCCGGCACAACAACCGTTGTCCCCCCGATATTGATCCCACCCCCCGAAGCAATGCCCGCGCCACCCCCGATGGCAAGCGGGTTGGGTTGGCTGACCGCGTAGTTTTCCTGCACCCGGATGGTCAGGCCGCCTTGACTGATGGCGACTTGTCCGATCCGCACGTTGGCGCCCATCACGATGGTTCCGGATTTCTCGTCCACGACCACCCGCGCGACAGCATCAGGCTGCACCGTCAACCGCTCGATCGCGGTCAGAATGTCGGGCACATTGTTCTTGTCACCGATCCACACCTCGACTGTGCCGGGGTCCAGCACTTCGGCGCTGCCGGGTCCGAGCCGGCCAACGATCACATCGCGCACCCG
>JABSSA010000083.1 GCA_013214665.1 Paracoccaceae bacterium
CTCTATGAGATTGATGATCCGGACGCCCCCGGCGAAAACGCCTATCCCGGTGCTATGCCGTCACCAGACGATGCAGATCGGGTATATGGCGAGGTTTATGCCCTGACCGATCCCAAAACTGTTTTGGATGCATTTGACATTTACGAAGCGTGCTCGCCCGACCATGCCGAACCGCATGAGTTTGCCCTGCGCCGCGTACCCGTCGCCATGGAAGACGGCAGCACCCGGTGGGCCGTGTCATACCTCTACACCTGGGATGTCAGCACGGCCCAACACATCCCATCAGGCCGCTGGACAAAGGTTGCCCCCGACGTTCTTTGATGGCGCTCAGTCTTCCTTTTCCGTGGTGAACGCGAGCGGATAGCCATTGTCGCGCCCAAAGTCCGTGGCTTGGCGGGATTTCTCTTGCGCCACCTCTTTGGTGTAAACCGCGACGACACAAGCGCCCAATTGATGCGCAGTCAACATCACGCCATGCGCCTCTGCTTCGGACATCCGAAACACGCGTTTAAGCACCGCGACGACGAACTCGCGCGGTGTGAAATCATCATTCAGCAGGATAACCTTATAAAGCTTGGGCCGTTCTGTTTTGGCCCGCGTTTTAGGTTTGGGTGTCGTGATCGTGCTGTCGGACATATCAATGCCTCAGCTATTGCTCTGAACCACCCTACCACATCAGAACGGATGGTTCAGTCACTTTCCCGCGGCTTAAACCCTACGCGCCACAACAAAATGGTTGGGCGGTGCGGAGGGATAGTTCCCGGTTTCCAGTATCTTGAATCCGGCGCGCTCGATCGCCTTGTGCAAATCGTCTTGCGACCGAAACTTAACAAACGGAGCTTTTCCAAGCATCTGCATCACCGGCAAAACCAACAACATAAGACGCATAAAGCGCGGCATCTTGCGGCCCGGTGTTGTCACGGTTTTTGAAATGAACACACCACCCGGTTTCACCAATGTAGCCACGTGCGCAATGGCCTCATCGGCATTGGGCAACAAATGCAACAGGTTAAACGCCAGCACCACGTCAAACTGCTCTTCGCCTGCAGGGTTTTCCAAAACGTCAGCCACCGCAAACTGCACATTTTCCGCGCCCTCGGCACGGGCTTTTTCGCGACCGATTTCCACCATGCGTGTCGAGACATCTGTGGCCAGGATGGACCCCACATTACCCGCCAGCTTCAGGGCTGTGGTCCCTGTTCCGCACCCAAGCTCCAGTACACGGTCCTGCGGCCCCAGATACGTCCGTGTGCGATCCAGCGTCTGTTCATAAGCATCCATGTCCCGTACAGGCTGCTTTGAATATTTGTCTGCAATTTTATCCCAAAACTGTGGTGCACTCATCATAGCGCGTCTCCTTTCGAGAGAGAGATAGCCATACATCATTCACTTATGAATTGCGGAAATGTGCAGTTCACCTATACAAAAATGCATGAATTGGGCAGCTATCTCTTTTGATTGGAACCAGATTCGCGCCTTTCTGGCAACGGCAGAGGCTGGGTCTCTCTCGGGGGCCGCCCGCGCGCTCAAGCAAACGCAACCTACCATCGGCCGGCAAATCGCTGCGCTGGAACAAGAGCTGGGCGTGCTTTTGTTTGAACGCACCAGCCGCAGTTTGACGTTGACGCAAACCGGCAGGGATCTGGTGGGGCATGTGCGCGATATGGCCGAGGCGGCAACACGTGTTTCGATCACAGCATCCGGCGGGTCTACGGCGGTAGATGGCAAGGTGCGCATTACCGCGAGTGACCTGTTTTGCGCCGTCTTGATGCCCAAGGTGTTACAGCGTTTGTCGGATATGGCACCGCGGCTGCAAATCGATCTGGTTGCCGACAATGAAATCCGCGATCTGATGCACCGCGAAGCAGATATCGCCATCCGCCATGTACGTCCGACAGAGCCTGACCTGATTGCCAAATATCTGCGCGATGAAACGGCGCATTTGTACGCTTCAACGAAATACCTGGAACGGAAAGGGCGACCTACCTCTGTCGAGGATCTGTCGGCTTATGACTTCATCGGGTTCGGGGATGACGCCCGCGCGGTGGCCAGCCTCGCACCGTTTGGCGTTAACCTGCGTGAAGAGAATTTTCGCTACGGCTCCGCCTCTGGCCCCGTCGCTTGGGCGCTGGTGAAACACGATTTGGGCATCGTAGCCATGTCTGATCAGGTCGGCATGGACACACCGGGTGTTGAACGGCTGAACCTCGCCATGCCACCGATCACTTTTCCCATTTGGCTGGTCACCCATCGCGAATTGCACACCAGCCGCCGCATCCGCCTTGTCTTTGATTTGCTGGTGGAGGTGATGGGGGAAGTGCCAGCCACTTCAGCCTAGCGGCTGTTCAAAATCCGGCGCAGATGATTGGCCACAAACCTGCGGCCAATCACCATTTTTAGATCACAATCAGCCGACCAAGCCGCCGTCTTCGCGGGTCACCGCGATGATCGCGGAACGCGGTACCGAAGTCCCGCCTTCTGGCCAATGGCTGTTGCCCCGTTCACCTGGGTGCTGAATGCCCACAAACATGGTCCGGCGATCTGGCGACCACGTCAGGCCGGTCACTTCGCATTCATTTGGACCAACAAGGAAGCGACGGATTTCACCCGTGGCCGGGTCACCCGCGAGCATCTGGTTGTTGCCCTGACCTTCAAAGTCGCCTTCGTTCGAATATTTGCCGTCAGTCTGAATCCACAACACGCCGTTGCTGTCGAACTTGATGCCATCGGGCGAGTTGAACATGTTGTCTTTGGTCAGGTTCTCGGAACCCGCATTCGCATCGCTATGAACAACCGGATTGCCCGCCAGAACATAGAGATCCCAGGTGAAGCCAGACGCCGTGTGATCCGCGTTTTCAGGCCACCAACGAACGATCTGACCATATTTGTTGGCTTCGCGCGGGTTGGGCCCACCGACGGGTGTTTCATCACCACCCCGGTTGGTTTTCACACCGCGGTTTTTGTTGTTGGTCAATGCGCAATACACTTCGGCTTTGTTTGGGTTCGCCGTAATCCACTCTGGGCGATCCATGGTGGTCGCGCCCACGGCCGAGCCAGCCTGCCGGGTGTGAATGCAGATTTCAGCCACAGATGCCATGCCGGTTGTCTCAGGCGTCAGGTCAAGCCATTCGCCTGTGCCATTGTCGTTGAACTTGGCAACAGACAGCGTGCCTTTTTCCAACAACTCATTGGTATCCGCACCCGGCGCATAAACGCCCGCAGACACAAACCGGTACATAAATTCGCCCCGTTCATCATCGCCCATATACACAACGATGCGACCGTCATTGTTGACCACCGCTTCGGCGTTTTCATGTTTGAAACGTCCCAAAGCCGTCAGCTTGCGCGGTGTCGAAGTTGGGTCTGTGGGATCAATTTCAACCACATAGCCGGCGCGGTTCGGTTCGTTCGGGTTCTTGGCGACGTCAAAGCGGTCATCGATTTTGGCCCAGCCATAGCCCCAGTCTCTTGAAGACACACCATAGCGGTTGAGATCCGCCGAAACTTCATGCGCTTCGTCTTCGGCAGAGAAGTATCCGTTAAAGTTCTCTTCACAGGCCAGATACGTGCCCCACGGCGTCATTCCGTTGCCGCAGTTGTTCCAAGTACCTTTGGAGGTGGTTCCGGTCGCATCTGCCGCCGTTTTCATAAGGTCATGCCCAGCCGCTGGACCGGTCAACGCCATGTCGGTTTGTGGCGTGATACGGCGGTTATAGGGGCTGTCTTTGACCACTTGCCATGCGCCATCAACCTCTGCGATCTCCATGATCGAAACGCCATGCGCCATCATGCCTTTGGCAATCTCCCCGTCTTCGACCAACGCGTTTTCACCAGACACCGACAGGATGGCCCGGTTGGTATATTCGTTGTTCGCAACCAACAGCATTTTGCCGTCGTGCTGGAAGACATCCATGCCGTCGTTGTTGTCGCCAAAGGCGCGTTCCTGGCTGTCAGCGGTGCCACGTGTCGCGTGATCGAATTCTGGCGCATCCGAAAACAATGGATCGCCCCAACGCACGATCACGTCGGCTTTGTAGCCTGCGGGCACGCTGATATCGTCAGCCGTTGAAATGCCGATTGCGTCAAACGCAAAACGATCTGTCGCCGCGCGGGCGGACGATGGCACAAGCGCTCCGCCCAACGTGGCAAAGCTGCCCATGGCCAATACACCGCCGAGGAAACCGCGGCGCGAAATGGCCGCTTCGACAACACGATCGAAATCGCATTCATCCGGGCGGGGGTTGTTGACCTCATCGAAGTCATCAAAAGACAAATCTGTGTTTTTGCTAACGCTCATCTGGCTATCTTTCCATTGGTAGCTGGTCAGGTCGCAGTCTTGAAAATGGGTACACGAGCGTTGGTTAAACGCCACGATTCTCTCAAAACGGTGCACGATTAAACTTAGGTCGCTCTGATGACAGCGCGATGACAGCGATGGGTTGAAACCGTCGATGTTGTCATGGGAGCCATTCAACAAAAAAGGGCCGCCCCAAAGGGCGACCCCAATCTATCACGCGAAAGGCGTGGCTTACATCATGCCGCCCATGCCGCCCATGTCGGGCATGGCTGGCGCGCCTGCGCCTTCTTTGGCTGGCTTGTCGGCAACCATGGCTTCTGTAGTGATCAACAGTCCCGCGATGGAGGCCGCGTCTTCCAGAGCTGTACGGACAACTTTGGCTGGGTCGATCACGCCGAAGGAGAACAGATCACCGTATTCTTCGGTCTGTGCGTTGAAGCCAAAGGAGGTGTCGTCGCTTTCGCGGACCTTGCCGGCCACAACCGCGCCGTCAACACCTGCGTTCTCTGCGATCTGACGCAGAGGCGCTTCGATGGCACGCTTCACGATGGCAATACCAGCGTTCTGGTCGGAGTTGATGCCTTCCAGACCTTCCAGAGCTTTGCCGCCCTGAACCAGAGCAACACCGCCGCCCACAACAACGCCTTCCTGCACAGCAGCGCGTGTCGCGTTCAGAGCATCGTCCACACGGTCTTTGCGCTCTTTCACTTCGACTTCTGTCATGCCGCCAACGCGGATCACAGCGACACCGCCCGCGAGCTTGGCCACGCGTTCCTGCAGCTTTTC
>JABSSA010000084.1 GCA_013214665.1 Paracoccaceae bacterium
CGGCGCGGGCTGTGATCGGGTTTGGCTCGGCTGCGAAACGCGCACGCGGTCGATTTGCGTTGGCGTCCGGGTTTTCTAAGTTGCCGCAGGGTGTGTATCAGCTGACTAGCGATCTGCCAGCCGGGGACCTGGGCACCGAGGCGCTGGGCGTTCTGTTGTCTGGCTATCGGTTTGACACCTACCGCACGCAGGCCCCGGCCAAAGCGCAACTGGTTGCACCAGAGGGGATTGACGCAGCTCAGATCGAAGAAATCGCGGCGAGCGAAGCATTGACGCGCGATTTGATCAACACACCGGCCTCTGACATGGGCCCTCCTGATCTTGCCGCCGCAGCGGAGGCTTTGGCGCAGGAATTTGGAGCCACATTCGCGGTGACGGTGGGTGACGACCTGCTGGAGCAGAACTATCCGATGATCCACGCCGTGGGCCGGGCAGCTGACCGTGCGCCCCGCCTGATCGAGATGACCTGGGGCAGCAGCGGCCCTGCGTTGACGTTGGTTGGCAAAGGTGTGTGCTTTGACACTGGCGGGCTCAACCTCAAACCCGGTGCGTCGATGGGGTTGATGAAGAAAGACATGGGCGGCTCAGCGGCGGTTCTGGGGCTGGCGCGGATGATCATGGCAACCAATATGGAGGTGCGTTTGCGGGTGCTGATCCCGGCGGTCGAAAATAGCGTATCTTCCAACAGCTTCCGCCCGCAGGATATCCTGAACTCCCGCAAGGGTCTGACGGTTGAGATTAACAACACCGACGCTGAAGGCCGGTTGGTTCTGGCCGATGCGCTGGCGTTGGCGGATGAGGCAAAGCCGGACCTGATCATCTCTATGGCCACGCTGACCGGAGCAGCGCGTGTGGCGGTTGGGCCGGATTTGGCACCTTATTTTACCGACGACGATGCTTATGCGCAGGCATTGGAACAAGCGGGCCGCGCTGTGGCCGATCCGGTTTGGCGTATGCCGTTTCATGATCCGTATGAATCCATGATCGAACCGGGCATTGCGGATTTGGATAACGCGCCAAAAGGTGGTTTTGCCGGGTCCATCACAGCCGCGTTGTTTTTGCGGCGGTTCGTAACTGACAGCCCTTACATGCATTTCGACATCTACGGTTGGCAGCCTGCAGCAGCGCCTGCGCGCCCAAAAGGCGGAGTCGGGCAGGGCACGCGCGCGTTGCTTGCCGCCTTGCCTGACATGCTGGGCCTTGAATGAGGGACAGGCGGTCAAATCCTGATCCGGCGTTGGTCGATGGCCAATCCCCGGCGCAGGTTTGCCTGCCTGTCGTTGATCTTCTGGCGCGCCCGCATGGGCCGCGCGACAGGCAGCTGATCTTTGGCGAAACGGTCCGGGTATTTTCCACCGGCGAAGGGTTTGCCTATGTGATCGCGGATAAAGACGGCTACATCGGATTTGTCCCAATCGATGCGCTGCGAAAATCTGAAGTCGCAACCCACCGGGTCAGCGCGTTGGCCACGCATGTTTATGCTGAGGCGAATATCAAAACGCCTGACCGCCTGACCCTGAGCTTTGGCAGCAGAATGGCTGCGCTTTCCGAGACACCGAAGTTCATCGAAACGCGCGATGGCTTCATTCCCAAGTGCCATCTGGCCGCCGCAGATACGGTTGAGGCATCTCCGATAACGGTTGCGCGGATGTATCTGGGCACGCCCTATTTGTGGGGCGGAAATTCTCGGCTCGGGCTTGATTGTTCCGGTCTGGTGCAAGCGGCGTTTCTGGCGTGTGGCATGGCGTGCCCCGGTGACAGTGATCAGCAGGAGGATGCCTTTGCACCTCACCGCGTGGACGGTGCTGTACGGCAAACGGGTGACCTGTTGTTCTGGAAAGGGCATGTGGGGCTGATGGCGGATGAAACGACGTTGATCCATGCCAACGGACACCACATGTCGGTTGTTTTGGAAGATGCGCAACAGGCCATCGACCGCATCGCGCGGCAGGGTGACGGGCCAGTCACGGCCCATATACGCGTGCCCTACTGAACAGAGCGGATCAGCTTGCGTTCCAAAACGCGCAGCACGGTTTTCAGATCGTGGCCCCGGCGCAAAACCTGCCCGTCCATCCCAAAGACGGCGTACATGCCTTGCCGCCCACGCAGGCTGGGCCGTTTTTCAATGCGATACAGCGGATTTTCAGCGGTGCGTCGAAACACGGAAAACACGGCCACATCCTTGAGGCTGGAAATGCCATAATCGCGCCATTCCCCCGCAGCGACCATGCGCCCGTAAAGCGACAGGATCACGCCAAGCTCGGTGCGATGGAACGCAACAACTGGGTTTGGGATTTCGCGAAGGTTCGAAGGAGGGGGCGTGTGCAACGTCATGTTGCCAGATTTGCGATCTTTGACGCGGTTATCAAGAGGACATCTGACTTGAATATGTTACAGAATCTGTGCACGCTGATCAAAATTTGAAACACATCGCCATGACACCGACGGAAATAGCCCAAAAATGCGCCGACTTGATGATGGCCCGAGATACGGCCACGCAAGCGATTGGCGCGCGTTTGCTGAGCGTTGCACCGGGGTTAGCCACATTATCGATGCGGGTGCGGCCTGAGATGATGAACGGTCATGGTATTTGCCATGGCGGGTACATCTTCACCCTGGCCGACAGCGCATTTGCATTTGCGTGTAACACTTACAACGAAATCACGGTCGCGCAGCAAAACCAGATCACATACCTTTCCCCGGGTCGCGCGGACGAAATTCTGACGGCTGAGGCTGTCGAAGTGTCCCGCGTGGGCCGGTCGGGCGTGTATGATGTGATGGTCACCGGCTCAGATGGGCGTGCAGTCGCAACGTTCCGAGGACTGTCGCGCAGTCTGTCAAAGCCGCATTTCACCGAAGCGCCATAGGGGGAGCACATGAAGGATCTCACGCCAGCACGGGACAGTTTGGACCCAATCGAGATTGCCAGCATTGACGAAATTCGCGCGCTACAGCTTGAGCGCCTGAAATGGTCGGTTGCCCATGCCTATGAAAACGTGCCGCATTACAAGGCGAGTTTTGATGCTGCTGGCGTGCATCCCGATGATCTAAAAGACCTTAGCGATCTGGCCAAATTCCCCTTCACGGTCAAACAAGACCTGCGCAACAATTACCCATTTGGCATGTTTGCCGTGCCGCGCGAAAATGTGGCGCGCATCCATGCAAGTTCTGGCACCACGGGGCAGCCGACGGTGGTGGGCTACACAGAACATGATCTGAACGTCTGGGCCCAAGTCGTTGCGCGGTCTTTGCGGGCGTCGGGTATGCGCAAAGGTGATTTGCTGCACAACGCCTATGGCTACGGTCTGTTTACGGGTGGGCTGGGCATCCATTTGGGCGCGGATTTTATGGGCCTGACGACCATTCCCATCTCCGGTGGCATGACCCCGCGCCAGGTCCGCCTGATCACCGACTTCAAACCCAAAGGCATGACGGTCACGCCATCCTACGCGCTGTCGGTTTTGGATGAGTTTGCGGAACAGGGGCTGGACCCGCGCGAATCGTCTTTGGAGGTTGGTATTTTCGGGGCCGAACCTTGGACCAATGCGATGCGGCAGGAGATCGAACAGGCGTTTGATATGCACGCGGTTGATATCTACGGCCTAAGCGAAGTGATGGGGCCGGGGGTGGCCAACGAATGTGTGGAAACCAAAGACGGGCTGCACATCTGGGAAGATCATTTCTACCCTGAAATCATTGATCCGGTGCCCGGAGAGGTGGTGCCAGATGGCGAACCGGGCGAGTTGGTCTTTACTTCGCTCACCAAAGAGGCGTTTCCCATCATCCGCTATCGCACCCGCGATTTGACCCGGCTCTTGGCAGGCACCGCGCGCAGTATGCGCAGGATGGAAAAGGTGACCGGCAGGTCGGATGACATGATCATTTTGCGCGGAGTGAATGTGTTCCCTACGCAAATCGAAGAATGCCTGATGGCAACCGCGGACCTTGCGCCGCATTTCCAGATCGAACTGTCACGCCCTGACCGGATGGATCAGATGCGTGTGCTTTGCGAGGTGGCTCAAACCTCTGTTGGGGCAGATGCGCGCGCGGCGGCGGCCCGTGCTTTGGCGGATCGGGTCAAACAGGTTGTAGGCGTTTCGGTCAAAGTCGAAGTGGCCGATGTGGGCGGTGTGGCTCGGTCGCAAGGCAAAGCGGTGCGTATTGTGGACAACCGCCCCAAGTCCTGACTGTGAACGCTGCGCAAAAGGTTGTTTTTGCGCAGCGCTTTGGCCGGCAAGTTACGAACATCGGTAGTGGTGCGTGCCGTGCTTTGGTATCCTTGCGGACATGGACCACGAGCCGCCTCACACTGACCGCGTGAACCGACGATTGGCGGCTATTCTGGCTGCGGATATGGTCGGCTATTCACGCCTTATGCATGCGGACGAACTGGGCACGCTTGAACGCCAAAAACGGGCAATGGCCGAAGTTTTCAAGCCAGGTATTGCCGCGCATCGGGGGCGGTTGGTCAAGACCACTGGCGATGGCCTTTTGGTGGAATTTTCCAGTGCGATGGATGCAGTCATGTGCGCCGTCGCGTTGCAGCGTGATTTGACTGACCGGGCTGCGCGGGATGACGACGCGCCGCTGCGTTATCGTATCGGCATCAATCTGGGTGAAATCATCGACGAAGATGGCGACATCTTTGGAGACGGTGTCAATGTAGCCGCGCGGCTTGAGGCTTTGGCAGAGCCCGATGGCATTTGCATTTCGGAATCGGTTTTTGCGACGATCAAAGGCAAGCTGAGTTTTGGTTTTGAACGCATGGGCGCGCACCGGCTCAAAAACATCGCGGAGCCAGTGACGTCATACGCGGTGCTGACCGATGAGCGTGAGGCCGGCAAAGTGCGGCGCGCGCGCAGGCGTTCGGGGAAAGGCAGTGGTCGTCGCGGGGTGATTGCGGCGGTGGGGGTGTTGGTGATGGCCTTGATCGCCATCGGGCTTTGGTTCGGGCGACCCCCGTCAGAGATTGCGCTGCCTGATCCGGGAAACACCCGCCTTTTGGTGATGCCGGTTCAGTCTGAGATGCAAGACACCGACCTCTATGCCGAAGCTGCACGCGAAAACCTGTGGCGTTCGTTAGGGCAGTTGCAGGCGATCACGATGGTGCCGCGATCTGCGTCTTTGGGCCTTGAGGGGGTCGCGCCAACGCCGGAGGTGTTGGAACCATTGGGGAGGGTGACGCATATCCTTGACGCCACTGTCACGCGGGAAGGCGATGATATTGCTTTGTCTGCCCAGTTGCGCCGCGCCGTCGCACCAGCGGAGCGCGCAATGTGGGATGTGCAAACCACCAGCTCGGCCGCCACGTTTTTTGAAGAGCTGGCGGGCATCAGGGCGGATGTGCTGGCCGCCCTAAAGGTCACGCTAAGTGAACAAGAGCGCGCCGATATTAGCACCATTCCGACCCGCGATGCCGAAGCCTATGCGCTTTATGCACGGGGCGCAGCATTGCTTGACAGTTCGGGCTGGAGTGATAGCCGCGCCGCTTTGGATGCTTTTGAGCAGGCCGCGGCGCGAGATCCGAATTTCGTAGGTGCAAAGCTGGGCGCGGCGGAGGCCAATTTTCAGATTTGGCGCAACGGTTGGAACATCGCGAAAGATACGCGTGATGCGTTGGATGACCTGAACGCCTTGGTGAACGAAGTGCTGGAAACAGACCCTAATCAAGCGGATGCGCTATCGCTGAAGGTTCTGACGGCTCTTTATGAGTTGCGCCGGGATGATGCGCTGAGCCTTGCGCAGGGGGCTGTGTTTCGCAATCCCGATGCCCCGCGGCTGCGGTATACGCTGGCCTTTGCGCTGTTGGCTAACGGGGATCGCGAAGGTGCGGCGCAAGAGCTGGATAACTACCGGCGCATGGCGCCGCGGCTAAGCTATGCGCAGCATCGACGCCTGCTGGACAGTTATTTGCGGCTGGGTGATCTGGAAACTGCATTTGCCGTTTTGGAAGACATCCGGCGCAGCGGTGAGGCGGATCATATGGTCTTGCCGTTGATCGCAGAGCTGTTGGCGCGCCGGGGAGACACAGAACCCGCACGCGACAGGCTGGCGGAATATGTTCAGGCAGTGCCGTTCTACAATCTGGCTTGGTCGGCGTTGCAATTCCGCGTGTTCAAAGATCCCAACGTTTTCGCAGAGCATGCGCAGGCCATGAAGGCGGCCGGGGCTGCGGAAACACCATATGACGTGGGCAGTAAGATTGCCGAAGAGCCGTTGAACTCGGTCGCTTTGACATTGCTCTTTGGCGCAGGGTTCAAGGTGAGCGACGCGACAGATCCGCTGGGCGAACCTTACGAGCTGACGATCCTGCCTGACGGGACGCTCACGTTGAATTTCAGCGCGCTGGAAACGCGCCCGTTCGAAGGGCAGTGGGAGATCGAAGGGGATCGCGTGTGCTTTGCCATTCCGGGCATTGTGATGGGGTATCGGTATTGTGACGCGGTTTACCCTGACGCTGAACGCTGGCGTGAAGATGCGCCGCGGTATGTGGCGGTGAATGCCTTTGGCCTCTTTCGCTTTGGTGTCGCAC
>JABSSA010000085.1 GCA_013214665.1 Paracoccaceae bacterium
ATTGATGGCCGTCGGTCTGATGATCTTACCTGCAACTTCGGCTCGGTATTGGTCGAGCACGATCACGGGTCAGCTTGGCCTGACATTCTTCTTCGCGCTCGCAAGCTGCTGGGTAGGTCTGACCCTTTCGTATCTGTTTCCGGAAACCCCATCTGGCCCGGCCATCGTGCTTACGGCTGGTGGATTTTTCCTTATTTCGGTCCTTTTGGGACCTCTTGGTTTTGGGGGGCAGTGGCGCAAACCGTCTGACCAAACATCAACAACCCTTGCGCAGACATCAAACAAAGAGAGACCTCAATGAAACTCAAAACTACTATTGCGACTGGGCTTTTTGCCGCCTTTGCGGCTTTCCCGGCATTTGCAGACGACATGAAAGTTGTCGCCAGCTTCTCGATCCTTGGCGATATGGTCGAGCAAGTCGTGGGCGATCACGCAGAAGTCACAACCATCGTCGGGCCTGACGCAGATGCGCATGTCTACCAGCCCTCCGTTGCCGATGCGCGTGCGGTGGCGGAAGCCGATGTCATCTTCGTCAATGGCATGGGTTTCGAGACTTGGTCAGACACTTTGATCGCTGAGTCCGGCACTGACGGCACCGTCTATGTCGCAACTCAAGGAGTGACGCCGGTTCTCGTTGACGGCGAGATTGACCCGCACGCATGGAACGCACTGACCAATGGTGTCGTTTACGTCCAGAACATTGCTGACGCCATGTCAGAAGCGATGCCGGATCACGCGACGGAATTTCAGGCGAATGCGGCTTCCTACATTTCTACACTCTATGCACTGCATGCTGAGACACTGCAACGCTTGGCCGCTCTCCCAGAGGATCGCCGGACAGTTGTAACAGCTCATGATGCGTTCGGGTATTTGGCAGATGCCTATGGCATGAACTTCGTGGCACCCATCGGGATCGACACAGAAGCTGAGCCGTCTGCGCAAGAACTCGCATCCTTGATCACGCAAATCCGCGAAGATGGTGTTGCAGCACTCTTCGTGGAAAACATCACCAGCCCGGCGCTTGTTCAGCAAATCGCAGATGAAACCGGCCTGGAAATCGGTGGCCAGCTGTTCTCCGATGCACTGTCTGAGCGCGGTGGCCCGGCGACCAGTTATCTCGCCATGTTTGAGCATAACTTGGGGCAACTGCTTGCAGCATTGGAAAGCAGCTAACGCAAATCAGGCCGGGGCATCCTTGCGGGTATGCCCCGGCCAAACCTCACAATGGACTTAGGCTAATGTTGCTCGAACGGACGCTTTCACAACTGGATGTTGGATTTGTTCCAGATCACATCGCACAGGAGATGGGACATCTTGGCTACGCCCAATGGCTCGGTGCTTTGAAAGGCGACGCTGGCTACTTCAATGAAGCGATGCGGGCCTATGAATTGGCGCAGCCCTTCATCCCGACGTCACCTGCCGTTGCTGTTTTTTGTCACTTGCTCGTTGAGTCAACTGCATCCCCTCTAAGGGCTTTGGAGTTGAAACTACCTGCACCCACCCGGCGCGGTGGGGCCAAGGCCCGCCGGGATGTTCTGTAGACCATGCGTCGGTTTCCTCCAGACCGCATAATTTGTTTGACCGAGGAAACGGTCGAAACACTCTATCTGCTTGGTGAAGAGGACCGTATCGTTGGGGTGTCTGGTTACGCTGTCCGCCCCAATCGGGTGCGGAGAGAAAAGCCGCGCGTGTCCGCCTTTACCTCTGCTGATATCCCCAAAATCCTAGCGCTCTCACCTGATCTCGTCCTGACGTTTTCTGATCTACAAGCAGATATTGCCGCAGAACTCATCCGGGCAGGCATTGCCGTCATGGCCTATAACCAAAGGGACATCGCAGGCATCCTCGCCATGGTCCGCCACCTAGGAGCCTTTGTAGGACAAGGGCGACGAGCTGCTCGTTTGGCGGACCACTACGAACAACGATTGGCGACCATATCTGCACGAGCCTCACGGCAACCCCGACTCAAAGTGTATTTTGAGGAATGGGACGAGCCGATGATTTCCGGCATCCATTGGGTCTCAGAACTTGTCGAATTTGCAG
>JABSSA010000086.1 GCA_013214665.1 Paracoccaceae bacterium
CCCGGTCAGAGATCCACACAGGAAAAGTGCAGCCATCGCCGCCGACCCACGCCGCATCATTGCGCATCTCCGGCCACAAAGCGCAGCAGCAGTTGCACAAGGCTCACAGCCCCCTGTGTGTCAGTGATCTCGGCCCCCGGTTCGAAATAGAACGGCGAGCCCCCCGGCATCACCTCAACGAAATTGCCGCCCAAAAGCCCTTCGGAGCTGATGATGATGGCGGAATCGTCAGGGATCTGTGTCTGTGTGCCCAAGGTCACGGTGGTCACGGCGCGGTAGGTGTCAGGGTCCAGCGCGATATCGGTGACAGAGCCAATTTTCACCCCGGCCAGACGCACATCAGTGCCCACATTCACGCCCTCAAGGCTGCGGAAACTCGCGGTCAGATCGTAGGTCGTATCGCCCGCACTACGCAGCCCAGTGATTTGCGCGCCATAGACGGCAAAGCCGATGGCCGCCGCCAGAACAACGCCCCCCACTGTCGTTTCAACGCGGGCGGAGGCCATTATTCGGGGCTCCACGCCTCGTAATCGGCGCGGTCAATCGGATCAGCACGCCGGATCGAGCCCTGTGGCGCATAGGCCATCGCGGTGCCTGTCAGGTTTTCCTGATGCGGCTTTTCCCATTCCTTGTGCACCAGCGGACGCTCGGTTGGCGGCTCAGCCCAGGTGCGGTGCAGCCAGCCATGCCATTCGGGATCCACGCGGCTGGCCTCAGCCTCACCATTGTAGATCACCCAGCGGCGGGAATCGTCTGCGTTGCGGTAAAACACATTGCCCGCCGTATCCTCGCCCACGCGCACACCCTTGCGCCAGGTAAAGAACTGCGTGTTCAACGTTGATCCGTGCCACCATGTGGCCGCGCGCAACAGAGTATTCAAAATGCCCATGCCGGTGCTCCGGTTGTTTCCCGTGGTATGGCCCATCCCAAGCTGACAGTCCAGCCGCCGCGCGCGAGACAGCCATCTTTCGCGACACTCTGCGCAAGCAGCTGCGGTTAGCCCGGCAAACCCAGCCACGCGGGCACACCACCCGCCACTTCGGGGCGGAAATAGGCGACGCTCCGATGCCCCTCGCCTGCGCGCCACGGGGCCACACCATGCAGGGTGAAGGGATGCAGCAAAACCGTCTCGCCCAGAGCCAAGGGTAATTCCACCCGCGTACAGTTTTCAAAACAGTGCTTGCGCACCGAAACGTAGATGTCGGTCACATCCAGATCATCCCGTTCGGCAGCAGATACCCCGGCAAAGGCCGCGCGAAAGGCGTCTTGCATGATCTTGTGCGATCCCTCCCACGCGACCAGTGGCGTGGCGTCGGGATCTGCGGGATTGAGCGCAATGCCCAACACAAAGCCATGCGGTTCGCGCACATAACGGCGCTTTGGCGTGCCTTCCCCCAAAACACCATCCACATGGGCCGCATCGCGCCGCAAGCGGTATCCAAAGGCGGCGTCGCTTTCGCCCTCGCGCGGTTGCGGATAGCCGGGAAAGGTGGCGCTGACCTGTGCGCGGTGAAGGTCTGGCCAATCCCCCAGAAACCGCCGCGCCATATCTGCCGCCTGTCCGCCAAAAGCGGCTGATGCCCCCACTCTGCCCACCGCATCGTTGGGCAACGCGTCAAGGCCCACAAACCACGTGCGCCCACAGGCGTACAACGCGTCAAACGCGGGATCGCTCAGGCTGGCCTCGGCTGCGGGCTGTGCCTCTGCCACCCAATCCAAAACTTGTGGCTCTGCCGGAAAGCACGCATAGCCCCGGCGCAGAAATTCCGCGTCGGTTGGATGCTCCGTCACGCTCATCCCGCCGCGCGTCTTTCCGTGTCTTTGGGCACCTGCGCCATTGCCGCCTCAACCAAAGCCGTGCTCGCGCCCGGCTGAGTCGCGCCCTCAGACAACATGCGCCGCCAGGCCCGCGCGCCGGGGCGCCCTGCAAAGAGGCCCAGCATGTGGCGGGTGATCTGATGCAGACGCCCCCCCGCATGCAAATGATCGTCGATATAGGGCAGCATCGCCGTTGCCACGTCATGGGCGGTTTGCAGCGTGCCAGTGCCATAGATGCGCGCATCCGCCGTGCCCAGAATGTCAAACGGTTGATGATAGGCCGCACGCCCGATCATCACCCCGTCAAAGCCTGCGTCCAGATGCGCCTCGGCGGCGTCGAGACTGTCGATCCCGCCATTGAGTGAGATGTGCAGGTTGGGAAACAGCTGTTTCATCCGCTGCGCCAGATCGTAATCCAGCGGCGGCACTTCACGGTTTTCCTTGGGGCTGAGACCCTTGAGCCACGCCTTGCGCGCATGGATCGTGACCCGCTCACACCCCGCCGCGATAACGCGCGCCAGAAATTCCGGCAGAACCTCCTCGGGGTCTTGCTCGTCCACGCCGATGCGGCATTTCACGGTAACCTCGACATCCGTGGCCGCGCGCATCGCGTCCACGCACCGCGCCACCAGCCCGGCATCGCGCATCAGCACCGCGCCAAAGGTGCCCGATTGCACCCGATCCGATGGGCAACCAACGTTGAGGTTGATCTCGTCATAGCCCTGCGCCGCCCCCAGCCGCGCGGCTGCGGCCAGCTCTGCCGGATCGCTGCCGCCCAGTTGCAGGGCAACGGGATGCTCGGCCGTATCATAGTCCAACAGATGCACCGCCCCGCCCCGCACAAGGGCTGCTGCGGTAACCATTTCGGTGTAGAGCAACGCCTGCCCCGACATCAGCCGGTGGAAATACCGGCAATGGCGGTCGGTCCACTCCATCATCGGCGCGACAGAGAGGCGGGCGTGTTTATGAAGCAGAACGCTGGTCATGCGGGTCGCTACCAAAATCGCCTCGGATCGTCGACACCGATCTTTGCCTGCGCAGGTCCGTTACCCGGTCTCTGGAGGGCTGATGTGCACAAAACTCAGCTTGTTGCCGTCGAGATCCCGCAGGTAAGCACCGTAGAAATCTGGCCCGTATTGCGGGCGCGGGCCGGGATCTCCTTCGTTGGTGCCGCCTGCGTTCAGACCTAGCGCATGGGCGGTTTGCACACCCTCTTCGCTCGCGCACATCAGACCGACCATTGCGCCGTTACCGACGCTGGCGGCCTCACCATTGTAAGGGTTTGTGAGCCACAACATGGAGCCGCCGTGCATCTCGTAACACACCGCGTGGGGCAGGTATTCGCCATACACACGCCCCCCGATCGCCGGCATAATCGCATCATACAAGGCCCGCGCCCGAGGCACATCATCCGTGCCGATCATCACATAGCCTAGCGCCATTCCACCCTCCTGCGCGTTGCGTTGACTTTATCCTAGCGGCGGCGACGTGTCCTGTCACATCCCCCGCTCACCGCAGGCCAGCGTCACCAGATGCACCACGCGGTCGACCTCGTCAGAGGTTGTGAATTCAACGCAGATCCACCGCGAATTCTGTGACCTTTTCGGATGAAACCGCGCCGACACGTCGCGCGACAGCCCTTCTTGCCGGATGATCTTGGGCGACAGGCGCAGATCCAGAACACCGGCCCCGTGGAAATGGCCAACCTCCTTGCCATGACAATTCACACAGATCAGATTTGTGTCTTTCCAAGGCGCAATGGTCACCCCCGGCAGCGAGCTCAGCTTGCGCTCCAAGATGGCGCGCAGCTCATCCATTGGCCTGTGGCTTTTGACCCAAATAGGTGAACCAACGCAGGCCCAATTCGAACGGACCCTGTGCAAAGCGCATGCGCCAGATCGACACCAGCCCGATCAGCACAACGGTCACCCCGATGGCCAGCGCCGTCGCCGTCCCGCGCCCCAGCGCGTCCCAGAGGCCAAGGCCGTAAGGCGCAAAGATCGTGGTGAGCAGGATCGACTGGCCCAGATAGATGCTGAGGCTGCTGCCCCCGGCTTTGAGCAACCGCTGCATCATCGGTCCGGGCGGGCGCGCCAGCCATGCGATCACGCCCAGATAGCCAAAGGTAGCCACCGGCGCACAGGCCATCGTCAGAACCGCGCCCAAGGCACCATCGCTCCATTCCCAAATCGCAGCTGCGACCAGCGCCGCCAGAACGCCCGGCACCAGGCACCATCTGCGCGCACGCTGCCAAACCGGGTGGTCGGCCTGATCAATCGCGCCCGATTTCACCGCCGCGAGCCCCAGACAGAACCAGCCCAGCGCCGAGATGCCTTGGATCACCAGAAAGATGGGCAGCGTGAAGCCAAAGCTGATCATCCGCCAAATCATCACATCCAGAAACGTGCCACCGGTGTTGATCGCCTGCTCCATCTCAGTGATTTCGGCTCCGGTGTCGGGCGAAGCCAGCAACACAAGCGTTGTCACAATGACTTGCAGCACCAGCAAGACGCCCCCAACGCGCAGCAAGCGGCCGACCGCCCAGGTGCGAAACAGATACAGGATCGCGCCGGTCACCGCGTAGATCACCAGAATATCACCCGCAAAAAGAAAGAGGCCGTGGATCATCCCAAGCAGCAGCAGGCAGATCATGCGATTGCGGTAAACCGGGCCGAACCGCACACCACGGCGCTCTGCCGCAGCCATCTGAAACCCGAGCCCCACACCAAACATGAAGGAGAAAAGGCCATAGGTCTTGAGCGTGGCCAACCCGTTCACCAGCCAATGCACCACAGCATCCTGTCCCACGTTTCCCGGCAGATCGGTCAAGTTGCCAGTGGCCGGAAAGGCCATGAATTGCACGTTCACAATCACGATGCCGAAAAGCGCGATCAGGCGCAGGTAATCCGGCATCAAGGCGCGTGTTTGTGTCATCTGCCCCCCCTGTTCGCGACGCCGAAATTATGTGGGCATATCCTCAGCCGCTTCAACCCGAACGAGACAGGAATGCGCAATCGGCCCCTGTGCCAGCCGAGATGTACCTTTGTCGAGCGTCAGAACATTCGGGTTGCCGTGGGTGCAGGTATCGCCATCGGGGCGGTACCATGCACCCGTGGCGATCTGGATCACACCAGGGCGGATTTCATCGCTGATCTGCACCTGAGCCAGACAGGCGCCGCGCGCGTTGAACAGGCGCACGATCTGTCCAGCCTCCACGCCCCGCGCGGCGGCGTCATCTGGGTGCATCATCACAGGTTCCACCCCCTGGGGCCGGTCCGCGCGGCTGACCGCACCGTGATCAAGCTGGCTGTGCAGCTTGTTGCGCGGTTGGTTTGAGATCATGTGCAGCTCATCGCCAGCCGCCTCTCCCAGCCATTCGGCGGGTTCGGCCCAGAACGGATGGCCTGGGCAATCGTCATAGCCAAAGCTGGCAATGGTCTCTGAGAATATCTCGATCCGCCCCGATGGTGTCGCCAAGGGATGGGCCACTGGATCGGCGCGGAACTCCTGCATCAGGACGCGCGGAGTTTCGGGCGCAGGCACACGGATCCAGCCAGCCTCTTGAAACGTGTCCCAATCGGGCAGGCTCACCCCTTCTTGTGCGGCCTGCTGGCGCGAGACATCCCAAATCCAGCGTTGCCATTCGGCGGGGCTGCGTCCTTCGGTAAAACGCTCTTCTACGCCCATGTGCCGGGCGATCCCTTTGAAAATCTCGTGGTCATCGCGCGCGTCACCCACGGGCGACACAGCCTGATCCATCGCCACCAGATATGGGTCTTTGGGCGACATCGCGATATCGGCCCGCTCCAGCGGTGTGGTGCAGGGCAACACGATATCCGCATGAAGCGCCAGCGCATTCCAGCACCATTCATTGGCAATGATCGTCTCGGGCTTGGCCCAGGCGCGGCGCATCCGGTTGAGATCCTGGTGGTGATGAAACGGATTGCCCCCAGCCCACCAGACCAACCGGATATCGGGATAGGTATAGGCGGTGCCGTCGTAATCAAAACTGTCGCCGGGCCGTTCCAGCATGTCGGTGATCCGGGCCACGGGAATGAAATCGGGCACCGGATTGTGCCCCTGCGGGACCTCGGCATAATTGATCAGATGCCGGTTCATCCCGATGTTGTTCATCGCCGAATAGCCAAAGCCCAACCCCGTGCCCGGCAGGCCGATCTGTCCCACCATCGCCGCCAAGGCAATCGCCGCCCAAAAGGGCTGTTCCCCGTGGTCTTGCCGGGTCAGCGCCCAGGCCACCGAGATCATCGTGCGCTTGGCGCCCATCTGGCGCGCCAAATCGCGGATGCGCGCAGCCTCGATCCCGCAAATCTCTGCCGCCCACTCGGCGGATTTCACGATGCCATCTTCGACCCCCGTGAGATACGCGGCATAGCGATCAAACCCTGTGGTGTGACTGTCAAGAAACGCCTGATCGTGCAGCCCTTCGTCCAGCAGGCAATGGGCTAGACCGATCAACAGGGCCGCATCCGTCGACGGGCGCAGCGCTATCCAATCGGCCCCCATTCCGTCCATCACGTCGGACCGCAACGGCGAGATATTCACAAAGCGTACACCAGCCTCATGCGCCGCCTGCACGCCGGATTTTTGCACATGGGCGCCAAGCCCCCCTTGGCTGATCTGTCCGTTCTTCAACGGTACCCCGCCGAAGGCCACGAAAAGCTCGCATTCGCTGGCAATACTGTCCCAGGATGTCGAGCGGTCCAGATGCCCCCGGAACGTGCCCAGAACATGGGGCACCACCACTTCGGCTGCGGCAAAGGAATAGGTGTTTTTCGAACGGGTGAACCCGCCGATGCAATTCAGAAACCGCTTGAGTTGGCTTTGCGCGTGGTGAAACCGCCCTGCACTGGCCCAGCCATAAGAGCCTGCGAAAATCGCCTGATTGCCGAACTCGCGCTTTACGCGGTCCAGCTCATCCCCCACCAGCCGGTGTGCCTCGTCCCACGACACCGGCACAAATTCATCCGCGCCGCGCAGATGGCCATCGGTGCCGGGGCCACCGTCAAGCCAGCTTTTGCGCACCATCGGTTGCGTGATCCGCGTCTCGCCCTCCAGCACATCGACAATGCCGGGGCCGATGGGTGACGGATCAGGATCTTCTTCAAAGGCACGCAACCCCGTGACACGCCCGTCTTCGACATCAACGTGATAGGTGCCCCAATGGCTGGAGGTCATCAGACTGCGGTCACGGGTATTCATCGCGCTCTCCTTGGCAACGGCCTGACGCAAGTCAGCACCAGCCATGTGCCAAGGTCAAGCATGCCGTGCGCTTAGGGTCCTGCCCCTAGATCGGCAGGTCCAGCCGGGGCTTCCAGAACGGACGGAAGAGCTCAATCTTGGGACAGCGGTTCATCACCACCTTCAACCCCGCCTCTTCGGCCAAGGCAGCGGCCCGGTCATCATAGACCCCAATTTGCCCCCAAAGCACCTTGGCCCCGATCGCAATGGCCTGTTCCGCGATACCGTATAGCTCTTCTTTGGGGCGGAACACGTCGACCATATCCACGGGGCGGTCGATCTCATCAAGGGAATGGAACACCTTGATCCCCCGGATCTCTGTGACCTTCGGATTTGGATTGACCGGCACGATGTCATAGCCCGTTTCGCTCAGCACCCGCAGCACACCGTAACTGAACTTGGTCTTATCGGCGCTCGCCCCCACCATCGCGATGGTTTTGGTGGATTTCAGAATGTCCGCCAAAAAGGCCGGGTCATAATCATAGATGTGATCAACATCAGCGTCGGGCATGGCTCAGGCCTCCTTGGGCGTGGCGATATCGGCTTTCAGCTCGTGTGGCTCAAGCGGATCAAGAAACGGATTGCGGTACAGACGGTCATGGCTTTCGACACCAATCTCAAGGGTGATGTCACTTGTGGGCCGCGCCACACAAAGGATGACATAGCCCTCATTGATCTGGCGATTGTTCAGCGCGACCTGCCGCCGCTGATCCACCTCACCCGCCGTGAGTTTGGCGGCACAAGTGATGCAGCCGCCGTATTTGCAGCCATAGGGCAAATCCACGCCCTGATCGCGCAAGCTGTCAAGCAGCGGGCGGCGCGCCTCGACCGTGAAGGTCACATTGCCGCGATTGGCCAAGGTGATCTGATGCGTGCTCACAACCAGATATCGCTTGTGCAATCGCCACCGGGATAGCGCGTTTCATGGCACCGTGAGGGGCCATTGGGCTCATTGCCAAAGTTCACCATGAAATTCGGGTTGATCTTCATGCCGCCATTTTCCGGGTCGCAATCAATCATCACCATCACGCCGCCCTGCTCGCGGATTTCCGGGTAAAACTGATTGTCCCACGTCGAAAAGAGCGAGGTCGTCACATAAAGCCTGCGCCCATCGAGCGACAGCTGGAACATCTGCGGCCCGCCGGCCACCTTGACCCCGTTGACCTCAGGCGCCTTGCCCAGAAGGCCGCCCATATAGACCTGCCCGGTCAGCACCGGGTTATGCGGGTCCGAGATATCGTATTGGCGCATATCCCCGTGCAGCCAGTTGTTGAGGTAGAGGTATTTGTCATCCATCGACACAAGGATGGCCGACATCACCCCCGGCACCGGGATCGGCCATTCGGGATGCGGTTCATTTTCCACGTCGATGATCTTTTCCCACTGCCATTCGCCCGCGTCGTCTTTCCAGAAGTGAATGACATTGGCCGCCAGCGCGGCCCCGCAAAAGCCATGGGTGCTGTCGGGGTCATGGTGGAATTTGACCTCCAGCGGGATCAGCCCGTCTTCGCCCAGATACATCGTCTTGAACGGTTCGCGCTTTTCGAAATCCCAGAAATGCAGGCGGCGGCCGTATTTCAGGTGCCCCACCTCTTCGAGGTCAAAGCCCGGCATAAAGGTGTTCGGCGCGGCCCATTCCGAGCTGACCATCACGTTGTGGCGGGGCTGGTACCAGAAGTCATAGCCAAACGGGATGTCACCCATCGAGTTTTCCCAGCGGCCCACAATCTCAAAATCCTTGTTGAGATGCAGATAGCCCCC
>JABSSA010000087.1 GCA_013214665.1 Paracoccaceae bacterium
TCGTATGACGGGTTCTGTGACAGCTGTGGCTATAACGTGCACGCCCGTGCGCTTTGGCTGAGCCAGTCGCAATTCACGATTTACCGGGTCTACGCGACCTTGCCGGAGAAATCATGATGGCGCGGATTGGCATGATGAAAAACGAATACCGAAGAGGCGTAAGCGGGGTGGACCCCGCTTGGCAAATTTCTTCGAAGAAATTTGGGGGTGGGACAGATGCCTGAACAATTCGTATGGGGGATGGAGGTTTTCCTCAATGGCCTGATGGCCGGCGTCCTTTACGCGCTCGTCGCGCTGGGCTTTGTTCTGATCTATAAAGCCTCGGGTATCTTTAACTATGCGCAAGGCGTTATGGCGTTGTTCGCCGCTTTGACGCTGGTGGGGATCATGGAGGGTCAGGTGCCGTTTTCGCATCTGATCAATGCGATCTTTGGCACCAAAATCCATCACTTTGGATGGCACGCCCCTGCGCTCTTGGCGATATTGGGGACGATGGCGGTGATGGTCTTATTGGCCTGGCTCGTCCAACGGCTCATTTTCCGCCACCTTGTGGGGCAGGAACCTATCCTGCTGTTTATGGCCACGATTGGTTTGGCTTACCTCATGGAAGGGTTTGGCGACCTTATGTGGGGCTCAGAGATCAAGAAGCTTGATGTAGGCCTGCCACAGGGGATCAACCTGGCCATTGACGAGTTCACCTACAACATCTTTGACTACGGTTTCTTTATCGACAACCTCGATATCGTGGCGACCTTTATCGCGATTGCGCTGGTGGGTGCGCTGGTGATCTTTAGCCAATACACCAAGCAGGGGCGCGCGATGCGCGCTGTGGCGGACGATCACCAGGCCGCGTTGTCGGTGGGTGTGTCGCTCAACTTCATCTGGATCCTTGTGTGGTCGGTTGCGGGTTTTGTCGCGATGGTCGCGGGCATCATGTGGGGTGCGAAATCCGGGGTACAGTTCTCCCTGTCGCTGATCGCCTTGAAGGCGTTGCCGGTTCTGATGCTGGGCGGCTTTACCTCGATCCCTGGTGCGATTGTTGGCGGTTTGATCATCGGTGTGGGTGAAAAGCTCTTTGAATTTGCCATCGGGCCGATGATCGGCGGCGCGACCGAGAACTGGTTTGCCTACGTGCTCGCGCTGGTCTTCCTCGTGTTCCGTCCGCAGGGCCTGTTTGGGGAGAAGATCATTGAGAGGGTCTAGCGTGGCCAAGCGGCATTTTGAGTATTTGGATCCGAAAGAAGACGGGCGCGCGCCCTTGGGAGCAAACTGATGTTCTATCGTGAAGCTGGTGATTTCAGCACAACATATCCGCAGGACAGCCAGACCTTTCCGATCCGGTTTGATCGGTATCGGTACTATGCCGTGCTGGCGGTGGCCGTCGTCATCATGCCGTTTGTGATGAATGACTATTTGGTCAACGCGATTTTCCTGCCGTTCCTCATCTATGCGATTGCGGCCATCGGGCTAAACATCCTGACGGGGTATTGCGGACAAGTGTCGCTGGGTACCGGCGGGTTCATGGCTGTGGGGGCATATGCCTGTTACAAGCTGATGACAGCCTTTCCGGACATCAACATCTTTTTCCACGTGCTTCTGGCGGGGGGCATCACCGCGGCGGTCGGCACGGCTTTTGGCCTTCCATCTTTGCGGATCAAAGGGTTTTACCTCGCGGTGGCCACGCTCGCGGCGCAGTTCTTTTTGGTGTGGCTCTTTAACAAGGTGGCGTGGTTTTACAATTATTCCGCCTCAGGCCAGATCAACGCGCCAGAACGCACGGTGTTTGGTGTGGCTGTCACTGGGCCGAACACCGAAGCCTGGGCGACCTATCTGTTCTGTTTGGTCTTCACCGTTCTTTTGGCGCTGATCGCGCGGAACCTGACGCGCGGGTCGATTGGGCGTGAGTGGATGGCCATTCGGGATATGGATATCGCCGCAGAGATCATCGGGGTGAATCCGTTGCGGGCCAAGCTGACGGCCTTTGCGGTGTCGTCCTTCTTTGTGGGCATTTCCGGCGCACTGTTCTTTGCCGTGTACCTGGGCGCGGTCGAGGTCGGCGAAGTATTCAACATTCAGAAATCGTTTATCGTGCTCTTTATGATCATCATTGGCGGGCTGGGATCGATCTTTGGGTCTTTTGCCGGAGCTGCGTTCCTCGTGGTGTTGCCAGTTGTTTTGAAGCTTGTTGGCGTGGACCTGCTGGGGTGGCCAACGGATATCGTGGCCCACTTTAACCTTGTGGTTGTTGGGCTTTTGATCATCGTGTTCCTGATCGCAGAACCACATGGGCTGGCGCAGCTGTGGCGCGTTGCCAAGGAAAAACTGAGATTGTGGCCGTTCCCGCATTAGGGCGCGGCTGCCAAGACCGGTGGGGTCAACCCACCCGACATATGGCCGGATAACCGGCCCCATCGGATAAACCAAGGGAGGATGAACCCGATGAAGAAACTAGGAATTGCAGTGGTTGCAGCCGTGATGGCCGCAGGCCCGGTGATGGCGGACCTCGTGTTCCCGTCGCTGAGCTACCGGACTGGTCCTTACGCGGCGGGCGGGATTCCGTTCGCGGATGGCTATGCCGATTATTTCACCCTGCTGAACGAGCGTGACGGTGGCATCGGCGGTGTGGCTGCGCGTGTTCTGGAATGCGAAACCGGCTACAACACCGAAAAAGGTGTGGAATGCTATGAATCCACCAAAGGCGAAGGCGCTCTTGTCTATCAGCCGCTCTCAACAGGCATCACCTATCAGCTGATCCCGAAAGCCACAGCGGATGACATTCCGATCCACTCGATGGGTTATGGCCGGACGTCAGCCGCGAATGGCACCGTGTTCAGCCACGTGTTCAACTATCCAGGCAACTACTGGAACGGTGCTTCGGGCGCGATCAACTATCTGCTGGAAACCAACAATGGGGACCTGTCAGGCAAGAAGATTGCACTGGTCTACCACAACTCCGCCTATGGCAAGGAGCCGATCCGCACGCTGGAAGAGCTGCAGAAGAAGCATGGCTACGAATTCCTGCCTCTGGCTGTTGACCACCCAGGTCAGGAACAGAAATCCCAGTGGCTGCAGATCCGCCGTGAGCGTCCTGACTTTGTCCTGATGTGGGGCTGGGGCGTGATGAACCAGGTGGCTGTTCAGGAAGCGGCCAACATCCGGTATCCGATGGAAAACTTCATCGGCATCTGGTGGTCCGGTTCTGAAAACGACGTGTTGCCAGCGGGTGAAGCTGCCAATGGTTATAAGGCGCTGACGTTCCACGGTGTGGGCAGCGACTTCCCAGTGTTTGCCGACATCCAAAAGCATGTTGTCGACACAGGCAAAGCGGCAGGCGCGGGTGACCAGATCGGCACCGTGCTTTACAACCGCGGCCTCTATGCGGCGATGCTCGCAGCGGAAGCAGCCAAAAAAGCGCAAAGCATCCACGGCGTGGCCGAGATCACCCCAGCGATGATGCGTGACGGTATGGAAGCTCTGGAAATCACACCAGCTCTTCAGGAAGAGCTTGGCATTCCTGGCTTTGGCCCGAACTTCTCTGTGTCGTGTGAAAACCACGGTGGCCCCGGCCTCGTGGGTGTGACGCAGTGGGACGCGTCGGCCAAGACGTGGTCGCTGATCTCTGACTTCAAACCAACCGACACAGAGGTGATCGGTGCTTTGATCGAAGAAGACAGCACGGCTTACGCCAGCGAAAACAACATCGCGCTGAGCTGCCAGTAATCAAACAGATCGGTGGCGGCAGACGTTTGTCGCCACCGATTGTCTAAACTTCTTGCAAGGTTCCAAACATGCTTGACGCAGGTCCGACCGAAGAAACCCTCCTTGAGGTGAACAATATCGAGGTGATCTACAATCACGTGATCCTCGTTCTCAAAGGCGTGTCTTTGAGCGTGCCCAAAGGCGGGATCACCGCGCTTTTGGGGGGCAATGGCGCGGGAAAGACAACCACGCTAAAGGCGATTTCGGGGTTGTTGGCCAGCGAACGTGGGGAAGTGACCAAAGGGTCAATCCTGTATCGGGGCCAGAAGATGAACGAAGCCGACCCGTCAGACCTTGTGAAAGGGGGCGTGGTGCAGGTGATGGAAGGGCGGCATTGCTTTGAGCATTTGACCGTCGAAGAGAATTTGTTGACCGGGGCTTATACGCGTCGCGACGGCAATGCCGCGATCCAGCAGGATCTGGAGATGGTCTATAGCTATTTCCCGCGTCTCAAAGAGCGGCGCAAGAGCCAGGCGGGCTATACGTCGGGCGGCGAACAGCAGATGACGGCGATCGGCCGCGCGCTGATGTCGCGCCCGGAAACGGTGCTATTGGACGAGCCCAGCATGGGCTTGGCGCCGCAGCTGGTGGAACAGATCTTTGAGATCGTAAAGCGCATCAACGAAGAGCAGGGCGTGACCGTTCTGCTGGCGGAGCAGAACACGAACGTGGCCCTGCGGTTCGCGCATTACGGTTACATTTTGGAAAGCGGCCGGGTTGTGATGGACGGCCCGGCGGCGGAATTGCGGGAAAACCCGGACGTGAAGGAGTTTTACCTCGGAATGTCCGAAGAGGGGCGCAAATCCTTCCGCGATGTCCGGTCGTATCGGCGCCGCAAACGTTGGCTGAGCTAAAGGCGTTTCGCGCGCGACAGGGCTTTGCGTGATGCGCGGGCCAAAACGAATTTGATTGGCAGAGTATCTCATGACGTCTTTTTTCGATGATCTCGAAACCCGCAGTGCGGATGCACGCGAAGCGGCCCAGCTTGCAGCATTGCAAGACATCATGGCATCGGTTGCGGCCCATCCCGGAGCCTGCCGGATCGAAGCGGGTGCCGTGTCGGCGCTGAGCGATCTTGCCAAACTGCCAGTACTGCGGAAATCCGAATTGTCGGGGTGGCAAAAGGAACAGCCGCCCTTTGGCGGGATGCTGGTCAAAAACGCGGGCCACATTTTTCAATCACCGGGGCCAATTTATGAGCCCGGTGGGCTTTCTCATGATTGGTGGCATATGGGCCGTTTCCTGCACGCCATTGGGATTGGTGCGGATGACATTGTGCAAAACTGCTTTGGCTATCATCTGACGCCTGCGGGGATGATCTTTGAAAGCGGGGCGCGCGCGGTTGGCGCTGCTGTGGTGCCTGCGGGCACAGGGCAGACAGAATTGCAAATCCGCGCCGCCGTTGACATCGGCACAACCGCATATGCGGGTACGCCGGATTATTTGAAGGTGATCCTCGATAAGGCCGACGAGATGGGTGAGCAGGTGAAGTTCACCAAGGCTGCCGTTGGCGGAGGCGCGTTGTTCCCCGCGATGCGGCAGGCCTATGCGGATCGTGGGATCACCTGTATGCAATCCTACGCAACAGCCGATCTTGGAAACATCGCCTATGAGAGCCCGGCGCTTGAAGGCATGATCGTTGACGAAGGGGTGATTGTTGAGATCGTGACGCCAGGAACGGGCGATCCCGTTGCCGAGGGCGACGTCGGCGAAGTGGTCGTGACATCATTGAACCCTGATTACCCCCTGATCCGCTTTGCCACGGGCGATATGAGTGCGGTTCTGCCGGGGCAAAGCCCGTGCGGGCGCACCAATATGCGGATCAAAGGCTGGATGGGCAGAGCGGATCAAACGACCAAGATCAAGGGTATGTTTGTGCGACCCGAACAGGTTGCCGCCCTGGTGGCCAAGCATGACGATATTGCCAAGGCGCGTGTGATTGCGGGGCGCGATGGCGCGTCAGACACAATGACGGTGAAGATTGAAAGCGCCGGGGGCGATGCAGAGGCGTTTGCCGCGAGCGTGGCCGAGACGCTGAAACTTAAGGGTGCTGTCGAGATTGTGGCTCCGGGCAGCCTGCCGAAAGACGGGTTGGTCATCGAAGACACCCGTGATTATGACGCCTGAGGCCACAGCCTTGTGATGCGGCGTCTTCACTCTGGCGGTCTGGGCCGTCTTGCGCATATTAGGACGCCATGACGGATCAAACTGCCCCTGTGTCGATGACAAACACTGCGCGCGCGCGCGGCCCCCGCTTGTTGTGGGGCGCGGCACTTGGGGTGGCGGTCATTTGTGCGTTGCCGATGCTGGCGGTGGCTTTGGCTGCCTTTTCGGGCGGTTCGGATACGGTTGCCCATCTGTGGCAAACACAGCTTCCGCGCTATATCGGCAATACCGTGGCCTTGGTGGTGTTGGTGGCGATAGGCACCTTTGCGATCGGTGCCGGGGCGGCGTGGCTTGTCACAATGACCCGGTTTCCCGGCGTTCGGGTTTTCGAAATTGCTTTGGTTCTGCCCTTGGCGTTCCCGGCTTATGTGCTGGCTTATGCCTATACGGATCTTCTGGATCATCCCGGTTTGGTGCAAACAACGCTGCGCGCTGTGATGGGATGGGGGCCGCGCGACTATTGGTTTCCCGAAATTCGATCCCTGGGCGGAGCCGCATTGATGCTGGTTCTGGTGCTTTACCCTTATGTGTACCTGCTGGCGCGGGCCGCGTTCATCCAACAAAGCGGATCGGCATTTACGGCGGCGCGTGCCTTGGGCAAATCGCCGTTGCGCGCGTTCTGGAGCGTGAGCCTGCCTATGGCGCGCCCTGCTGTGGCCGCCGGTGTGTTGCTGGCCGTGATGGAAACGATCGCTGATTTTGGAACGGTCGCCTATTTCAGCGTTCAGACCTTTTCGACCGGGATTTACACAAGCTGGTTTTCGATGGGTGACCGGGTGGCGGCGGCGCAATTGGCCTTGGGCCTTTTGGCGTTTGCGCTGCTTTTGGCCGTACTCGAACGTCAGCAACGCGGCAGAGCCCAATATTTCGAAGGCAGTCGCGGCGGACGCGCGCCTTCGGTCGTATTCCTGCGGGGATGGCACAGCGCTTTTGCGGTTGTGTTGTGCAGCTTGCCAGTGCTGCTTGGGGCGGTGTTGCCCGTTGTTCTATTGTTTAACATGGGGCTTGGCTCAGAGCAGAACTTGCTCAGCACCCGCTATATGCGTTTCATCCAGAATTCACTGACCCTCGCTGGCGTCGCGGCAATTGTGACGCTCACCGCGGCGGTTACCCTTGGCTATTTGCGGCGCGTGTCAGATGGGCGCATCGCGCGCGGTGCGGTCTATGTCGGACGGCTTGGGTACGCAGTGCCCGGCGGCGTGATCGCGGTTGGCCTGTTGGTGCCCTTTGCGGCGTTTGACAATGCGCTGGATGCTTGGATGCGGGCAACTTTCGACATTTCGACCGGGCTTTTGTTCACGGGATCGATCTGGCTGTTGGTCTTTGCCTATATGGTGCGGTTTCTGGCGGCGGCCTTGGGCGCATATGAGGGTGGGCAAGCCTCTGTTCATGCCAATATGGATGCGGCCAGCCGGTCCTTGGGGCAGGGGCCGTTTGGCACGCTGTGGCGTGTGCATTTGCCGATCCTGACCCCGAGCCTGTTGACTGCGCTTTTGATTGTATTTGTGGACGTGCTCAAAGAGCTGCCAGCCACGTTGATCATGCGTCCGTTCAACTTTGATACTTTGGCGGTGCAGGCGTATCGCCTGGCATCAGACGAGCGGTTGGACGGTGCTGCGGTGCCCAGTTTGGTGATCGTGGCGATGGGGCTGTTGCCGGTGATTTTGATCTGCCGCCAAGTGGGGCGCGGCGCGCGGTAACGCCCTTGCCTTGATCAAGCATAGGCAGGGCGCGGTTCGCTTTTGGCGTGATCGACTAAGATCAATTCTGCAATCAACAGGGTCAGCCCCCAACCTGCCGCAAACACAACGGCGTGCATCAGGTCTGGCAAGGGGCCAATCGCCTCTTCCCACGCCAGTGTCAAAAGACCTTGTGTCGTTGTTCCAAGCGCCAGCGCGTAGGCGCGGATCATCCAGTTTCGGTGCGCGCGGAAGTGTCGAAAGATCGCTTTATGCAGACCGATGACCAGGACTGCGACCAAAACGCAGGACGCGATGACCCGGAACGCCGTGAAGAGAGGCGTCGTGTGATCGGCCACAGGAAAGAACAACGACAACCACAGCCCGCTTAGGCCAAGCGAAAGCCCCGCGAGTGTCGCGCACCATCCGATGCCACGATGCAAGCGGGGATAAACGCTGCGCAGCTGGGTGGAAAACTGCAGCGCGCCAAGAAGGTTGAAACCGATCACGCCCACGATATGCGCCACGAAAGGCAACCGCGCGCCGGATAGCACCCGGTCAAGATCGGGGAGACCCAGCGGGATGCCCGACAGCTCGATCAGACGCAGATGCGCAACGATCACCACAGGTGCGCCGTAGACGACCAACAAAAATAGCTTAACGGGATCTTTTTGGATGCAATGCAGCATGGGAAACTCCTTTGCCGGGCTCTATGAGCTAAGGGAGGGTTTCGCGAAATTGGTGAAATGCGTTGAGCATCTATGCAAAAACACATGGATGGTTTTGCGCGGCAAAATCGCCCACCTGACCGGCGGTGTTCAAAATTCCACCAAACACAGGCGCAGCAGGGTTGGAGCCTTGGTGCGCATTTGGTAGGGCGCGCATATGGATCATTTTTTGTACCGCGATGGCGCGCTTTACGCCGAAGATGTGCCGGTGGCAGATATTGCCGCTGCCGTTGGCACGCCGTTCTATGTGTATTCGACCGCGACGCTGCTGCGCCATTATCAGCTTTTTGATGAGGCGCTGGCCTGGGGCGATCACCTTGTTTGCTATGCAATGAAAGCGGCGTCGAACGTGGCAATCCTGAAGACATTGGCCGAAGCTGGTGCGGGGATGGACGTTGTTTCGGGCGGGGAGTATCTGCGTGCCAAGGCGGCTGGAGTGCCCGGCTCGCGGATCGTGTTTTCCGGCGTTGGCAAGACCGAAGAAGAAATCCGGTTGGTTCTGGAAGGCGGGATTCGCCAAATCAACGTGGAATCCGAGCCCGAGATGCAGGCGATTTCCAAGGTGGCCACGAGCATGGGGGTATCGGTGCCGATCACCATCCGGGTGAACCCAGATGTGGACGCCAAGACCCATGCCAAAATCGCGACCGGAAAATCCGAAAACAAGTTTGGCATTCCCATCGCGCGGGCACGCGAGGTCTATGCCATGGCTGCAGCCCTGCCGGGATTGGAGGTCGTCGGGATCGACGTACATATCGGCAGCCAGCTGACCGATCTGACCCCGTTTGAATTGGCCTTTGCCAAGGTCGCAGAGCTGACCGAGGTGTTGCGCGCCGACGGGCACACCATAAAGCGGCTCGATCTGGGTGGCGGTTTGGGCATTCCTTACAGCAGGTCGAATGAAGCGCCGCCACTGCCGTCAGATTTTGGCGCAATGATTCAGCGCACTGTGGGGCATTTAGGCTGCGAGATCGAAATTGAACCGGGGCGGCTGATCGCCGGGAATGCCGGGTTAATGGTGACGCAGGTGATCTATGTCAAATCGGGTGAAGGGCGTGATTTCCTGATCCTGGATGGCGCGATGAACGATCTGATCCGCCCGGCCATGTATGAGGCGCATCACGATATTGTGCCTGTTCAGGAACCTGCGCCGGGTGTCGAACAGCACACCTATGACATCGTGGGGCCGGTGTGCGAAACCGGGGATACCTTTGCCCGTGGGCGGAACATGCCGCCTGTGGCCGCCGGCGATCTGGTCGCGTTTCGGTCTGCTGGGGCGTATGGCGCTGTGATGGCCAGCGAATACAATTCCCGGCCTCTCATCCCCGAAGTTTTGGTGCATGGCGATCAATACGCGGTGATCCGCGCACGTCCGACCTTTGACGAGATGATAAATCGAGATACCATTCCCCAATGGCTCTAAGGCACCTATCTGTGACCGGAGCCCTTGCGGAGACCGGTAACAGATGGCCAAACGTTCTCATCACGACATAAGACGCAGCCTGCGCGATTTGCGGTGGCCTTTGCGGCTGACGCGGTTGGGCTTGATCGCGGAAAACGGCTGGCGGGCGTTTTGGCCATTCCTGAGCCTTGTGATGGCCGTTTTGGCGGCGTTGATGTTGGGGCTTCAGGATTCGGTTCTGGTTGAAGTGGTCTGGGCCGCGGCGGTGGTTGTCGCAGTCGGGTTGCTTGCCTCTCTTTATTACGCGGCACGCGTGTTCCGATGGCCGTCGAGCGGTGAAGCGCTGGACCGGCTGGATGCGACACTGCCGGGTCGACCGATCCAAGCAATGCTGGATGATCAGACAATCGGGGCCAGCGATCCCGCTTCGGCGGCGGTGTGGCGCGCGCACCAATCGCGCATGGCGGACCGCGCCAGCGCGGCCAAGCCGGTACCGGCTGATTTGCGGATTGCCCGCTATGATCCTTACGCCTTGCGGTATGGCGCGGCCATTTTCCTGGTCTGCGCGTTGGTCTTTGGCTCATTGGGGCGTGTTGCGTCGGTTTCCGAATTGGCGCCCGGTGATGCAGATGCCTTGGCCACAGGGCCGGTTTGGGAAGGCTGGGCTGAAAGCCCGCGGTATACCGGGCGGCCCACGATTTATTTGAACGACATCGCAGAAGGACCGTTAGCGCTGCCAGTGGGCACGCTGATCACCGTTCGGTTTTACGGCGAAGTTGGCGCGTTGACCCTTGCGGAAACGGTGTCTGGGCGGGTGACGGATGTTGGCTCCGCTGCTGATCCGCAACAGGATTTCACCATCGCATCCGAAGGCCAGATTACGATCAGCGGCCCGGGTGGCCGGGTTTGGGATATTGCGGTTTTGCCAGATCAGGCGCCGAACGTGGCCGCGCTGCGTGACCCTGATGTCGGGCCCTTGGGCGAGATGACATTGCCGTTTCGGGCGGCAGATGACTATGGCGTCGAAGCTGGCGAAGCACGCATTTCACTAGACCTCGCCAGTGTCGACAGGCGGCATGGCCTTAGTCTCGACCCCGAAGCGCGGCCCGAGATTGTTGTGCCCTTGCCGATGCCTTTTGCGGGCAGCCGCGCAAGTTTTGAAGAAAACCTGATCGAGGATTTTTCGGAACATCCCTGGGCCAACCTGCCGGTCAGCATCACATTGTCGGTTCTGGATGCCGCGGAACAGCAAGGTATTTCCGAGCCCCGAATGATCAGTTTGCCGGGGCGGCGATTCTTTGATCCTTTGGCCGCTGCGATTGTGGAACAGCGCCGTGATCTGTTGTGGAACCGAGGTAATGCGGATCGTATCGCGCTTATCCTGCGCGCAGTGGCGCATCTGCCGGATGATGTGTTCCGCAAAGAAACCGATCAGCTGCGGATGCGCCAGTTGATCCGAAAGCTGGAAATGCAGGCGAGCTATGGTTTGTCGGATGAACAGCAAGATCAGCTTGCCAAGGACATGTGGGATTTCGCGCTTAAGCTCGAGGAGGGTGATCTCGCCTCAGCGCTTGAACGGTTGCGCCAAGCGCAGGAACGTTTGGAACAAGCGATGCGTGACGGGGCCAGTCAGGATGAAATTGACCGTCTGATGGATGAGATGCGCCGCGCGACTCAGGATTACCTGGATCAGCTGTCGCGCCAGGCCCAGCAAGAGGGTCAGCAAAATCAGCAACCCGGCGAACAAGGCGATCCTCAGAACCAGATGCAAATCACGCAAGATGACTTGCAGCAGATGATGGACCGTATTCAGGAGCTGATGGAACAAGGCCGCATGGCCGAGGCGCA
>JABSSA010000088.1 GCA_013214665.1 Paracoccaceae bacterium
AATCCCCGCGCGCTTTCGCGCCTTACGAATTCATGATCGCCTGGCGCTATCTGCGCTCAAAACGCGCCGATGGCGGCGTGAGCGTGATGACATGGATCAGCCTGATTGGCATCACACTGGCCGTCTTTGCCCTGATCGCTACCCTGTCGGTCCGCTCTGGTCTGCGCGAAGAAACCCTGCGCATCATTCTGGGCGGGACCGCGCATATTGAGGTTTATTACCCAAAGCAGACACAGGAAAACGGCACGCGCGACAGGCTGATCCGGGATCACGCCGCAGCGGCTGAACGGATCGCGGCGCTGCCGGATGTCACCTCGGCCGTTCCGGTGGTGACGGCGCGGTTGATTGCCAACCTGCGTCAGAACAATTCCCCCGTCGAAGTCTATGGCATTGCGCCAGAGGATCTGGCCGATTTCCCCAGCATCGCGCAGCCAGAGGCGCAATGGGGCGACCTTGCAAACCTGCCCAATGGCATCGCGCTGGGCGATGGCTTGGCGCGCAGTCTGGGTGCTGATGTGGGCAGCCGCATACGGGTGATCTCGCCAAGCGGGGTGCGCACGGCCTTTGGTGTGTCGCCGCGTGTAAATGCTTATGATGTCGTATATATTTTTCGATCCGGCCAAAATTTCATCGACAGCAGCCGTGCCTATCTGCCGCTGTCAGAGGCGCAGAGTTTTCTCAACAAAGAGGCTGGTGTCGATCAGATTGACGTGATGCTGCGCGACCCTGAAGGCGTGGATGGTGCTATGCGCCTCGTGCTCGACGCCACAGGCGGGCCCGCCTATGGTTGGACATGGCGCGACCGCGCGGGGGGCATGATGCGCGCGCTGCAATTGCAGGATAACGCGCTTTATATCCTGCTCTTTATTCTGGTCCTGATTGCCACGCTCAACATCGTTTCGGGCCTTGTGATGCTGGTGAAAAACAAGGGGCGCGACATTGGTATTCTGCGCACGATCGGCCTGACCGAAGGGGCCATCCTGCGGGTTTTTGTGCTGGTCGGAGCCTCGGTTGGCGTTGCCGGAACGCTTGCTGGCACGGTCCTTGGCGTGGTCTTTGCGCTCAACATCGAACATGTTTACGCGGCGATGGACGCCATCACCGGCAACAGCCGCGCATCACTTGAGGCACAGGGGTTCTTTTTTCCGCCAGCGGTCTTACGGGTGGGGGATGTGGCTGCGGCCATGTCGCTGAGCCTTGTTCTGGCCTTTGTTGTCACGCTTCTGCCCGCCCGCCGTGCGGCGCGGATGCACCCGGTCGAGGCGCTCCGCTATGGCTGAGCCTATCCTTGAATTGCGCGGTATCACAAAGGCTTACGTCTCTGAGGCCGGATCATTGCCGGTGCTTGATGCGCTTGACCTAAACGTCGCTCCGGGTGAAATCGTTGCACTGGTCGCGCCATCGGGCGCGGGCAAATCCACGTTGCTCCATATCGCAGGCCTTTTGGATGTGCCGGACGCGGGTCATGTGCTGGTGTCGGGCGCGGATCTGTCGACCGCAGCAGATGCGTCGCGTACGGCTGCACGGCGGGATGACATTGGTTTCGTGTATCAATTCCATCACCTGCTGCCGGAATTCACGGCATTGGAAAACATCACCTTGCCGCAACTGGCGGCGGGTGTTGCGCCAAGCACCGCGCAAAAGCGTGCGCGCCATCTTTTGGAACAGGTCGGCCTCGCCGCGCGCGCCACCCATCGCCCTGCCGCGCTGTCGGGTGGCGAACAACAGCGCGTCGCCTTTTGCCGGGCGTTTGCGAACGCACCGCGCCTGTTGTTGGCGGATGAGCCCACCGGCAACCTTGATCCCACAACGTCAGACATCGTTTTTGACGTCTTGCTGGGCTTGGTGCGCGATGCGCAAGGAGCGGCGGTGATTGCCACACACAATCTGGATTTGGCGCAACGCATGGATCGTGTTGTGTATCTGCGGGACGGGCGGCTGCACACAACCGCTTGACACCCAAAGCCCGACGTCCGACTGCTGCAACTCAGACAGATCAAGACAGGTGCGGTGATGAGCGACGTTGCGTTGAGCGAAATTGAAAAAGTGGGCGAGGCGGCGCTGATCCGGCATGGAGCGGTGCGGTTCTCGGCGGCTGAAGTGGCACGTGCGGTCGCTCAGGCCGAGGCGCATGGCAACAGGATATGTGGCCTTTATTATCTGGAAAGCTACTGCAAACAATTGGCGTCTGGCCGCGTCGACGGGGCGGTTGAGCCACGGGTCACGCACGCGCGGCCGGCGGTGATTTCGGTGGACGCCGGATTTGGTTTTGCGCAGCCCGCCTTTGCCTATGGTTTGCCACCTGCGTTGGATGCCGTACGCGAATATGGCGTGGCGAGCCTCGCCATTTGCCACGCACATACCTGCACCTCTCTGGGGTACTTCACCGAACAGATCGCCCGCGCCGGATACATCGGCTTTGGCCTGACCAATGCCACGCCCATTGTGGCCGCACCCGGCGGCAAAAGCCGCGTGATCGGCACGAACCCCATCGCATTTTCTGTGCCGGATGGGCAGGGCGGTGTGGCGATGCAATTTGACCAATCCACAACAGCCGTGGCTCTCGGCAAGATCACCATGGCCAAGGCCGCTGGCGAGACGATCCCCGAAGGTTGGGCGCTTGACAAAGAGGGCCAGCCCACGACCGATCCCGAAGCGGCACTTGGCGGGTCGCTGGTGTCATCCGGGGGCTTCAAAGGTTGGGGGCTTGGCTTGATGGCAGAGCTTTTGGCGGCGGGTTTGACCGGCTCTAAACTCAGCCAGAATGTAGAGCCGTTAAAGGCCGTCGAAGGTGGGCCGCACGATCTGGGGCAGTATTACTTGATCATCGATCCGGGTGTGTCAGATGGTTGGGCGGAGCGGCTATCGCAATTGGCGGCGGCAGCTTCGGCTGATCCGGGCACGCGGATGCCGGGACAAGGACGCACGGCGGCAGACCCCGCAAGCCTAGATCCGAAAGCCTGGGCACAAGCCCTCGAACTGGCCGGTATGTGACGAGGTTTGTGGCTGACGTCACACAGCTTTTTGCGTCAGCCACACGCCCGCAGCCATCAAACCAATTCCGCCCGCGCGCATCCCGGAAAGCGGCGTTGCTGTTGCGCCAAAGAGGCCAAAATGGTCAATCGCAGCGGCGCTGATCATTTGGCCGACAAGCACAAAAAAGACGGCATTCCCGACGCCAAACTTTGGCGCGATAAAGGTGATTGACAGTACGTAAAAGGCAATCAGCACACCGGCGAGAAACAGATGTTTGGGAGCTGTAACGATCTGTGAGAGCCCGTCAAACCCTGTAACGGCCAAAGCCGTGAAAGCGCACAAAAACGCCACCACAAACAACACGGTTGCCGCCGCAGTCGGGGATCCGACCCGCACTCCGAGGGCTGCGTTCAACGCGGCAAGGATTGGAATTCCGATCCCCGCCAACAACATGATCACCGCGTATTGAGGCATGTCTGATCTCTCTTTCCTTGCGTGGTCCTAGACGCTCATGGCCAAGACGCGGCTGACCTGCGTCAGGCCGCGCCCCGATTGATCCATCCATGTGTTGAAGGCGGCCTGCACCTGCCGCAAAGCGGTTTTGGAAGTGGGTGTTTTGTCGACCACGCCTTCGGCGACAAGCCGGGCCACAACATCGGCCGACATGATCCAGCTGTCGCGCTCCATGAACCGCAAGGCATATTGCGCCGTGGACCCGCCCAACCGCGCCCCGCGCGTTTTCAAAAGGTCCAAAAGCCCGATGAAGTCATCGGAGGGCCAACCGCCCAGGACCTTGCCTGCGCCGCCCTCTTCGCGCAGCTCCAGCAAAAAGGCGGCATTGTCACGAACACTGGCGATTTTGGTGCCATTGCGCACGATGCGCGTGTCGCTCAGCAGCGCGTCAAAAGCTTCGTCATCCATGAAGGCGCACCGACCGACATCAAACCCGTGAAAGGCCTCTTCAAAGCCGTCCCATTTGGCGTCGATCACCTTCCAGTTAAACCCTGCCTGAAAAACCGAGCGCGCCAATTGGGCGAGCCAGCGATCCTCTGGTATGTTGGCCAGCTCTTGAGGGCTGGCTGGGGTCGGCAATAGCGCGTCGAGCGCCTCGGGCCCGCCTTTGCGGCCTGCGGCGATTTCAAAGATTTCATCAAAGTGGCGCATGATTTCCCCCTTATGCGCAGATGCCTTTCACCTGGACCCCGTCCCACGGCACTTTCACATCATATGGGCGTGATTGCGGTAAGGGCGCGACTGGCAACGCTTGTGATATTAGGGCGTGTAACCGTTTGGTCCGCGCCTCTTGCGGCGCCAACGCCCGGCAGCACACGAATTCTTCGACGATGGACGCTTGTTGTTCAAACCCGAATTCCAGGAACTGGGGAGCGCCGTCTATGTCAAAAAGATATGGGTCGCTGCCTTGATGTTCGGCAGCGGCGCGCAGGGGTGAATAGCCGGTTGTTGCGCGGTTTTGCCATTGCCAGATGTGGGTGATTTCGTGGGCATATAGCATCGCTGCGATCAAATTGATCCGGTCAGGATATTCGGGCAGGTAGTCTTCGAGATACCAATCCGCATCATAAAGCACCCGGTTAAACAGCGCGACTGCTGCGGGTTTGGCTGTCACGATATCTGTCGTTGGCGGCGGCAAGATCCGTTCCCTGCACGTCACGCGTGGCCGGGCAGGCCTGCGAAATGTGACGGCGCGTGTGGGAGCGCCATCAACAAACCGCGCACGGCTGTAATCGAGCGTGTCACCATGAATCGTTTGGGCAAAACGGATTTCATTTTCGGTGAGCGGTCGCCCGCATGTCGCGAGCAACAGCGCCGCGAGGCACATCAACAGGTGGCGCACCTTCATGCCGGACGCGCGAAGGTCGCGGTCGCACTTGCCACCTCTTTGCCAGAGGGCAGGGCCGTGAGCATACAGCGCGCAAAGATCATCGCTTTGCCGGCGCGCAACACCTCGGCCCGCGCCACGATCTTGTCACCTACACCGGGCCGCAAAAATTGCGTATCGAGCGTGACGGTAGACACCGGTTCAAAGCTCTGCACGTGACCGATGCAGGCAAAGACCATGGCGGTATCGGCCAGCGTGGCAAGCGCCTGGCCAGACACGATGCCGCCCACGCGCGCGATGTCGGCGGTTATCGGGATTTCCAGAACGGCGGCTTGCGTATCAATGGACGTAACCTGAGGCTGGAGGGCGCGTACCCAGACAGCAAAATTTTCGTCCAAAATGGTCTGCGCATCGGAGATGGTGAGCATGAAGGTCCCCTTTGAAGGCGAGCGTAGAGCCGCCGAGAAGGGCGGGCAAGGGGGCAGGCGATGATCCTTTTTGGCAGTACGCTCTGTAAGGCCGAGTCTTCATCAAATCCCGTAGGGGACACCGCCGGTCACGGGCAGGTTGATCCCGGTGACATAGGCCGCATCCGGACCCGCCAGATAGGCCACCGCATTCGCCACATCTTGGGGCAGACCAGCATCGCGCAAAGCGACGGCGGCATATCTTTGCGCTTTCACGTCGCTCACCGGCAGCCCGCTTTCTTTTGCGAGCCTTTCGTTTGCAGCCATGTGCATATCGGTCGCGATGTATCCGGGGCAAATCGTGTTGCACCTTATGCCATCGGGCCCGAATTCCGCAGCGAGCGTTTTCGACAGACCGACCAGCCCGTGTTTCATCGCGGTATAGGCGCCAAATCCGGGTTCCGCGCCCAAACTGCCAGTGGAGCCGATATTGATGATCCGCCCGTCGCCTTGCTTGCGCATTTCGGGGATCACGGCTTGCGCCATCATCATGGGCCCCAACATATTGACACGAAAGCTGGTTTCCCACTGGGTCGGGGTTGTTGACAGGAAATTGTCTGACCCGGCCAAAGAGCCCGCGTTGTTCACCAAGATATCGATGCGCCCAAAAGCGGCTTTCGCGGCGTCGATGCAATGTGCGACGTCCATCACGTTTGTGACGTCCAGCTTTATGGCGATGGCCTGCGCGCCGCGGTCGGCAATGTTCGCGACTAAATCGTCAAGCAGCGCCAGTTTTGATCGAGGGGCACCGTCCACATCCAGAGTGTCATCCACATCGGCCACCACTACGTTGGCACCATCTTTGGCAAGGCGCAGCGCTGTGGCCCGGCCAATGCCGTGCGGGGCGGATGCACCGGTGACAATTGCGGTTTTTCCGGACAGGGGACGCATACACATTTCCATGATTTGGGGCGTGATCGCGCAACCGCATCACGAATAGTGCAGGGTATCAAGTGCCGTGCGTTGAATGGCTGAGGTTACTTGACCTCTAAGAACGCCTCTTTTGTATCCAGCGTTTTGCCATCTCGCATCAACTGTGCGGTGCCGAAGTATCGCCCCACCGGCCAATCCGCCCGTGCGCGGCGACCAATAGCGCGAAAAAGTTGGGCTTGGGTTTTTTCAAGCGTCAGCTCTTGTTGCGCAACTTCGCCTCCGGGGCCGGTGAGGCGTAGGGCAAGGATGTCTCCGGCCCGCCCGCCAAAGGCATACGCATAGACGACCATCGCGGGTGCAGACACCGCGAATGCGCGTGTGTCCGCCGTGCCCGCTTTGATCGCATCGAATGTCGGCACGTGATCTGCGAAACCCAACGCGATGATCCCGCCAGGTTGCGGTGTGATTGGCTCTTGCCAAAGGGTGTCCGCGCTCGGTGCGAGACAGTCGATCTTTCCATCGGGGTCAAAGGGGTCGACCACGGCGCCATCTTTGCGCAGGCTCAGGTGCAGATGTGGGAATTGTGTGCGACCCGCGAGGCCAACGTGACCCAGCAACGTCCCCGGCTCGACCTTGTCACCGGTTTGCACTACGATGCTGCCTTGCTTGAGGTGGCAATACTGGGTTTGCCAGCCGCCGGCATGGTCGATTAACACGCCGTTGCCGCATTCGCGGCCTCGGATATCATCCTCTGTGTTGGGCGTGTAATAGGCGTCTGCCATCCCGTCTCGCAGCCCGCGCACCACACCGGGGGCCGCAGCCAAGACTGACACCCCGTTTTCCATATCGCGCAACGTGGGCAAAGCGATATCTGTGCCTTTGTGCCCGTCATACGTTTGTGGGCCACAGAACGCGTCAGAGGCTTTGGGGCCGGGGTCGTGATCAACAAATTGTTGGATGAAGCAGGTCTCGCCCAGATCGCAATCGACGGGAAAGCCTAAAGAAATTGATTGCGCCGCACCCGGTTGGGATGCGGCGCATATCAAGGCGGCGGCGATCAGGGCCGCGCGCATGTTATTCCGCTGTCAGAAGCGGTGGCTTGTCGCCTGCGATCTTGGGCTTTTCCGGTCCTTCAAGGCGCAGGTCCAAATTGCCCGCTTTCACGCCGACCTTAACGACACCACCCTTCATCAACTTGCCAAACAGCAACTCTTCGGCCAGCGGCTTTTTGATGTGCTCTTGGATCACGCGGCCCAGAGGGCGTGCGCCCATCTTGTCATCATAGCCTTTGTCGGCCAGCCATTCAGCGGCGGCTTTGGTCAGCTCGATGGTCACGTTGCGATCCAGAAGCTGTGCTTCCAACTGCAGCACAAACTTCTCAACCACCTGCAGGATGATCTCTTTGCCCAATGGTGCAAAGGAGATGACGGCATCCAGACGGTTGCGGAATTCGGGCGTAAATGTCCGCTCGATGGCCGCTGTGTCTTCGCCTTCGCGACGGTCACGGCCAAAGCCGATGGCCGCTTTGGCCTGTTCTGCGGCACCGGCGTTTGATGTCATGATCAGGATCACGTTGCGGAAATCCACGGTGCGCCCGTTGTGATCGGTCAGCTTGCCGTGATCCATCACCTGCAACAGGATGTTATAGACATCCGGGTGCGCCTTTTCGATTTCATCAAGCAGCAGCACACAATGCGGATGCTGATCCACACCGTCTGTCAGCAGACCGCCCTGATCAAAGCCAACATAGCCCGGAGGCGCGCCAATCAGGCGGGAGACCGCGTGCTTTTCCATGTATTCCGACATGTCAAAGCGCAGCATTTCCACGCCCAGCGTATCCGCCAGCTGTTTGGCCACTTCGGTTTTGCCGACACCCGTTGGGCCGGCAAAGAGATAGTTGCCAATGGGCTTTTCAGGTTCACGCAGACCGGCACGCGCCAGTTTGATTGCCGATGACAACGCCTCGATCGCCGGGTCTTGCCCGAACACGACGCGCTTGAGCGACACTTCCAGATCCTTTAGCGTTTCCGCATCGTCTTTGGAGACGTTCTTGGGCGGAATGCGCGCAATCTTGGCAACGACGTTTTCGATCTCTTTCGTGCCAATTGTTTTGCGGCGTTTGCCTGCGGCAACAAGGTGCTGTGCGGCACCCGCTTCATCAATCACGTCAATCGCGCTGTCGGGCAGCTTGCGGTCATTGATATAGCGCGCGGCCAGATCCACAGCGGTGCGCACCGCGTCGGCAGTGTATTTCACCGAATGATGTTCTTCGAAATACGGCTTCAGGCCGCGCAGGATTTTCACCGCATCATCGACCGAAGGTTCGTTCACGTCGATTTTCTGGAATCGACGGGACAGTGCCCGGTCTTTTTCGAAATGCTGGCGGAATTCCTTGTAGGTTGTTGAGCCCATGGTACGCAGCTTGCCGCCTTGCAACGCAGGTTTCAGAAGGTTGGACGCGTCCATCGCACCGCCAGAGGTGGCGCCCGCGCCAATCACCGTGTGAATTTCGTCAATGAACAGCACGGCGTCCGGATGCTCTTCCAACTCGGACACAACGGATTTCAGCCGCTCTTCAAAATCACCGCGATACCGGGTGCCGGCCAGCAAAGCGCCCATGTCGAGCGAATAGATGGTGGTTTCGGCCAGAACCTCTGGCGTTTCCCCAGCGACGATCTTGCGCGCCAGCCCTTCGGCGATGGCGGTTTTGCCGACACCGGGATCGCCCACCAACAGCGGGTTGTTCTTGCGGCGGCGGCACAGCACCTGAATGCAGCGTTCCACTTCGGAATCGCGGCCGATCAGCGGGTCAATATCGCCTTCGCGCGATTTTGCGTTCAGATCGACACAGTACTTATCAAGCGCGGATTCTTTCTTTTCTCCCTCGGTCACGCCCTGGGGCTCTTCTTCGGCGTCGGTCGCGCCCTGAACCGGGCGGCTTTCGCCAAAGGCCGGATCCTTGGCCACGCCGTGGGCGATGAAGTTCACCGCGTCATAGCGGGTCATGTCCTGTTCTTGCAGGAAATAGGCCGCGTTGGATTCGCGTTCGGCAAAGATGGCAACCAAAACGTTGGCGCCCGTCACCTCGGTGCGCCCCGAAGATTGCACGTGGATGGCTGCGCGCTGTATCACGCGCTGGAACGCGGCGGTTGGCACCGCCTCGGATCCGTCAATGTCGGTGACGAGATTGGCAAGATCTTCGTCCACGAAATCCACAAGGGTCGAGCGCAGTTCGTCAATGTCCACGCTGCAGGCTTGCATGACGCGCTTTGCGTCTGGCTCATCAATCAATGCGAGCAGTAGATGCTCGAGCGTTGCAAATTCATGACGGCGTTCATTGGCCAGCGCCAAAGCGTGATGAATTGCTTTTTCCAAAGTCGTCGAGAATGAAGGCACGACAGGTGCTCCTTCTGGTAACGGTCGGGTGGGGTCTTGTTGACTTCAGAGGCCCCATACCAACCTTGGCCTCACCTACTTAAGTTTGGTTGAAGATGCGGAACCTTCAAGGCCTTTTTCGCTGTTGACGGTCACAAATGCCGTGATGCGCTGTGTTTCGTCGCAGAATTCTATGGAAAATCCCCATATGCGGGCAGATCAGAACTGATCTTTCCTTGTACGGATTTCTGTAAAGACATCCGCCGCATCAGCCCCGGACATGCCCAAATGGGCCTGAATTGCAGGATCTTCCGGCCGCAAGAACGGGTTGGTGGCCAATTCTTCGGCCAAAACAGACGGCACTGTCGGACGGTTTTCAGCCCGCGCATCTGCGATATCCTGCATACGCTTTATCAACGCCGGATTATCTGGGTCGACGGTCAGGGCAAATCGTCCGTTGGCAGCGGTATATTCGTGGCCAGACGCCACAATTGTCTCCGGTGGCAGGTTGATCAGCTTTTTCAAGCCATTCCACATTTGTGGTTTGGTGCCTTCGAACACACGCCCACAGCCCAACGCCATCAGGCTGTCCCCGGTAAACATGACGCCGCCCGTTGGGAAATGAAACGCGATGTGGTTGATCGTGTGGCCTGACACATCAATCACCGTCCCCGCGCAAGAGCCGATTTGAACCGTGTCGCCTTCGGACACTTCGACATCGAGGGATGGCAACCTGTGCGCATCTTCTTTGCAGCCGGTGACAGTGGCTTTGTGCTTGCTCAGCACTTCTGCGAGCCCATCGACGTGGTCAGGATGGTGGTGGGTGATAAAGATCTGATCAAGCTGCCAGCCGCGCGCGTCTAATTCGGCCAGAATGGGGGCGGCTTCGGGGATGTCGAACAGCGCGACAGATCCGGTCGCAGCGTCCCGCGCCAAAAAAGCATAGTTGTCAGACAGGCAAGGTATGGTGACAAGTTCGAACGACATGGATTTTGACCTTCCGGGGGATGTTTCTCGGCTGTAGGGTGGCGTGCAGGAGCGGGCAGGGCAAGGGGCATCCATGCATCTCGACGTGCAAGACTTGCGAAATTTTTACTATCGCAGCGCGCTGGGTCGGGCGGCGCAAGCGTCTATGCGGCGCCGATTGCTCGAGATCTGGCCGGAAGCCAAAGGGCAAACGGTTGTCGGCTACGGCTTTGCCGCGCCGCTGTTGCGCCCGTATCTGGCAGACGCGCGCCGTGTCATGGCCTTGATGCCCGGGCCACAGGGTGTGATGCCGTGGCCAGCGAATATGCCAAATGTCTCCGTGCTGACCGAAGAGACGCTTTGGCCGATCGAGACGGGGCATGTCGATAAGCTGATCGTGCTCCATGGGTTGGAGACGTCAGAGCGCGCCTATGACCTGCTGGAAGAGGTGTGGCGCGTGCTTGGGCCGGGTGGCAAGGCGATCTTTATCGTTCCGAACCGGGCGGGTATGTGGGCGCGGCGCGACAGAACTCCGTTTGGCTATGGAAGGCCCTATACCGCCAGCCAGTTGGAGACGCAGCTGCGCAGTCATCAGTTCCTGCCCGAACGGCACGTGGGCGCGCTGTATCAAGTGCCTTCCACCCGGCGTGTCTGGATGAAATCCGCGAGGGTGTTCGAAAACGTGGGCCGCAGAATGCCGGGCGTCATCGCAGGCGGCGCGTTCATGGTCGAAGCGTCCAAACGCGTTTGGCCACCCAAAGGCACAGCGGTGAAAGAACGGCGCCCGATCAGTGTGCTTGAGGGCCTGACCAAGCCCGTTGCGGGGCGAGTTAACGGTTAAATTACCGAGCTGGTTTTGACCTTCGATTCGTTGGACGCGTCGTGGCGCGTGGGAAAAACGTGATTAACGGGTCGGACCCTTCGTTCCCGCTATTGCTGGTTCGTCCCCAATCTCCGACTGCCACTGCACCCGAGGTATTCCCTTAACCATTCGACGATAATTGTGCGCTGGTTCTGGCGTGCGAAAAACGAGTCACAAAATTATTGACTGATTGATCAGTCAGTATCATGTTATGCGCCATGGAAGCCGTAAAACACCATGATAGCGCACGTGATCGCATCCTTGACGCCGCGGAGCGCGCGTTTGGTGCAGATGGGTTCACTGGGGTCGGGATGAAGGCGATTGCCCGCGATGCCGGCGTCGCTCAGGGGCTCTTGCATTATCACTACGATAACAAAGAAGGGCTTTACGCCGCGGTCATTGCGCGGCGGTCGGGCTTCATCAATGCTGAGCGGCTGGAAAAGCTGGAGCAGGTTGACCTTACCTCGCCGGAGGCTCTGACACACATTTTGCGCGCGTTCCTTGAGCCGCCGTTGGGTGAAAGCGGTGGCGGACAGGCCTATGCACGCATCCTGGCTGGGTTGTGTGCCGGAGATGCGCGAGATGAGGATCTGGTTCAGCGACACTACGATGAGACGGCAAAGCGCTTTATCGATGCAATGCAGCAAGCATTGCCTGACGCGTCGCGCATTGCGCTGAGCTGGGGTTACAATCTTGCGATTTCAACGCTGGTGACTGGCCTCTCAAAATCGAGGCGGCCCGAAAGGCTGGCTGATCAAGATCCGCATCAAAGCGAAGAGTGGGACGTGCTGAACACGCTTGTGACCTATGTCGAAGGCGGCATTCGGGCGCTGATTGCACAGAACCCGCCGGGTTAAACCACGAGAACAACTTATATTGGGAGGAAAACACATGAAGCTGAAAACTTGGGCTATGGCGGCCGCGCTGGCCGCGACGCCGATCTCAGCAATGGCAGACAGCTATAACGTGACCGTTGCGGCCGGGCACCCGCCGGTATTTCGCTGGATCAAGATGATTTCAGAGGTCTACATCCCCTCTGTCACCGAACAGCTTGAGGCCGCAGGCCACAGCATCACCTTCTCTGAACAATATGGTGGATCTCTTGCCAAGGTTGGTGAAGAGCTGGAAGCCGTCGAGGCGGGCTTGGCCGAAATAGGCACTTGTCAGGCGCTTTTCGATCCCGCGAAGCTCGCCGTGCAAAACGTGACTTATTACACACCGTTCACCTCGCCAGATCTGCGCAAGGTGTCTGCAGTGATTGACGATATGCATGCCAACCTGCCTGCGATGACAGAGGCCTATGCCGAAAATGGCGTGACCTATATCGGCGCGCCGATTGTGATTGATGATTATTTGATCATGACCAATTTCCCGGTGAATTCGCTCGCCGATCTGGAAGGCCGCAAAATCGCGGCACCCGGCGCGGCGATCAACTGGTTGTCTGGCACTGGGGCCGTTGGCGTCTCTGGGAACCTGACCACCTATTACAATGAGCTGAAGACAGGTGTGTACGATGGGGTTGTTGTCTTTGCCTCTGCGGCGTTGCCGGGTAAGCTGTACGAAGTGGCGCCTTATATCACCAAGATGGGACTGGGCGCGCAATACGCCGGATCGCTTTGCGCGAATGCCGATTGGTATGCGGGCCTGCCTGATGACGTCAAAGAGGCGATGGGCAATGCAGCTGAAGCCACGCAGGCCTGGTATGAAAACCAGCTTGAGGCGGCCGCCGCGGCTTTCCTCGTCAAGATGGGTGAGGCTGGCGCGACCGTCCAGGACGCACCGGATGGAATGCGTGAAGCGTGGGCTGCTGGCATGGACAATGCCGCGCGCGAATGGGCCGCAGGTCTGGATGCCAAGGGCAAGCCTGCATCCGAAGTGCTTTCGGCGTACATGAACGCCATGCGGGCGGCAGGTGCGACGCCTTTGCGCGATTGGGACAGCGAATAACCCATGTCTGACACGACACAAACGCAGCGGGAGGCTTTCCCGCTGCGTATCCTGGATCAAGTGACCCAAGGGCTGAATGTCGCGGGTTCGGTTTTGATCCTGTTGCTGATGATCCTCGTGGGGCTGGATGTGGCAGGGCGCAACCTGTTCGCCTCTCCGATCAGCGGTGTGCCCGAGCTGGTCACACTTTCGATTGTGGCCATTGTGTTTCTGCAAATCCCTGCGGCGCTGCGTCAGGGGCGTGTGACCCAATCCGATGCCTTGCTGAACTGGCTAAACCGGGTGGCACCCGCGTTGGCAAAGGTGCTTGCCACGGTCTTTGACCTGATCGCGATAGCGCTGATCTGGGTGATCGTGAAATCGACTTGGCCAATTTTTACCCGTGCCTGGGAAAGAGATGAATTTGTGGGCGCTGTGGGGGATTTCACCGCGCCTGTCTGGCCCGGGAAGCTCATCCTGATCGTGGGCGGTGCCGTGCTGATCCTGCAATTTGTCGCCCGGATCTGGAGGCGCCTTATTCAATGACCGCCTTTGACATTGGCCTGATCTCGTTGCTTGCGATGTGCGTCGCCGTGATGGCGGGCATGTTTGTGCCCATTGCGTTGATGGCGTGCTCTTTCGTCGGCGTCTGGGCGATCAAGGGCTCGCCGCTTTTGGCGTCCAAGTTGTTGGCTCTGGCGGCCAACGATGCCATTTCCAGCTATTTCTTTGGGGTTGTCCCCCTGTTTGTGCTGATGGGCTTTGTCGTCTCAGAGGCGGGTTTCGGGCGAGATGCCTTTGATGTGGCAAACGCCGCGTTTCGACGGCTGCGGGGTGGGCTTGCAGTTGGCACCGTGGGCGCGAACGCGATCTTTGCGGCGATCACGGGTATTTCGATCGCCTCTGCCGCCGTTTTCACCAAAATCGCCGTGCCGCAGATGATCCGCCACGGGTATACCGCGCGCTTTGCAACCGGGCTTGTCGCGGGTTCGTCTGTTTTGGGCATGTTGATCCCGCCGTCGCTTCTTTTGATCCTCTTTGGCATTTTGGCGGAACAATCCATCGGAGATCTGTTCATCGCCGGGATCGTGCCGGGCCTGTTGCTCGCCGTGTTCTTTTCGCTGGGCATTGTCGCCATGGCGATCTTTGCCCCCGGGTTTGTTGGAACGCCGCAAGAACAAGAGGAACCAACCGAAACGCCGGGGTCATTGCTGATCAAAGCGGCGCCAATCACTGGGTTGATCATCCTTGTGCTGGGCGGGATTTATGCGGGTGTGTTTACGCCGGTTGAAGCGGGCGCGATGGGGGCCATTGGCGCGCTGGGCCTTGGCTTTGCAATGGGCCGCATGTCGCTAAAGTCGCTGTGGACGGTTCTTGTAGAAACCGGGCTGGTCACGGCCACTGTTTGTTTCCTGATCATCGCGGCGCAAATGTATTCGCGCATGTTGGCGCTGTCGGGTGTGCCTGCGGGGCTTGGGTCTTTCGCCACCGATGCGCAGCTGGGCCTTTGGGGTATTTTGCTGATCTACTGTGCCATCGTGATCGGAATGGGCATGATCCTTGATAGCTCTTCTATCATGTTGATTCTTGTGCCACTGATGCTGCCGGTCATCATCCCGATGGAGGTTGATCTGGTCTGGTTCGGGATCATCACCGTGCTGGCCGTTGAAATTGGCCTGTTGACCCCACCCTTTGGCCTGTCGGTCTATGTGATCAAGGCCACGCTGGATGACCCCGACATCACACTGGGCGATATCTTTCGAGGTGCTGCGCCATTTGCGTTGATTATGCTGTTTGTTTTGGCGCTTGTTTTGATTTTTCCATCCATCGCGACCGGGCTTTTGTGATGCCCCGTCTGCATCCGTTGTTATAGGAGGTTGCTGAATGCCCCGACGCTATATTGATCTGTCTGTGCCGCTGGAGGCGGGGATCGCTTCGGACCCTCCGGTGATGTTGCCCGAGATTGAATATCTGGACCACCAGCAGACTGCAGAGCAGGTGATGATGTTCTTTCCCGGCCTGCAAAAAGAAGATCTGCCCGGCGGCGAAGGTTGGGCCATTGAGCGCATGACAATCGCCAGCCACAACGGCACCCATGTGGACGCGCCCTACCATTATCATTCGACGATGAACAAAGGGGAACGCGCGATCACCATCGACGAAGTGCCGCTGGAATGGTGTTTCGGCGACGGAGTCAAATTTGATTTCCGAGATGTGCCTGACGGTCATGTGATCTCTCCCGCGGAGATCGACGCAGAGCTGGCTCGCATCGGGCATACCTTGAAGCCGTTGGATATCGTTGTGGTCAATACTTCCGCCGGGGCCGCCTATGGGCAGCCTGATTATCTGATGAAAGGCTGCGGCTTTGGCCGTGATGCTACAAATTATCTGACATCGAAAGGCGTGCGCATGGTTGGCACAGACGCCTGGAGCTGGGACGCGCCCTTTGGCCACACAGCGCAGGCTTACGCCGAAAGCGGTGATGCCTCAATCATTTGGGAAGGGCACCGGGCGGGCATGGATCAGGGCTATTGCCAGATCGAAAAGATGACCAATCTGGACCAGTTGCCCGACACGGGTTTCACCGTCTCGGCCTTCCCTTTCAAAATCAAAGCTGCCTCTGCCGGGTTCACCCGAGCGGTAGCCATTATTGAGGAATAAGCGATGAGGCTTGGAACTGTTTTGCACAAAGATCGGCTGCGCGTTGTGGCGGATCTTGGTGAAGACCGAATGCTGGACGTGCAAACCGCAGCGCGCCTCGCGGGGCAGGACGAGACGGTGTTTGCGGATATGCTAGCGCTAATCGAAGGTGGTGCCGCGGCGTTGGATGTGGCGCGCGACCTGATGGCGGCACCTGCGACAGACGCCGTGTTGACAGCGGGCGACGTGAGCTTCCGTACACCGATTAAGCCGGTACAGTACCGCGATTGCCTCGTGTTTGAGACGCATCTGAAAAACAGCTTTGCCGAAGCCGAAAAGATGACCGGCCGCCCCTTCGCGATCCCACCGGTTTGGTACGATCAGCCGATCTATTACAAAGGCAATCGCATGAGCTTTATCGGCCATCAGCAGGATGTGATCTGGCCCAATTATGCGCAGTTTCTGGATGTAGAGCTGGAGCTGGCGATCATCATTGGAAAAGGTGGCAAAGATATCTCTGCCACTGATGCGCCGGGGCACATCTTTGGCTATTCGGTGCTAAACGACGTCTCAGCGCGCGATGCGCAGATGGTGGAAATGCCAGGCCAGCTTGGCCCCGCCAAGGGCAAGGACTTTGACACCGGCAATGTGCTGGGCCCCTGGATCGTGACTGCGGACGAGGTACCGCACCCAGCCGCGCTTGATATGCAGGTGCATGTGAACGGCGAAAAATGGGGGGGCGGCAATTCTGCGCAGATGCACCACGATTTTGGCCGGATCATCGAACATATCTCTGCGTCCGAAACGCTGTATCCCGGCGAAGTGATCGGGTCTGGGACCGTGGGTACGGGCTGTGGTCTGGAACTGGGAAAACAGCTCCAGCCCAATGACACATTCGATTTGACGATCGAGAAAATTGGCACCCTCAGCAACAGGATTATCAAGGCATGAGTATGAGCATGGATACCGCACCTGAGAAAACGCAGGTTCAGTTTAATTGCGCCGGTACCGCGGTGGGAAAAATGCGCAACGAGCTTGTTGTCGAGATGGTCAAGCCATTTCACGAGAGTTTCGAGATGGCCACTGACGAAGGCGCGTTTCACGGCGGGGATGCGTCTGCACCACCGCCTCTTGCCTTGTTTGTCGGCGGGCTGACCGGGTGCTTGATGACGCAAATCCGCGCCTTTGCAAAACGCCTTGGTGTCACGCTGGATGATCTAAAGGTCGAAACCCGCGTGATCTGGGATTGGCAAAAAGCGGGCCGGGTATATGAAACAGCGCCGCATTCATTTGAAATCGACGTGCTGATCGATAGCCCGAATGCGTTTGAAGATACGGTTGCGTTGGTGAAAGCCGCTCAGAAAGGGTGCTTTCTGGAACAAACGCTAGGCCAACAGAATACTATTCGGCACCGGGTCCTGCGCGACGGAACCTATGTAGATATCTAGGGCAGAGTTAAACCCAAACCGACCCGTCGTACCGATTGGCCGGTTGAAACTGGTTTTGCGCCTCCTATTTAGTCGGTTCCCGAATTTTGCAGCGACGGGCGGGGTTTTGTGTTTCGAGACTCGCACGGTGCAAAAGTGTGCATTTTGTGCCGCCAAAAGCAGAGTCGTCCTGCATTCCGGCCCCCAAGTTGGCAACTTTTCTACCCTGATTCAGTGCGCAAAGCGCCGCACCTCGCCTAAGTCATTGAAATTAATGAAAAGTGATGATTCCAGAAAACCCAACTGGGTTGTTGCGGCAATAGAAACCCTCTGCTACATCGCCCCTGATTTTCCGCCCTTCGCTATGTGGGGCATCCAACTTGCTATGAGCCAGCACGAATTCGCAAGCTCATAGGTCACAATCGAAAGGGTCGACGTGTCCGAACCAGCTTCGATCTCAACGGGTATCGCTGGGCGTTATGCCAGTGCCGTTTATGAACTCGCTACTGAAACCAAAGCCACCGCGGCGATTGAATCTGATATCGCGGCGTTGACAGAGGCCATGGCCGAAAGCGCGGATCTCAACGCGCTGCTGCAATCGCCGATCTATTCGCGCGACGAACAGCAAGCCGCCGTGACCGCGATTGCCGCCAAGATGGGCCTGAGCGACGTGATGGCGAATACGCTGTCGCTGATGGCGTCCAAGCGTCGGCTGTTTGTTGTGCCGCAACTGGTGCAGGCGCTGCGCGACCTGATCGCGGAAGACAAGAACGAAGTGACTGCGGATGTGGTGAGCGCCAAGGCGCTGACGCAGACGCAATCCAAGAAACTGGCGGCCACGCTGAAAGACCGCGTTGGCAAAGACGTCACTATTAATGCAACCGTCGATGAAAGCCTCATCGGCGGTTTGATCGTTAAGGTGGGCTCGACCATGATTGATACGTCGATCCGGTCCAAGCTCTCCTCTCTCCAGAACGCAATGAAAGAGGTCGGATAAATGGGTATCCAAGCAGCAGAGATTTCTGCGATCCTGAAAGACCAGATCAAGAACTTTGGTCAGGAAGCTGAAGTGGCCGAAGTGGGCCGTGTGCTTTCGGTTGGTGACGGTATCGCGCGTGTGTACGGTCTCGACAACGTACAGGCCGGCGAAATGGTCGAATTCCCAGGTGGCATCATGGGCATGGCCCTGAACCTGGAAAACGACAACGTCGGTGTTGTGATCTTCGGGTCCGACCGTGACATTAAAGAAGGCGACACTGTTAAGCGCACGAACTCCATCGTGGACGCGCCAGCAGGTGACGCACTTTTGGGTCGCGTTGTGGATGGTCTGGGTAACCCAGTTGACGGCAAAGGCCCGATCGAAGCAGCCGAGCGTCGCGTGGCTGACGTGAAAGCGCCGGGCATCATCCCACGTAAATCTGTGCACGAGCCAATGGCGACCGGCCTGAAATCCGTTGACGCGATGATCCCGATTGGCCGTGGCCAGCGTGAATTGATCATTGGCGACCGTCAGACCGGTAAAACCGCTGTGGCGCTCGACGCGATCCTGAACCAGAAATCCTACAACGACGCTGCGGGCGATGATGAGAGCAAAAAGCTCTATTGCATCTACGTGGCTGTGGGCCAGAAGCGCTCCACCGTTGCGCAGCTGGTGAAAAAGCTCGAAGAAACCGGCGCGATCGACTATTCGATCGTTGTGGCCGCGACAGCGTCCGACCCGGCGCCAATGCAGTTCCTGGCGCCTTACGCCGCGACAGCGATGGCGGAATACTTCCGCGACAACGGCAAGCACGCGCTGATCATCTATGATGACCTCTCCAAGCAGGCTGTGTCCTATCGTCAGATGTCCCTGCTGCTGCGTCGCCCACCAGGCCGCGAAGCCTATCCTGGTGACGTTTTCTATCTCCACTCCCGCCTGCTGGAACGTTCCGCGAAGCTGAACGAAGACGAAGGCGCGGGCTCGCTGACGGCTCTGCCGATCATCGAAACCCAAGGTGGTGACGTTTCGGCCTTTATTCCGACCAACGTGATTTCGATCACCGATGGTCAGATCTTCCTCGAAACCGAACTGTTCTATCAGGGCATCCGCCCCGCTGTGAACACAGGTCTGTCGGTGTCTCGTGTGGGCTCCTCCGCTCAGACGGATGCGATGTCTTCCGTGGCTGGCCCGGTGAAACTGTCGCTCGCGCAGTATCGCGAAATGGCGGCCTTCGCCCAGTTCGGTTCCGACCTCGACGCCGCAACCCAGCAGTTGCTGGCCCGTGGCGCGCGTCTGACCGAGCTGATGAAGCAGCCACAATACGCGCCGCTGACCAATGCGGAAATCGTATGTGTCATCTTTGCTGGCACCAACGGCTATCTCGACAACATCGACGTGACCGAAGTTGGCGCGTTCGAAGCGGCTCTGCTGAACTTCCTGCGCTCGCAGAAAGCAGACTTCCTCCAGTGGATTGCGGACGAAGATCCAAAATTCAAAGGCGGCGAGAACGTCGACAAGATGAAAGCAGTCCTCGACGAATTCGCGTCAACATACGCGTAAGGGGGCAGAACGATGCCTTCACTCAAGGACTTAAAAAATAGGATCGAAAGCGTGAAATCCACGCGGAAGATCACAAAGGCGATGCAGATGGTCGCCGCTGCCAAATTGCGCCGCGCGCAAGAGGCGGCGGAGATGTCGCGCCCCTATGCCGAACGGTTCAACGCCGTGATGGCGGGGCTCGCATCCGCCGCTGCAGGGTCTGACAGCGCGCCCAAGCTGCTGTCGGGCACTGGCTCTGATCAAACGCATCTGTTGGTCGTTATGACCGCAGAGCGCGGGCTGTGTGGTGGTTTCAACACCAACATCGCCAAGATCGCACGCCAGAAAGCGCAGGACTTGGTTGCGGCTGGCAAGACGGTGAAGATCCTTACCGTTGGCAAGAAAGGCCGCGATCAGCTCAAGCGTGACTTCGGGGATCACTTTGTAGGCCATGTGGACATGACCGAAGTGAAAAACGTGGGCTATGGGGATGCGCAGAATGTGGCGCGCGATGTGCTTGCACGCTTTGATGCGGGCGAGTTCGACGTGGCAACACTGTTCTTCTCGAAGTTCCAGAACGTTGTGACCCAGATCCCAACAGCGCAGCAGATTATCCCGTTTGAGGTGCCCGAAGGGTACGAGGCGGGCGAAACGCTTTATGACTACGAGCCGGACGAAGAGGCGATCCTCGCCGATCTTCTGCCGCGCGGCGTGGCCACGGCGATCTTTTCTGGCCTGCTGGAGAATGGCGCATCCGAACAGGGTGCCCGTATGAGCGCGATGGACAACGCGACCCGCAACGCGGGCGAGATGATCGACAAGCTGACAATCGAGTTTAACCGCTCGCGTCAAGCTGTGATCACCAACGAGCTGATTGAAATTATTTCCGGCGCGGAAGCGCTGTAGAGACAAACCGGAGACGCAAAATGGCAAACGCAAAAGGCAAAGTCACCCAGGTGATCGGCGCCGTGGTCGACGTTCAGTTCGACGACCATCTGCCCGAAATTCTGAACGCGCTGGAAACAGACAACAACGGCAACCGCCTCGTGCTCGAAGTGGCACAGCACTTGGGCGAAAACACCGTGCGCACCATCGCGATGGACAGCTCCGAAGGCTTGGTCCGTGGCCAGGAGGTGACAGACACAGGCGGCGCGATCATGGTGCCGGTTGGCACAGCAACGCTGGGCCGCATCCTGAACGTGACAGGTGACCCGATCGACGAAAAAGGCCCTGTGGAAGCGGATGAATATCGCCCGATCCACGCCCCTGCGCCTGACTTCTCAGAACAGTCGACCGAAGCCGAAGTTCTGGTAACAGGCATCAAGGTGATCGACCTGCTCGCCCCTTACGCCAAAGGCGGTAAGATCGGCCTCTTCGGCGGTGCCGGCGTGGGCAAGACCGTTCTTATTCAGGAACTGATCAACAACATCGCGAAAGTGCACTCGGGCCTTTCCGTGTTCGCGGGTGTGGGTGAACGGACCCGTGAAGGGAACGACCTGTATCACGAGATGATCGAATCCGGCGTTCTGACACCTGAAAAGCTGACAGATTCCAAGATTGCTCTGTGCTTCGGCCAGATGAACGAGCCTCCAGGTGCGCGTGCCCGGATCGCTCTGACAGGTCTGACGCTGGCGGAACAGTTCCGCGATGCGACAGGGACAGACGTTCTGTTCTTTGTGGACAACATCTTCCGCTTTACACAGGCGGGTTCTGAGATGTCCGCTCTGTTGGGTCGTATTCCTTCGGCGGTGGGCTACCAGCCAACACTGGCCACCGACATGGGTGCGATGCAGGAACGGATTACATCCACCAAGAATGGCTCTATCACGTCGATCCAGGCCGTTTACGTGCCTGCGGATGACTTGACCGACCCTGCGCCTGCGACAACCTTTGCGCACCTCGATGCGACAACCGTTTTGAACCGTGCGATTTCCGAGCTGGGCATCTACCCGGCTGTGGACCCGCTCGATTCCACATCGCGTCTGATGGACCCGCTGATCGTTGGTGAAGAGCACTACAAAGTGGCGTCTGACGTTCAGCAGATCCTGCAGCGCTACAAGTCGCTGCAAGACATCATCGCGATCCTCGGGATGGACGAACTGAGCGAAGAGGACAAGCTGACCGTTGCGCGTGCGCGTAAGATCCAGCGATTCCTGTCCCAGCCGTTCGACGTTGCGAAAGTCTTCACCGGCTCCGACGGTGTTCAGGTTCCGCTCGAAAAGACCATCGCGTCCTTCAAGGCGGTTGTGGCCGGTGAATACGACCACCTGCCAGAAGGTGCCTTCTACATGGTTGGCGATATCGACGAAGTGATCGCCAAAGCCCAGAAGATGGCAGCAGAGGCGGCCTAAGCCATCCGGCGGGGCCTCGCGGCCCTGCCTTGACCCCTTGGGGTAGGGCGGGGTTCACCCCGCCTTGGCTCCACAAAGGAGATGAACATGGCAGAAATGCAATTTGACCTCGTCAGCCCAGAGCGCAGCCTTGCGTCTTTGCAGGCTGCGTCGGTTCAAATTCCTGGTGCGGATGGCGACATGACGGTGATGGCCGATCATGCGCCCACGATCACAACCCTGCGGCCCGGCGTTCTGCGCGTCGATGCAGGTGGATCGACACAGGAATTTGTGGTCACCGGTGGCTTTGCTGAAATCGGTGCGCAAGGCGTATCTGTTCTGGCGGAGCGCGCGATTGTGCGCGCCGAGATGACCCAGGACATGATGGACGAGATGTTTGACGAAGCTCAGGCGAGCTACACGCAAACCAAAGAAAACAGCGGCGCTGTGGATGACGCGGCCAAAACACTGTCCGATATTGCGGCAGTTGGCGCTGAGATCGGTTTGTCGACAAAACAGCCAACTCTGTAAGTCAGAGTTTTTCGTAAAAATTGAAGGCCGTGGGATTGCCCGCGGCCTTTTTCTGTTTTTTGGTGTGCGCCACGCTGAACGATCAATAATCCCGGACGACCAAGCACATGCAAAGACTGCGCAATCATCTTGTAGGCGTCGATCAAGGGGATCTTATGCTGTTCTCAGATTTCGAGGACGGTGGAGATATGTGGACGGGCACCGGCCCTCGCGAGCGCCGACAGACGGTATCGTTTGCGCAAAGCTATCGCCGCGCGCCAGCCGTTCAGGTGTCCATTTCCATGTGGGACGTAGATACGTCCACGGCCGTACGGGCTGATATTTCAGCGCAGGATGTGACGGAAACCGGGTTCGATGTTGTCTTCAAAACCTGGGGCGATACCCGTGTTGCGCGTTGCCGCGTTACCTGGATGTCCGTCGGCGAATTGGCGGACGAGGACGATTGGGATCTGGCTTAGCTTCAGTCCAGATCCCGGCATTTAAGCCATCCGTTTACTCGGCGGCGTAAGTGCCATCGTAAATTGGGCTTAGCGTGTCTGCTTCGAAAAGGGAGCTGACCGAAGTACCCGCCCAGATGTTCAAGATCGCCTGCGTGAAAATGGGCGCAACTGGCACCACACGGATGTTTGGCGCGGCACTCACAGCTTTTGTTGGCGCAATTGAATCTGTGATCACCAGTGACTTCATTACTGAATTGCTCACGCGCTCAACCGCCGGACCCGACATGACGCCGTGCGTGATATAGGAATGAACTTCTTTCGCACCGTTGGACATCAGAACCTCTGCCGCTTTGCACAACGTGCCAGCTGTGTCGCAGATGTCGTCCACGATCAGGCAGGTTTTGCCTTTCACATCCCCGATCACGGTCATCTCAGCGACTTCGCCAGGCTTTTCGCGGCGTTTGTCCACGATGGAAAGCGGTGCATTGATGCGTTTGGCCAATTCACGCGCACGGCCCACACCCCCCACATCAGGTGACACGACCATGAGTTCGTTCATGCGCCCGCGGAAATGGGTTTCTATGTCGAGCGCAAAAACGGGTGAGGCATAAAGGTTGTCCACCGGAATATCGAAAAAGCCTTGGATCTGTGCTGCGTGCAGATCCATTGTCAACACCCGCTCAACACCGGCGCTGACCAACATGTTGGCGACCAGTTTCGCCGAGATGGGCGTGCGCGCCTTTGAACGACGATCTTGGCGGGCATAGCCGAAGTAAGGAATCACCGCCGTGATCCGCGCCGCAGATGATCGGCGCAGCGCGTCAGCCATGATCAGAAGTTCCATCAAATTATCGTTAGCGGGATTCGACGTCGGCTGGATGATGAACATGTCCTCGCCCCGCACGTTTTCGAAAACCTCAACAAAAATTTCGCCATCATTGAACCGCTCAACGCGCGTATCCACCAATTTCATATGGACACCGCGGTGCATCGACATCCGTCGTGCAATCGCGTTTGCCAATGGTTGGTTGGCGTTCCCGGCGATTAATTTAGGTTCCTGGATTTGCGGCATGTGAACCGTCCTCTGGGCAGCTTCTGAATGTGACAGATTCGTGATGGTTGACACCGCTTAACACGGCCTTACCGTCCGGCAAAGCGCATCAAACGGAGAATACCATGCCGCACATAGATTATTACTGGGCCACTCTGTCACCCTACACGTACCTTGCCGGAACCCGCTTTGAAGAAGTGGTGAAAAAGCACGGTGCAACCGTAACTTACAAGCCCTGCGATATCATTGCGTTGTTCGGCCGGACCGGCGGCACACCTCCGAAAGACCGTCATATCAGCCGCATTGAATACCGCGCTCAGGAATTGGTCAGACAGGCGAAAAAGCTGGACATGCCATTCAACCTGAAGCCAGCGCATTGGCCGACCAATGGCGCACCGGCAGCTTACGCGTTCATCGCGGCGCAAAATGCTGGCGGTGGCGATTTGGGAGCATTGGTGCACGCAATCACCCGCGCCGTGTGGGTGGAAGAGAAAGACATCGCCGAAGATGCGGTTGTTCGCGGCTGTCTGGAAAGCGCGGGTTTTGATCCAGAATTGGCCAACAAAGGCCTGCTGGAAGGTGCGGAAACTTACGCGCGCAACCTTGAAGAGGCGGTCGAAGCAGGCGTTTACGGTGCGCCCTTCTACATCGTCCGCGAAACCGGCCAACGGTTCTGGGGGCAAGATCGTATCGAAGACCTGGATATGCATTTGGCAGGCGATTTGTGAGCTTAACAATCCACCGCCGGACCTTTGGGTCCGGCGCACGCCCTGTTTTGGCGATCCATTGTTCGCTGGCGCATTCCGGCGCGTGGCGCGGTCTTTCCAAAGTGTTGGAAGGCGAGGCAACCCTGCATGCCTTTGACATGCCCTGTCACGGGAAGTCGGGCGAATGGGACCCGGATATGGGCGACCTACACGATGTGACCACGGCTGAGGCGCTCAAGTTGTTAACCGAACCGATGGATGTGATTGGTCATTCGTTCGGCGCCACGGTTGCGTTGCGGTTGGCCTGTGAACGGCCTGATCTTGTGCGGTCGGTGGTGTCTTATGAATCGGTTTGGTTCGCGGCAGCCATGTTAGATGAACCGGAAAAGTTCACTGCATATGTGGACCAAAATGAAAACTACGAAGACGCGTTGGATGCCGGAGATCGCATGCTGGCTGCGCGCATCTTTAACCGGGGCTGGGGCGATGGCAGCACATGGGACAACATCCCAATGCCAACCCGCCAATACATGGCGGATCGCATCCATTTCGTAAAACACAGCGGCCCTTTTGTGATCCATGATGCCCCTGACCTGTTGGGCTCTGGCAAAATCGAAGCGCTGCAGACACCGGTATTGCTGATGCAAGGGGAAAAAACGGCAGAGACGGTAGATGCGGTAAACGCCGCACTTGCACGGCGTCTCACGCATGCTCGCCGCGCCACTCTGCCCGGTATCGGACATATGGGCCCCATCACCCACCCTGTTGAAACAGCTGAGGCAATTCGAGAGTTCTGGGCGAGCATTAACGGGTGAGCCATAGGCCAACCAATTTAGCCCGCAAAAAGCCGCGGCTGTTATCCCTCGAAATGGCTCAAGAACTGGTCGATCAGCTCGGGTGTCATTGACCAGTCACATACCAAGCGCGCGGCCAACAATTCATCCGGATCGTCGCCTTCGAGCGATCCTTCCCAGACGTAGTACATCGCACCTGCGTCATGCAGCTTTTGATGTACCCGGCGCGGGAAACGCGCAAAGATCATGTTCGCTTCTGGCTCGTGCAGGAATTCCGCCCCATGTGCACGTAATCCGGCACTTAACCGCGCCGCATTAGCATTCGCTGCCGCCGCGCTGCCCATCCACACATTGTCACTAAGGTAACCCGCCATTTGCGCGCTCAGATAGCGGTGCTTGGAAAATAGATGCGCACCGCGCTTGCGTCGCAGCTCAAATTCCCAGGCTTTCTCCGGGTCAAAGATTACAACCGCCTCAACTCCAAGGCAGCCATTTTTCGTACCGCCAAAACTGACAACATCAACGCCCAGTTTCCAGGTCATCTCTGCCGCGCTACAGCCCAGTGCCGCCAGCGCATTGGCAAAGCGTGCGCCGTCCAAATGGACGGGCAGGTCGAATTCTTTGGCAACTTCGGTCAGAGCGCGCAACTCGTCCAGACTATAGACACCACCGCGTTCAGTTACCTGCGTGATCGACACAGGCCCGCGCTGAGGGCCGTGAACACCGCGTTTTTCCTCATAGGCGATCGAGGCGCGCAGCGCGTCTGGTGTCATCTTGTCACCGCCCGGTACCAAGGTCAGCTTGGCCGCGCCGGCATAAAACTCGGGCGCATTACATTCGTCTTCATGGATGTGGGAAACGGGCGAACAAAAGATCGTCTGCCACGGTTGCGTATGGCAGGCCAGCGCAAGGGCATTCGCGGCGGTTCCAGTGGCGACCAGATACACCGCGGCGTCTGGCGCTTCGAATATGGCGCGCATCTTGTCACGCACTTCGTCCATGATGGGATCCGCACCATAAGGCATGGCGTAGCCTGCATTCGCCTCAGTTACGCGGGCCATGACTGCCGGGTGGGCCGGGCCCGAATTGTCGGATGCAAAATACATTACTGCGGCTCCTCGATAATATAGTCTTCCCAATCGTCCTCGTGGACGTCCATTTCGCTACAGGTCATGCCCTGCATCGATATCCCGGCGTAATGCACACTGTCGGGGTCACCGGTGATCAGCGGATGCCAGTCTGGCAACGGCTTCTTTTCAGCCAGTAGGCGATAGGCGCAGGTTTGCGGCAGCCAATACATGTGATCCTGAATGGTGTTGATCGTCAACGACAAGCAATCGGGCACAAACTTCCTGCGCATTTCGTAATGTGCACATTTGCAAGTCTCATCATCCAGCAACCGGCAGGCAATCCGGGTCAGCGCCACCTCCCCGGTTTCGGCATCTTCGATCTTGTTCAAGCAACACTTGCCACAGCCATCACACAGCGCCTCCCATTCCTTGGGCGACATCTTTTTGAGCGGTTTGCGTTCCCAAAACCGTGGGGCAAGCCCGGACCGATCAATGGGATCGCTCATAGGCTGGCCAGGATGCTGCGGGATTGGGTGCTGTCGGCATCCATCTGCGTGATCAGCGCCTCAAGGCTATCAAACTTCTCTTCTCCGCGCAGGTAATCGACCAGACCGATCGACAGGGTTGATCCGTAAAGATCACCTGAGAAGTCAAAGACAAAAGTTTCGAGATTGGGTTTGTTTTCCCCAAACATCGGGCGCACCCCCAGCGACGCGACGCCATGATAGCTGCCTGTATGGGGGCCATCGAGCACGTCAACCAACACCGCGTAAACGCCAAAGGCAGGCAGATGCAGCCCGTCGAGCGCCATATTGGCGGTGGGGTAGCCCAAGGTGCGGCCGCGTTGTTCGCCGCCGATCACGATCCCTTCGATCCGGTGCCAATGGCCCAGCATATCTGCGGCGTCACGCGGTTTTCCGGCGGCAAGGGCATCCCGTATCGCCGTTGACGAAATGACACCCGCGCCATGATCGACCAGGGTGGCGATGCTCACGCCAAAACCCATGTCTTCGCCAAAGCCGCGCAAATCGTCGGCGGTGCCAGCGCGCCCTTTGCCAAAGCAAAAGTCGCTGCCCACAACTGCGTGCGAAATGCCAAGACTGTCGCTCAGGATGTTTTTCGCAAAATCATGCGGCGACAGACCAGAAAGTTGCGCGTTGAATGGCAGTTCATACAGCAAATCAACGCCGAGTTTTTCCAACCGTGACGCGCGCGCTTCTGGCCCCATCAGGCGAAAATGCGGGGCCTGAGGCGCGAAATAGGCGCGCGGGTGTGGTTCAAACGTCAGGATGCCCAAAGGCGCGTCAGGTGCAGCGGCACGGGCTTGGGCCATGACGGCCTGATGGCCTTTGTGCACGCCGTCGAAATTACCGATGGCGATGGTCGCTCCGGTGTCTTCGGGGGATACAAACTGATGATCGCGGATGATGCGCATAGCTGTTGCCTATCCGCCCTTTTCGGGCGGGGCAAGATGCAACGCGGCTGTTGGGCTCAGTCGAATTTACGGGAAGGTGCCAGAACGGTGGCTTCGCCCACCAGAACCTTCTTGCCATCCACTGTGCACTTGCAATCCAGCTTCACACGGCGCTTGGCAAATTCGATGTCTGTGACGGTGACTTCGGCCAGAACCGTATCGCCCGGACGGACCGGCGCAAGAAATTTCAGCGATTGGCCCATATAGACCGTGCCATGCCCCGGCAATTGCTCCCCGATCACCGCGGAGATCAGGCCCGCCGTCAGCATCCCATGCGCAATACGGCCTTCAAAGATCGTGTCCTGCGCATAGGCGTCATCCAGATGCACCGGGTTACGATCGGTCGAGACCTGCGCGAACAGTTCGATATCTTCGTCCGTGACCACCTTACGCAGATAGCGCGACATCCCCATTTCGAGGTCTTCGATGCAAATTGTTCCGCGTGGCAGGTTGTCCAGCATGGCTCGGCTCCGAGTAATGATGTGACGCGGTGCATTCCGCGCACGCAACTTAATTACTTTGCGCGCGCAGAATATCAAGCCAAAAGATGTCGCAGGTCTTAGCGGAGTTGCCCAATTGCATAGGTCGGGGCCACCATTTCTGCATTCAGATACGCGGTGAGGGCCTCTGGGTCGGGTTGATGGGTGGTTTTGGTCTCTGCCGCGGCCAATCCGCCGGAAATGAAGAGCGAATCAAGATCCTCGCCTTGCGCGCCTTGGATGTCGGTCAAAACGCCATCGCCAATGCACAGGATTCGACCATCAGGCACTGTCACGCCGGTGTCGGACAAGCGCCGCCGGGCCAGATCATAGATCGGTGGATGCGGCTTGCCGAAAAAGAGGCTCTCCCCCCCCATCTCGGTGTAAAGCTTGGCAACAGCGCCCGCACACCATTCGCGCGTTTCGACACGGTCCACCACGATATCAGGGTTGG
>JABSSA010000089.1 GCA_013214665.1 Paracoccaceae bacterium
CGCAAGCGATCCTGCATTATGTCCTGATGGCAAGCTCTGACCGTTTAAAGCGGCCTTTGGAGTAGTCTTTATCGTCGCTGGGTGTGCTTAAATCATCGCGTTTGCGAATGCCGACTGTGCCAGCTCGCCAAAGAGCTTTGTCTTCTGTGTTGCCCGCGCTTCAGGGGCAAAGACGAACCAAATAGGCGCGGATGGTTGCCACAAAATGTCAGGCATGACCTCTACCAACCGCCCATCCAGCAACTCAGATTGCACCGCAAGGCGGGATTTGATCACCAGCCCGAGGCCCTGAACCGCACAGTCGGTCAACATATCAGAATTCGAAACGGAAATCGTGCTGTGCACCGTCACGTCCCGACGTCGTCCTTTGGCGTCTTTTACCGCGAGCCGCCGCTGCCAGGGCAGGCTTACCCAAGGCGCATCGAAAAGCGCATCAACTTCGGCAAAAGGACCATGAGCGTCCAGAAATGCGGGCGCACAACAAATTATTCGGTGATTATCGCAAAGCTTACGCGCAACTAATGCGCTATCTTCCAGCTGCCCCACTCTAATGCCGCAGTCCTGGCCTTCAGCCACCAGCGGCACGTACCGATCAACCGCAAGAAACTCGATGGTCAATTGTGGATGGGTGCAGCGGAACTGCGGTAAGGCTGGCAGAATAAACCGCGACAAGATCCAAGGCGACATCGTCACGCGCAGGTTTCCCGACAATTCGGATATGCGGCTGCAGGCGTCGCGCTCTGCCTGTGAAAGATCTGCGAGAATTGGCTGAACACGTTCAAAGAACACCTGCCCTTCAGTCGATAGAAGCAACACTCTGCTGTTTCGATGAAACAGCGTCAGGTGCAAAACCGCCTCCAGCTTAGCAAGCCGATGACTGACAGTTGCCGGTGAAACACCAAGACGTCGGGCTGCAGCCGTCACACCGCCGGTTTCGGCAATCACAACAAAGGTCTTTAAATCGTCAATACTATACATTCGAAAAATCCAAACGCTGGTTTCAAAATTGAAGACCTATTGTGTAGATATTTCGATCCTTAGTGTCCGGTCAATGACTGAGGAGGACTTCCATGAAACATCACCTAATCGCACTCGGCGCTGCATTTACCTTTGCAAGTGCTGCAGCCGCACAAAGCCCTGAAATCTACCTTGAGTTCCCGCGGGACACCCCACCCGGCAACCTTGCTATTGCACCTGACGGGCGGATGTTCATGTCGGTGCACGAATTTTATGGCCCCGAACTTCGCATCGTAGAGGTCATGCCTGACGGAAGCACCGTTCCTTACCCGACAGACGCGTGGGCCCGCGCGCCCAGCGAGGACGGAGATGGCTTAAATGGCGTTCTGGGATTGCGCGCAGATCGCGAGGGCATCTTGTGGATGCTTGACGGGCAAGGCGAAAACCAAACGGGGCGTGTCGTTGGATGGAACACACAGACTGAGGAACTTCATGCGATCTACTATATCGGCGCACCGGTCGCGCGGCCGTTTTCATTCTTGAACGACTTGGCCGTAGATCGCGAAAATGAGGCGATTTACATCTCCGACACGGCCAACCATGTCGATTCCGCCATCATCGTGATCGACTTGGAAACAGGGCGCGCCCGTCGCGTTCTGGAAGGCAGCCAGTATACCCGCGCGGAAGACACGCCCATGGTTATTGATGGTCGCGAAATCTTGCTCGGTGGAAACCCGGCCAAGATCGGTATCAATCCAATCACGATCGACCCAACCAACACGTGGGTCTATTTCGCACCAATGACCGGAAGTGCGATGTACCGTGTTCGGACAACGGATCTCTTGGACGAAAGCCTGGACGCGGCCGGGCTAGAGGCGCGCGTCGAACGCTATGGCGACAAGCCAATCTCCGACGGTTCGACTGTGGATGCTGCTGGTAACGTCTACATCACCGCCATGACCGACAACGCCATCGGTGTAACGCGCCCCGACGGAACTTATGAAGTGCTGTATCAGTCCGACGATGATCTGCCATGGCCCGATGGGTTTTCGATGGGCGCAGACGGCTTTGTCTATGCCACAATCAATGAGCTGCATCGTTCGCCTGTGTTGAATGGTGGCGAAGATGCCTCTGTCGGAACATACCGGATTGTGCGTTTCCCTGCATTGGGGTCTGCGATCTCAGGACGCTAAGGCAAGTTGATATCGTGCCGGGCCCACCGAA
>JABSSA010000009.1 GCA_013214665.1 Paracoccaceae bacterium
GAGGTGCGCCCGGTGTACCAGCCCTTGGGCCGCGCGCCTGTCACAGCGGTGTGCAGCGCAATTGCTTGATCAAAATGCGCCGCTTCCTCTTCGCGGGTGTAATCCTTGTAGTCGATCCACTTCAGCCCATGCGAGGCAATCTCCCACCCGGCGTTTTTCATCGCCTCCACCTGTTCTGGTGCGCGCGCCAGCGCATCGGCCACGCCATAGACCGTGACGGGAATGCCCGCCCCGGTGAACAGGCGGTGCAAGCGCCAGAACCCGGCCCGCGCGCCGTAATCATAGATGGATTCCATGTTCCAATGCCGCTGGCCCGGCCACGGAGCCGCGCCAACGATTTCCGACAAAAACGCCTCAGACGCGGCATCTCCGTGCAGGATATTGTTTTCGCCTCCCTCCTCATAATTGACAACAAAACTCACCGCGATCCGGGCATTATCTGGCCAGGCGGCGTCCGGGGGCGTCGCGCCATAGCCGCGGAAATCTCGGGGGTAGCGGGGCGGTTGTGTCATACGGTGGGTGGACTTTCTGTAATCTCGGACGGATATTCTGCGCGACCCGGAGGGAGGACGCAATGGCCGCTGGATATCTCACAACACATGTTTTGGACACCGCACGCGGCTGCCCAGCTGCCGATTTGCGTATCACACTCTATCGCGTCACGCCTGAGAGCCGCGAGCAATTGGCCGAAACAAAGACCAATGCCGACGGACGTACAGATGGGCCAATTCTGCCTGCGGAGCGTTTCGAGGTGGGCACCTACGAGCTTGAATTTGCGGCTGGTGATTATTTGCGCGCTAATGGGCTAGATGGAGAGGCGCCACTGTTTCTTGATGTGGTTCCTATCCGCTTCGGCATGAGCGATGCCGAAGCACATTACCATGTGCCGCTGTTGCTCTCGCCATATAGCTATTCGACCTATCGCGGAAGCTGAACCCGCTACACGCGCCAGCCATTCCCAAATTCTGGCTTGCCAAACATCGCCACTCATGCGACCTACCATCCCTTCTTATTCGCTGGACTTGAGCGCCTTGGACACAGTTTCTGACACCACAACCACATCCGCCACTTCGCACCTGCCACAGGTCACAGAACCACGTAACGAAGGGCTAGAGCTTGACATGGCGTGGGTACGCCGCGTGCAGGCGAACACCTCGGCCATCGAGCGGCGCGCTGCCACGCTGCCGGGCAGACGGTCAGTCAAAAAGGACTGGCAAGCCGCTTGGCTTTTGAAGGCTATCACCTGCATCGACCTCACGACCCTTTCGGGTGACGACACCGAAGCCCGCGTGCGCCGGCTTTGTGCCAAAGCACGTCAGCCTGTGCGCCCCGAACTTCTGGAAGCTTTGGGTATGGAGCCGATCACAACCGGCGCAGTCTGTGTTTACCATGAAATGATCCCCGCCGCTGTCACTGCGCTACGCGGAACCGGCATTCCGGTTGCAGCCGTCTCCACCGGCTTCCCGGCTGGCCTGTCGCCGTTCCACCTGCGCCTGCGCGAAATTGAAGAAAGCGTGGCCGCCGGAGCAGAAGAAATCGATATCGTGATCTCACGTCGCCATGTGCTGGAAGGCAATTGGCAGGCGCTTTACGACGAAATGCGCGAAATGCGGGCCGCTTGCGGCGATGCACACGTGAAAGCTATTCTAGCCACAGGCGAGCTAGGCACCTTGCGCAATGTCGCGCGCGCATCGCTCGTCTGCATGATGGCCGGAGCCGACTTTATCAAAACCTCTACCGGCAAAGAAAGCGTGAATGCCACACTGCCGGTTACGCTGGTCATGATCCGGGCGATCCGCGATTTCTATGATCGCACGGGCGTGCGTGTGGGGTACAAACCGGCTGGCGGGATTTCTAAAGCCAAAGATGCGGTAACGTATCTGGCGCTGATGAAAGAAGAGCTAGGCGATCGCTGGTTGATGCCTGACCTCTTCCGCTTTGGAGCATCTTCTCTTCTGGGCGATATCGAACGCCAATTGGAACATCACGTGACCGGCGCCTATTCTGCCGGTTGGCGGCATCCGATGGGGTAAGTGGCCTGTTGCAGTATCGCCGCGCCCACCACCCTTCTGAACCAGCACATTCGACTAGAGAAACAGCGAAATGACCATCAAAGAGATCTTCGACACTATGGACTACGGCCCCGCTCCTGAAAACGCGGCGGATGCGCTGGCCTGGCTTGTCGATCAAGGCAGCCGCTTTGGCCATTTCATCAACGGCACCTTCACCGAGCCCGGCGACGGCTTCGAAAGCCGCAACCCGGCTACGGGCGAAGTGCTGGCCACGCTCACACAGGCCTCGCAAGCTGATGTGGACAGCGCCGTCAAAGCGGCCCGCGCAGCGCAAGGCAAATGGGAAAAGCTGGGCGGCCACGGACGCGCGCGCCATCTTTACGCGATCGCGCGGCTCTTGCAGAAACACAGCCGCCTCTTTGCCGTGCTCGAAACGCTCGACAACGGGAAACCCATCCGCGAAAGCCGCGACATCGACGTGCCGCTGGCGCAGCGCCATTTCTATTTTCACGCGGGCATGGCCCAGCTGATGGAAGCAGAGCTACCGGATCACGAAGCATTGGGCGTCTGCGGGCAGGTCATCCCTTGGAATTTCCCTCTGCTGATGCTCGCCTGGAAAGTCGCCCCCGCCCTGGCAATGGGCAACACCGTGGTGTTGAAGCCTGCCGAATACACCTCTCTCACCGCCCTGCTGTTTGCCGATATCTGCCGTCAAGCCGGTCTGCCCAATGGGGTCGTCAACATCGTCACCGGTGACGGTGCTGTGGGCGAGATGATCGTGGCGGCGGAGGTCGACAAGGTGGCCTTCACCGGCTCCACCGCTGTGGGCCGCCGCATCCGCGAAGCAACCGCAGGCAGCGGCAAGGCGCTGACGCTCGAACTGGGCGGCAAATCCCCCTACATCGTGTTTGACGACGCCGATCTCGACAGCGCGGTCGAAGGGCTGGTGGATGCGATCTGGTTCAATCAGGGGCAGGTCTGCTGCGCAGGCTCGCGGCTGTTGGTGCATGAGCCCGTGGCAAAGGCGTTTTACGCCAAGCTCAAGGGCCGCATGGACAAGCTGCGCATCGGCGATCCGCTGGACAAAGCCATTGACGTGGGCGCGGTGGTCGATCCGGTCCAGCTTGAAACGATCACCCGCATGGTCGATGCCAACACCGCGGGCGAGATGCACCGCGCGGCAAGCGCCCTGCCCGAGACAGGCTGCTTTTACCCTCCCACGCTGATCACCGGGCTCGATACCGCCGACCCGCTGATGCAGGAGGAAATCTTCGGCCCGGTTCTGGTCTCCACCACCTTCCGCACCCCATCAGAGGCAGTGCAGCTCGCCAACAACACGCGCTTCGGCCTTGCGGCGACACTTTGGACTGAAAATATCAATCTGGCTCTGGATGTCGCACCCAAGCTGGTGGCGGGCGTTGTCTGGGTCAACGGCACCAACATGTTTGACGCCGCCGCAGGCTTTGGCGGCACCCGCGAAAGCGGCTTTGGCCGCGAAGGCGGCTGGGAAGGGCTCAGCGCCTATACCCGCCCCAAAACCAAATCCAAAAGCCTTACGCCCATTGCGCCCTTCACCGGCAGCGGCGGGCCAGAGGCCGGGCTGGACCGGACACCAAAGCTCTATATTGGCGGCAAACAATCCCGCCCCGACGGCGGCTATTCCCGAGAGATCTATGGCAAGAACGGCACCCTTCTGGGCCAGGCCCCATTGGCCAACCGCAAAGATCTGCGCAACGCGGTTGAGGCGATGAACGCCGCCAGCGGCTGGGCCAAAACCACCGGGCACCTTCGCGCGCAGATCCTGTATTATATCGCGGAAAACCTCGAAGCGCGCGCAGATGAATTCGCGGACCGCCTCGATGCGCTCCAGGGCAAGCGCACCGGCAAAACAGAGTTCGCCACCACCATCCGCCGCCTCTTCACCTATGCCGCCTGGGCCGACAAATACGACGGACAGGCTCACGGCGTCCCCATCCGTGGCGTGGCGCTGGCCATGAAGGAACCAGTTGGCAAAATCGCTGCCTTCTGCCCCGATGATCACCCGCTTCTGGGGCTCGTCTCCCTGATGGCGCCGGCCATTGCGATGGGCAACCGCATCACACTGATCGCCTCTGATCCGTTCCCGCTGGCGGCCACTGATTTCTACCAGGTGCTCGACACATCAGATGTCCCCGCCGGCGTCGTNAACATCCTGACGGGCGCGCATGCCGAACTGGCAAAACCTGCTGGCGCGCATATGGATATTGATGCGGTCTGGTCGTTCTCGAACCAAAACCTCGCCGCCGAGATCGAAACCGGCGCCGCGCTTAACCTCAAACGCTGCTGGGTCAACAACGGCCAATCCACCGATTGGCTGGGCTCGGACGGCGAAGGCAAAGCGTTCCTCACCGCCGCCACAGAGATCAAAAACATCTGGATCCCCTACGGCGAATAAGCCTCTTCTTTTGGATCCAAATACTCGCGGGGGTTTGGGGGCAGCCGCCCCCAATCCGCTATTGTGAAACGGTCGTTTCCACGCCTTCCGGCTGGCCCACCACAACAAAGCTCAATTGCGCTGGATCCAGCAAATCCCGCGCCACCCGGTTCACATCTTCCAACGTGACCGCATTCACCTTGTCATTGCGGGTCGGGATGTAATCAATCGGCAGGCCCAGCATCTGCATCCCCACCAAAATCCCGGCTATCCGCCCGTTGCCATCAAACCGAAGCGGATAGGCGCCTGTGATATAGGTTTTGGCCGCGTCCAATTCCTCGGCCGAAATCCCTACATCCGCGGCCTTGGCCCATTCGTCTTTGATCACCGCGATGGCCTCGCCAATCCGGTCGTTGGCCGACGCGACCTGCCCCTGATAGCTCGCCGCCAGATCCAGTGGCAGAATAAAGCTCGACACCCCATAGGTCAGGCCCCGCTTTTCCCGCACCTCGGTCATGAGCCGGGATTCAAACCCACCGGCTCCCAGCACCTGATTAAGAATACGGGCCGCAAAGAAATCCGGGTCATCCTGCTGAATGCCGCGTTGCCCAAAAATCGCGACAGATTGCGGCGTTTCAAAATCCACAACCCGCAGCCCGCCATCAAACTCTGGCGTGATCTGCGGCGGCATTGGCGCGCCGGTTTCGGGCAAACCGCCCAGCAGCGTATCCAGCAAGAGGCCAAGCGCCTCAGGGGTGATATCGCCCGCCGCGCCCACAAAAACGCGGTCCTTGGCAAAGATCGCGCGATGCGCCGCAAACATATCATCACGGGTCAGCGCCGCCACACTCTCAAGGCTGCCTTCGCGTGGTGATCCATAAGGGTGATCCCCGTAAATCTGCGCATCAAAGGTTTTGCGCGCAATCTCATTGGGGTTGGTCGCGTCAGAGCGCAAACCCGAAAGCACCTGATCACGCACACGATCCAGCGCGTCCTGATCAAAACTCGGCTCCAGCACCGAAGTGCGCAGCAAAGCCACCGCCGCGTCGCGGTTTTCGCTCAGAAACCGGGCAGAGACCGTCAGGCTGTCATCGCCCACGTCATAGCTGAATGAGGCCGCCAATGCCTCCACCGCTTTGGCAAAGCCGCGCGCATCAAGATCCGCCGCACCTTCTTCCAAAAGCCCTGTCATCAGGTTGATTGCCCCACGCTTGCCCGGCGCATCCAAAGAGGCGCCGCCGCGAAAGCTGATTTCAAGGGCAGTGAAAGGGATCGAAGGCTCCTCCACCAGCCATGCGGTGATGCCACCGGGGCTGGTCACTTCCTGAATCTTGACCTCGGCCTGCGCCGCCAGGGGCGCAATCAGAAAGGCGATAAAGGCAAATATCCGTGTCATTGGGACACCTCCGCATCAGATGTCAGATAGCCTGTCACCGATGTCTCCATCCGCAACACATCGCGTGCTGCGGCCATGATCTCATCGGCTGTGACGGCTTGCAAAATGTCGGGCCAGGCCTGCACGTCTTCCACCGTCAGCCCGCTTGTCAGCGCACGGCCATAGCGCGAAGCGATGCCGTCGACGTTGTCGCGTGCATAGATCTGGCTGGCTCGCAGCTGCATCTTGATGCGGTCCAGTTGTTCAGGATCGACACCATCCACCATGAACTGACGCAGGGCATCGTCCAAAGCGGTTTCAGCCTCTTCCAGCGTCACGCCCGGCCCCGGCACAACAACCATGCCAAAGGTAGTGTCATCCAACGACACACCGCGATAAAACGCGCCGGCATATACGGCCGTCTGACTTTCGAATTGCAGCTTGCTGGTCAGGTAGCTGGTGGTGCCTCCGCCAAGGATCTCTGCCAGCAACGTCAACGCCGCGGCGGTTTCCTGTGCGCCCGGGTCGCGTTCCGGGGCGAGGTAAGACCGGCTCACATAGGGCTGCGCCACGCGTGGATCGGCATAGGTGATGCGCCGTGCCGCTGTTTGCGGCGGCTCTTGTGGCCGCGCCCGTGCGGTCAGGTCCGGGTTGCCGGGAATGGTGCCGTAATAGCGTTCCGCCAGCACGCGCACCTCATCGGGGTAAACATCGCCAGACACCACGAGGATCGCGTTGTTTGGGAAATAGAAGCGGTCATAGAACGCCAACACATCCTCCATATCCAGCTCTTCCATCTCATGGCGCCAGCCGATGATGGGCACGCCGTAGCCACGGTTATAGTACTGGATCGCGCTCATCTGTTCGCTAAAGATCCCGCGCGGATTGTTTTCCGTGCGCTGGTTGCGCTCTTCGATGATCACTTTGCGTTCGGTGGTGATGTCACTTTCAGTCAGGCGGATGCTGCGCATCCGGTCCGCTTCCATCTGCATCATCAACTCCAGCCGGTCTGCGGCGACGCGCTGGAAATAGGCGGTGTAATCATAGCTGGTAAAGGCATTGTCGCGCCCGCCATTGGCCGACACGGTGGCCGAAAGCTCGCCCGCTTCCAGTGTTTCGGTGGCCTTGAACAGCAGGTGTTCCAGAAAATGCGCCACGCCCGAGACGCCGGCGGGTTCATCCGCCGATCCGGCGCGATACCAGACCATATGCTGCACCACCGGCGCGCGGTGGTCTTCGACCACGACAACATCCATCCCATTGTCGAGCGTAAAGGTGGTGACAGCCTCTTTGGCCGACAAGGCCGTGCCCGGGATCATCAGGCTGAGGCACATGAGCACGTAACGCACAGGCGTCATGGCGATCTCCTTCCGTTTGCTTAAGTTAGGAGATGTGCGCCACCCCCCATCCTTCAAGGGTCGACCGGGCAACGATTACGTTATCCGTGTTTCTATGGGGGCGACGTGGGCGTTTTGGCGCCCGCGCGCTGGTATTGGTCATTGACCTGCCGGGTCTTGATACCCTGCCGGCGGTAAACCTCAAAATAACGATCGGTGCGGAAAAGACGGATTTGTGTCAGCCGCCCGCGACGTTTGCGGAATTTCTCATCCGCGCTGGCAAGCTCGGTCCGGATGTCCGGGTTTGTGCCATAGCGGCTCGAATGGGCGACCAACGTGCCATCGGAGGCCGGAATGCCCGCGTTAGGATTGCCACGGCTGCCGCCCAGCGCGGCCACACCATCCTCCAACGGAGTTGCATCGGTGATGTTGGTGCCGCCCGGCGTGGGTTCCGGCAAGGCAGACAAGCTCTCTGGCGCCTGCAAAGGTTTGGCAGGCAGGATCAAGAACTCATCCGGGCCATCGCCCGAACCACGCAGATCGCGCAGCCCATCGTTGGAACAGGCCGAAACGGCCATCACAGCGATCACAGAAATTACGCGAAGCTTCATGCAACGTCTCCCACCCGATGGCGCTTCTTACCAAACCCGCATCGGTATTGTCACCCAGCCTTTTTTGCACTGCTGCCATCATCGGCGAAAAACACCAATCCAATGGCCCCGGCAAAGATAAAGATATCAGCCACGTTGAACACAAACGGGTTCGTGTACCCGCAACACGACATGTTGAGAAAATCCAGAACATAACCGTAAAACAGCCGGTCCACGACATTGCCGACAGCACCACCAACCAAAAGCCCCGCTGAGATATAGGCATATGTTGATTGCGGATTTCGACGCACCCACCAAATCACCACCGCGCAAATGATCAACGCCATGCCAACCAGCAACCAAGCCGGGTTGCCGCTGGAATCAAACAGACCAAAGTTGATGCCCCGGTTTTCGCCGTAGCGAAAATTCAAAAACGGAGGAAACACATCAATGGCCCGGATGCGGGCCAGCTCCATACCGTGGATCACAGTCCACTTGCTGAGCTGGTCAAGGGCAATCGCCAGAACGGTGAAAAGGTAAAATGCGCGCATGGCTTAATGTCTAAAGTGTCTCATACCGGTAAAGATCATCGCAAGCCCCGCCTCATCCGCAGCGGCGATGACTTGATCATCGCGCACAGAGCCACCGGGTTGAATAATGGCTGTCGCGCCAGCTTCCGCCGCGGTGAGCAAACCGTCTGGGAACGGAAAGAACGCATCAGATGCCACAACCGACCCTTGGGTGGGCGCAGCAGGCAAACCCAATACATCAGCCATATCCTGGCTTTTGCGCGCCGCAATGCGCGTGCTGTCTACACGGCTCATCTGTCCGGCACCAACACCCACTGTCGCACCGCCTTTGGCATAGACGATCGCGTTGGATTTGACGTGCTTGGCAACCGTCCAGGCGAACATGAGATCCGTGAGCTCCGCTTCCGTCGGTGCCCGCTTTGTCACCACTTTCAGATCCTCGGGCGCAAGCCGCCCGGTGTCCTTGTCCTGCACCAGATACCCGCCACTGACCTGTTTCACCGCCATCGCCGCCGCCGTCGGATCAGCCAGCGCGCCTGTGGTCAGAAGGCGCAGGTTCGGCTTGCTAGCAAAGATCTCGCGCGCGCCTGCATCGGCGTCGGGCGCAATCACCACTTCGGTCAGGATTTGCACGATCTCTTGCGCGGTCTCCGCGTCCAGCGTCTGGTTCAGCGCGATGATCCCGCCAAAGGCGCTGGTACGGTCGCAGTCGAAGGCGCGGCTGTAGGCCTCTTTCAACGATGCGCCACGGGCCACGCCGCAGGGGTTGGCATGTTTGATGATGGCACAGGCCGGGCCATCCGCCGCCGCAAATTCGCTGACCAGTTCAAAGGCCGCATCGGTATCGTTGATGTTGTTGTAGCTCAGCTCTTTGCCCTGATGCTGCGTGGCGGTGGCCACGCCGGGCGTGCCCGCGCCATCGGTATAAAACGCGGCACTTTGGTGCGGGTTTTCCCCATAGCGCAGCGTTTGGGCCAATGTGCCGCCAAAGGTGCGGCGGCGCGGGGCGTCCCCGCCGATCTGGCCTGCCATCCACGTGCTCACGGCTGTGTCATAGGCCGCCGTACGCGCATAGGCGGTCTGGGCAAGGCGCTGGCGCAGCGCATAAGGCACCTGCCCCGCGTTGGCGTTCATCGCCTCAAGGAACGGCGCATAATCCGCAACATCGGTGATCACGCTGACAAACCGGTGGTTTTTCGCCGCAGAGCGGATCATCGCCGGACCGCCGATGTCGATGTTTTCGATCGCCGTATCGTAATCCGCCCCAGCCGCCACTGTGGCTTCAAACGGGTAAAGATTGACCACAACCAGATCAATCGGCGCAATGTTGTGTTCTTCCATGGAAGCCACATGGCCCGGATTGTCGCGCAGCGCGAGCAGGCCGCCATGTACAGTTGGATGTAAGGTTTTAACCCGCCCGTCCATCATCTCCGGAAATCCGGTTTCTTCAGAAACATCCGTGACCTCAAGCCCCGCGTCGCGCAGCGCCTTGGCCGTGCCGCCGGTGCTGAGCAACCGCACGCCATGCCCTGCCAAAGCCGTCGCGAAATCGGTCAGGTCCGTTTTGTCAGAAACAGAGATCAAAGCGGAGCGAACGCGAACGAGGTCAGAAGTCATGGGGCGCCTTTCTTGGTTAGGTCTCAGCGCTCAGATCAATCTCATCCTGGCGCAGGTCACGGATGCCTATGGCGGTATCTTGCGCCTTGGACAAGGACCAACGCACACGTGTCGCATGTTCCATCGCGCGCCCGGACAAAACTATTTGCTGCGTCGCACGCGGCTTCAGCCGCCCCCGCTCCAAATAAACGCTGGGTTGCAGATCCAGCTTGTGATTGCCGTCTTGGCGGAAAATCCAGATTTCTCCCGACTTCAACGCCATCGACACGGCATTCCCCGCCATATCCAGCGCCACATCCACCTCGGGGTGTAAATGGAACCGAATATCATAGGGGATGCCTGCCAATTGGGCACGGTCCATGGCCTTATCGAATTGGCGTTTGTCTTCTGGCTCCAGCGCCAGCAACATGTCTTCCCCCGCCATACCGCGCCCATCAAAGGTCAGTTCAATGGTGCGCGCGTGGGTCAGGCCATGGCTTTCCAGATAGCCGTTGTGCCCGCCTTCAAACCGCAACCCATCAGGCACCTGACTGATCTGGATCGGAACATGGGTTGGGCCATCGGCCAACGGCTCGTTGCCTTCCCGCTCATCCGGGGTCAGACGCGAGCTGGAATAGCCGTCCAGGCACAGCGTGGAATGAGACGGGGTTGCACGGCCTGCGCGCCGCCATTCGGTGCCAAAACTTGAGCCCGAGCCACAATTCACAATCAATGCGCGCCGTCCGCTGGTCAATTCAAACGCCAAAGTGCCCGCGTGCGCGCCGGTGCTAGCCTTGCCTCGAGGCGGTTGCGCCGCATCAAGGATGATGCTGGTGCGTCCGCCACTGAGCCGTGCGAAACCCATCGCAAGCCCATCAGCCTGACGCGCCTTCACGCCAGATGCCGCAAGTGCATGATCAAGCCAGCCATCCTGCCCTTTGCCCCCGCCATGAAAGCGCGCCAAAGTACCATCTGCATGGCGCAGCGTCCGCAGCGTTGGTGCGATGCGCGCGATTGCCTCGGTATGTGCGCGCGGCGTTGTCTGCCCCACATCGCTCAGCGCCGCAGTCGCCCAGGTGAGCAGCATGAACACCGACAACAGCTCCTCGGGGTTGCGTGTGGGCAGGCCACCCTGATCGTCAATCTGGGTTTCGCATTCGCGCGCCAACGCCTCGATGGCAGGCGTGGCCAAGCCCCCCATGCCTTCAAGTGCAAGCGCCGCATAGATCAGTCCGGTAAGCGCTTCGAACCGGGGCAAGCCCGGTTCGGTTGATTGCCACCGTCGCGACAAAAATTTGGTTTGATGCCCGAGGGATTTGAAAAAGGCTTCTGAGGCGTCCTGCTCCTGCCCACGCATGACAAATATCGCGTGGTTGATCCACCGGATCAGTCGCCGCCCTGTCAGGTCCGGTGTCCAGCCCGGGCCGGTGCCCGCGCCGTACCGGTCGATCCAGCCCCAAAGCCAATCCTGCGCCAGTTCACGGGTCGAATAGTCGCCCACGGAGGCAAGATCATCGAGCCAGGCAAACCCGTGCAATTCGTCCAGATAACTGTCGGTTGGCGCGGTCACATCCCAAACGGATGTGCCTTTGGCTTCGATCAAGTGTCCGGCGAACAGGTAATTTCCGGCCACCATCTGGCGGCCTCTGGCAAAGCTGCCAATGGTGCGCGGTTCGGGCGAAGAGACAAAGGCCGTCACTTGCGCGCCTCGCGCTGTCCGGCGAGCGTGCCAACGGTTCATGAACCGTGTGTATCTGGCTTTGATGCCCGTGGGCTGTGCCATACCTCATGCCTCGATGCGTCTTGTCGCGCTTTTGGCACAACAATAGCCTCAGCGCGCCCACAAGTCACCGATGATTACGCGGTTAGGCCAATTTGTGCAGAACCCCGATAAAGAACCCGTCCATCCCACCGTGTTCAGGCCAGTAATCGGGCCGCAAGCGCAGCCCGCCTTCGGGCGTGATCCATTCCGCATCCACGCCGGGGATGCGCAGCGCCTCTATGTCGATCTGCATATCCTTATGGCGCGCCAGCGCGTCTTCCACCTGTACTTCACCTTCATCGGGCAATAGCGAACAGGTGCAAAAGACCATGCGCCCGCCCGGTTTCAACAGGGTCCAGGCGTGATCAATCAATTCGCTCTGCAAAGCGATCAGTGCACCAAATTCCGATCCGTCCTTGGCATGGGGAAGGTCAGGATGGCGGCGCATCGTACCCGTGGCCGAACACGGCGCATCGAGCAGAATCGCATCCCACTGCCCCTGCAGCGTCAACGCATCCTGCACCTGCACATCCGCCGCGAGCCCGGTGCGCGCCAGATTTTCGCGCAACCGCTGCACCCGGTTTTCCGAGATATCGACCGACGTGACCTCAGCCACCATCGCCGCCAGCTGGAGCGTTTTGCCGCCGGGTGCAGAACACAAATCCAGCACCTTTGCCCCTTTGGCCGGGGCCAGAATACGGGCGGGCAAGGCGGCGGCGGCGTCTTGCACCCACCACGCGCCATCCGAATACCCCGGCAACGCCGAGATTTGCCCCGCATCCGCCAATCGGATCGACCCCGTGGGCAAAACAGTGCCGTTGAGCGCAGCCGCCACTTCATCAGTTGCCACACGCACCGTCAAATCAACAGGTGCGCCTGCGGCTTGGGCCACCTCCATCGCTTTGACCGCCGGGGCGCCCCACGCCTGCACCAAAGGAGAGCGCAGCCATTTCGGAAGCTTCGGCGGCGCCAGGATGGGCCAGACCTCGGGCGCTTCGGCGGCGATCTTGCGCAAGACCGCGTTCACAAGACTGCGCAGGCGGCCATGCCGTTTGTCCCGGCTGATGATCGTGACCAGATCGTTGACAACACCATGCGCCGCTGCCCCCTGCGCCAGCTCCAACGCGCCAAGGCGCAACACATTGCGCACATGCGGCTGCGGGGATTTTTGCACGTGACGATCGATCAACTTGTCACAGCGGCTGAGGTGGCGCAGCACATCCGTGGCCAACCTTTGCGCCCGGGCCCGATCTTCGGCGGCCAAACGGTCAAGCCCGCCGGTCGCGATCAGTTCAGAGAGCAATTTGCCCTGCCCCAGAACCTGATCCAGCAGCCAGATTGCACTGCGCCGCGCGGGGATACCTTTTTCGTTCATGTGGTCTTTGCCTCACGCTGACTTGCGATCCGTGGAGCGCGGCGTATATCAGGGGAGTTATGGACGAGAAAGACCAGACAGACGCAGCACCGGATCGTGACGATCTGCCCCCGGCGGCAAAACGGGCGTTGGCAGAGGCCGAGGAACGCCGCAAAGCCGCCAAGGCGCAAGAGTTGCCACCGGAATTGGGTGGGCGCGATGGGCCGGAGCCGGTGCGGTATGGCGATTGGGAAAAGAAGGGTATTGCGGTCGATTTCTGAACCGTTTGGCCGCTGTTACCGCAGCCGGAAATCCGCGTAATCGCCGGTGCCCTGATCAGAGGTAAACCGGATGGTATCCCCTTTGGCGCGCACTTCCTGACAATTATAGCCGATCTCGGTGCCGCCCCAATTCATGTCGCGGCAAAAGTACCCGTCTTTCCACGCCCATTGCCCCGTCACATCCCACCGCACACCGCGCCCCGTTATTGTGCCAGCAGCGTCGACTTGCAGCTTGATCAACGGGCGTGACAGCGTTTTGCCCGACACAAGCTGCACGAAGGCCTCTTTGGTTTCGACCTTCGCCAACTCTGCAAAGGCAGGTTGCACCGACATGACACCGGCGAGAACAGCGATGGGGAGCCATTTGGAACGCATAACGCACCTCGAAAAAGCGATAGCTGTTTCAAATACGGCGCAACTCTTACCTTGGATTAAATTTTTCGCTCAGAGCCCCAGAACATCAGCCATGGAATATTGCCCCTTCGGCTGATCACGCAGCCACAGCGCCGCTTTCACCGCCCCGCGTGCAAAAAGCGCCCGGTCAGAAGCCACGTGGCGCAGCACGATGCGCTCTCCGTCACCTGCAAACATCACGTCATGCTCACCCACGATATCTCCGCCGCGAATGGCGGTGAAGCCGATGTCACCGCGTTTGCGGGCACCGGTGATCCCGTCGCGCCCGCTGTCGCGCACATCGTTCAGCGCCACACCCCGGCCTTCGGCGGCGGCTTCGCCCAGCATCAGGGCCGTGCCAGAGGGCGCATCAACCTTGTGGTGGTGGTGCGCTTCGATCACCTCGATATCGAAATCCTCATCTAACGCTGCGGCCACCCGACGGGTCAGCGCGACCAAAAGGTTCACACCCAGGCTCATGTTGCCCGCCCGCACGATCCGCGCATCGACCACAGCGCCAAGTTTGGCAATGTCTTCATCCGTCATGCCGGTGGTGCCAATCACATGCGCGGTGCCCGCCTGCGCGGCAATCGCAGCCAGGGCGACCGTGGCAGCGGGGGCTGTGAAATCAATGATGGCATCAGCCGCCGCGCAGACCGCCGCCGCATCATCAGAGACGATCACGCCGGTTTCCTTGCCGCCCATCGACAGGCCAAGATCCTGGCCCACCCAATCATGGCCAGGCCGTTCGGAGGCCGCGGTCAGCTTTACACCGGGCATCGCGTCAATCACCTGGACCAACATCTGACCCATGCGCCCCGAGACACCGGCCACTGCTATGCTCATTTCGTCGCCCATGGCGCACCCCTTGCTTGGCAAATCCGTTTAAGCGTCTTAGATGGCTTTCATGGCCAAGAACAAGTTCCATGATGGGCCCGGACCATCCCAAAGACAGCTTCGCGTCGGCGAACTCATCCGGCGCACCCTCGCTGAGGTGTTGGCGCGTGGCGATGTGCATGACCCCGAGCTGAACGCAATGTCGATCACCGTGGGCGAGGTGCGCACCTCGCCCGACTTGCGGGTGGCAACCGCTTATGTCCTGCCGCTGGGCGGGCAAGGGCAGGATCAGGTGATTGAGCTTTTGGCGCGCAACAAGGCGGAGCTGCGCCGCGCGATTTCCAAAAAGCTTGCGCTGAAGTTTTCGCCCGATCTGCGGTTTCGGCTGGATGAGACCTTTGACCGGATGGATGACACCCGCCGGATGTTTTCCCAGGACGACGTGCGCCGGGACGTGGAAGACTGATGCGGGTCTGGTTCATGGCCGTGATCCTTTGGATCGGGACAACGGCGCATGGACTTGCGGCGGCTTGCGAAAAGATCACTTTCGAAGAGCTGCCCTTTACCATCTGTCAGGCGGACGCGGCCAAGGATGACCTGCGGCTTTTTCTGGCAGACCAACAGGGCGATGTGTTTGGCCAGTTTTCTGCGGTGAACAATGCGCTGGAACCCAAGGGCCAGCAATTGGGCTTTGCGATGAACGCGGGCATGTATCTGCCCGATCGCAGCCCGGTGGGCCACTTCGTGGAAAACGGCAAAGCGCTGAAACGCCTGCTGACCGGGCCAAGCGGCGGGAACTTCGGGCTTTTGCCCAATGGCGTCTTTTGTATCCAGCCCAGCGCCTACCGCGTGATCGAAACGTTGCGCTATGCCGATGAGGCGCCAGATTGCACCTTTGCCACTCAATCAGGCCCGATGTTGGTGATCGATGGTGCGCTGCATCCGCGCCTTTTGCCCGATGGCACATCGCGCTTCATTCGCAACGGGGTCGGCACCAGCGCCGACGGGCTGCGCGCCATGTTCGCCATTTCAGACCGGGTGGTGAACTTTCACACATTCGCCCGCCTCTTCCGCGATGTGCTGGGCACGCCCAATGCGCTCTATTTTGATGGCAAGGTGTCGCGCCTTTATGCGCGCAATCTGAACCGCAGTGATTTCGGCTTTTCGGTGGGGCCGATTGTCGGCACGGTTGAACCGCTCAGCAACTGAATTGACGCATTCCCGCAGCGTTGCTATCTGCCAGCTTCTTTCCAGGCATAGAGGAATTCATGGCACGCAAACGCAAAGGGCGCGATCTTTCGGGATGGCTGGTGATCGACAAACCCGCCGGGCATACATCCACGGCTGTTGTCAACAAAGTCCGCTGGGCGCTGCAAGCGCAAAAGGCGGGCCATGCCGGTACGCTGGACCCTGAGGCCACAGGCGTATTGGCCGTGGCACTGGGTGAAGCCACCAAAACGGTGCCCTTCATCACAGATGCGCTAAAGGCCTATGATTTCACGATTGCCCTTGGCGCGGCCACAAACACCGATGATGCCGAAGGCGAGGTGATCCGCGAAAGCGATCTGCGCCCCGGATCGGCGCAGATTTCCGAAGCCTTGCACGCCTTTGTGGGCGAGATCGAACAGGTGCCGCCGCAGTTTTCAGCCGTCAAGATCGACGGACAGCGCGCCTATAAGCGCGCCCGCGACGGCGAAGAGATGGAGCTGCAGGCCCGCCCGCTCTGGGTGGAAGAGCTGACCCTGATCGACCGCCCGGACCCGGATCATGCGGTGCTGCGCCTTGTGTGTGGCAAGGGCGGCTATGTGCGCTCCATTGCGCGTGATCTGGGCAATGCCTTGGGATGTTATGCCCATGTCACCACGCTGCGGCGCATTTGGTCTGGCCCTTTCGACACAGAGACCGCGCTGGATTGGGCAACGCTGGAAGAGCTGGCGCAGACGGAGGCGCTCGATGCCTATATCCGCCCGGTCGCGGAAGGGCTTTCTGAGTTGGACGAGGTGCGGGCCACGCCGGAAGGCGCCGTGCGCCTGCGCAACGGGAACCCCGGCATGGTCTACCCCTCAGACCTTGAATACGGCACGGAATGCTGGGCCTCTTTTGAGGGCAAGCCCGTAGCCGTTGGCCGCCTCAAGGCCGGAGAAATCCACCCCTCGCGTGTCTTTAACTTGTAACACTTGTTGCAAAGCACACGGGTCTGCGACCGGAATTCCAGCTTTGTTGCAGGAATTGTTACAGCCGCACGGCCCGCGATAAGCCTTCCGTGACCGCCGGTGCAAACGGGCGGCACCCTGCCCCACCTGAATATCATACCGACGCCACATTCAGGAGGTTCACCATGATTGAAACACGCACTGCCACTATTGTTCTGACCGCCGGAGCCATTGCGACGCTCTCATTTGATTTGTTCGGGCAAAGCCTTGCGCCGCTCTTTGGCTACGCGAAGCTGGCCCCTGTCGGCTTGGCCGGCGCCACGTTAAAAAAGGTCTTTGGCGCCAATCCATCGGGCGCAGCCCATCTGTTGCACGTGCTGACCGGCGTTCTGGCCTATGCAATCGGCTGGTTTGCCATCGCCCGCCCGCTTCAGCGCGCAGTACTGCCGAACCTGCCCTGGCTTGTGACCGCCGTGGTCTATGGCGTCGCGCTTTGGGTTTTTGCGCTGTATGTCATGGCGCATCTGGTGACAGGCAACAAACCCTTCCTTGGCTTCACCGGGATCACCTGGGTCGCGCTTTGGGGCCACATTCTGTATGCCGTGGTCGCTGGCTGGATCATGGAGGCTTATGGCGCGCGGTTTGAACTGCCGCGTCGTGCCACGGCTGTCCCCGCAGAATAAGAACACCATTGATGGGGCGGCGATGTGCTGGCATCACCGCCCCATGATCACACGCACTCATACCAAGGGCGATGCGCCGTCCACCGCCGTTTATTCCCCTTGTGAACGTTACCGCTACAGCCTCACCCGGATCTGGCAGCCTGATGGCCGCCGCGTGAATTTCGTGATGCTGAACCCCTCGACCGCCACCGAAGTGCAAAACGACCCCACCGTGGAACGCTGCGAACGCCGCGCCCGCGCGCTGGGATATGGCAGCTTTGCCGTGACCAATATTTTCGCCTGGCGCGACACCGACCCAAAGGCCATGCGCGCCGCCACCGATCCGGTCGGCCCCGCAAACGATGCCGCAATCACCGAACGGGCACAGTGGGCCGATGATGTGATCGCCGCCTGGGGCACCCACGGGGCGCATCTGGACCGCGGCGCGGCGGTGGTCGTTTTGTTGCGCGACACGGGCAAACCGCTGTTTAATCTGGGCCTGTCCAAGGCCGGACATCCGAAACATCCGCTCTATTTACCATACACGCAATCGCCTGAACCTTGGTAAACCGCTGTTTTTCAATCACTTTCAAAGTGAACTCAGGCTTAACCACTTTACCCAATGCGCTTTGCGTCATCAGGGACATTTGGGGCATCCTGACTGCGGTGAGTGGAAGAAGGACCCAAAGCAATGATGATTTGGGCTGGCCTATTGGGGTTGCTGGCAGCGGGCGCCGCGGGTGCCATGGATTTTACCAGCAACCCCAAGGATGAGACCGAAAACACCCCAGAACCGGATCAAGAGGCTCTGGACCACGCCGGGCAAACGGCGACAGATTTCCTTGATGGCCTTCTGTCACTCGACGGCACGGATGACGATGACATCCTGTCGGGAACCGAATTTGCTGACGCTATTTCAGGTGAGCTAGGCAACGACCAGCTGGGCGGATATGGCGGTGATGACCTACTGGATGGCGGAGCCGGGTTTGACGACATGCACGGCATGGAGGGCAACGACACATTGACCGGCGGCCTTGGGCCAGACGCAGCTTACGCAGGTCAGGATGATGACCTGCTGTTTGGTGGTGACGGTAATGATAGCCTGTTTGGCCAAAGCGATGACGACATCCTGTTTGGGGATGCGGGCGACGACAGCCTGCATGGCGGGGATGGCGATGACCGCCTGAATGGTGGCGGTGGAGATGATTCCGTGCTTGGTGGCCTCGGCGATGACAGCTTGACCGGTGGCGCAGGACAGGATGCGCTTTTTGGCGGCTGGGGCAATGATTTGGTCGATGGACGAGAAGCGGGGGAAGTTTCGCAGGATTTTCTGAATGGCGGGGGCGGCTCCGATACATTGATTGCGGGCACGGACGACATCGTGACATCTGGCGCAGGTGCGGACCAAATCATTCTGGGCGATTGGCTGGCCGACACAGGGGCCGCCCATGTTTTTGATCTGGAAGCGGATGACCAACTTGTCGTGGTCTATGACGACGCGGCGGGGGATGCCCCCGATCTCTCGATCGCGAAAAGCCCCGACGCCTCTTCAACCAGCCAATTGATGCTGAATAACAGGGTCATTGCGGAAGTGCAGGGTACAGAAACACTGTCTCTCGATATGGTGTCTTTGGTTCCATTTAGCGTGGCGCAAGCCAATGGGCTGACATCCATGCCCGCCTAGCCGCATTTTCCCTTTGCCTTTTGGCATAGTCTCCCCTAAGGACGCGCATCTCGCTATTGCGAGTCACCTCCATGGGCCAGCGCTGGACGACATCCCGGCCTGCGCCATTCGTTGAAACCTTTACAAAGGAGACCCCGATGTCGATCTCTGCTGAAGAAAAACAGCGCGTCATGAAGGAATACGGCACCAAAGAAGGTGATACCGGTTCCCCTGAAGTGCAAGTGGCCATTCTGTCTTCGCGCATCGCGACCCTGACAGAACATTTCAAAACCCACAAAAAAGACAACCACGGCCGTCGTGGTCTGCTGAAGATGGTTGCTCAGCGCCGTAAGCTGCTGGACTACCTCAAAGCAAAAGAAGAGGCGCGTTACACCGACCTCATCAAACGTCTGGGTCTGCGTCGCTAAGACCAGCATCACCAGATGTGACAGCCGATCAACCGCGCCCCTCCGGCGCGGTTTTTCTTTGCCTGATTGGAATTTCTGATGGGCAAATCTCTCCTTGACCTCAACCATGCTTGAGGCCCTAGGCCTGTTCAAAAGCCCGCAGCCGAGGAGCCCGCCCATGCATGTTCTGATCGTTCTGGATCACCCCAACCCCGCGTCCTTCACGGCGGCTGCTGCACAGCGCTTTGCCGATGGTGCAACAGATGCGGGTCATTCTGTTGAACTGGCCGATCTGAATGCAGAAGGCTTTGACCCCCGCTGGACGATGGATGACGCAACAGCCGATGGCATCGCGCCTGCGCAGCCGGATGTCGCACGCGAACAGGCCCGGATCGAGCGTGCCGATGCGATTTGCCTGGCCTTTCCGCTTTTCTGGTGGGGGATGCCGGCCATGACCAAAGGCTGGGTGGATCGGGTTTGGACCTGGAATTGGGCTTATGACCAGCTGGATGATCGCGAAAAATCGCTGCAACGCGCTCGCAGTGGCGTATTACTGATCCCCGCTGGCGCACGTTCAGATGATATGACCGACGCGGGGTATCTAAACGCGCTGGAAACCGCATGGATGCAAGGGACATTCGGATACTTCGGGTTTTCGCCGCGCCAGATGCACATCTTATACGGAGCGACAGGCTCGTTACCGCGGCGACAGGCGCTCTTGCAGCAAAGCTACGACATCGGACATTCCTTGCCTCTTCCCAGCGCGTAAACCAGAGCTCCGAAAACGTGGTTTCCGCGCAAAGAAAATCACACGCTTTTCAGAAAAGGTCGGCTAGGCTAGCATGACCACACCACAAGCGTGAAGGGCTCTGTGAGCTATGTTCAACCCAACGGCAATTGTAGCTGCCGAATTCGGTGAGTATCTGGCCAAGACCTATCTCGAATATTTTTCGGGCCGGAGAGAGGAATATGCCGCCTATATCAAGGGTGGCGCGCGTATGGTTCTTGAGCGGCTTGGAAATTCCGACGCGCTGTATCATAGCGCTGAACATACGATGATGGTGACCGTCGTGGGCCAACAGATCATCCGAGGCCAGCTGGTGACCCGCGCCCTCAAACCCGACGACTGGTTGCACTTTATCATTGCTTTGCTCATTCACGACATTGGATATTCCCGCAACGTGCTGGATGGGGACACCGAAACCAAAGTCGTGATCAATGAAGCCGGAGACACGATCACGCCACCGCGCGGTGCCTCTGATGCATTTCTCGCGCCTTATCATGTGGAACGCGGCAAGATTTATGCGCGCCAGCGCTTTGGCCCGTCTCAGATCATTGACGAAGAACGCATTGCCGCAGCGGTGGATTTCACGCTGTTCCCGGTGCCCGATGACCCAAAATACGCGGTGACAGACACCGAACCTGCGTTAGTGCGCGCGGCTGACCTTATCGGGCAAATGGCCGACCCATTTTACCATCGCAAGATTAATGGCCTCTATCACGAATTTGTCGAGACCGGCATGGCCGAAAAACTAGGCTACGAGACCCCGATGGATTTGATGGAGCAATTTCCGAATTTCTTTTGGTCGCAGGTCAACCCGCTCATCGGCCCCGCGCTGCGCCACCTGGAACAGACGATGGAAGGCAAGCAATGGGTCGCGCAGCTTTACAACCACGTCTTTCAGGTTTCGCACCGCGCCAGCTGTCTTGGCCCCTTCCCCGGGCCAAACCTCGAATAACTCGAAAATAATAGATCCCTAGCACTCTCAAATGCAGCGCGTGGCAACTGCGGCGCGTTTACAACCATATGTCTTCCCAAGCACACCAAACTCCTGTAAGGCCCGCCCATCTGAGACGTGTCGCCTTTGGCCTCCGGGCGCGTGCATGAGGATTGGGGGCGGTGGCAATGGGGCCACCATTCGAAACGGGAGACGCGGGAGGGCCCGCGAGTGCTCCCTTACAGGATACGATTGATGTTCAACGAAACCAAAAAATCAATCCAGTGGGGCGAAGAAACGCTGACACTGGAAACGGGCAAGGTTGCCCGCCAGGCAGATGGCTCTGTCATCGCAACACTGGGCGAAACCAGCGTCATGGCCAACGTGACCTTTGCGAAATCGCCCAAACCCGGTCAGGACTTCTTCCCGCTGACCGTTCATTACCAGGAAAAATACTATGCCGCCGGCAAAATCCCCGGTGGCTTCTTCAAGCGCGAAGCACGGCCAACAGAAAAAGAAACGCTGACCGCGCGTCTGATCGACCGTCCTATTCGTCCGCTGTTTGTCTCCGGCTTCAAAAACGAAGTGCTGGTGATGTGCACCGTGCTGAGCCACGATCTGGTCAACGATCCCGATATCGTCGCGATGATCGCCGCATCCGCCGCGCTGACCATTTCCGGCGCGCCATTCATGGGCCCCATTGCCGGTGCGCGTGTGGGCTTTGAGGATGGCGAATACATCCTGAACCCAACTGTCGACGACATGCAGGATCTGCGCCTGAACCCAGAGCAGCGTCTGGACCTTGTTGTTGCGGGCACCAAAGACGCCGTGATGATGGTGGAATCTGAGGCGTATGAACTGACCGAAGAGGAAATGCTGGGCGCCGTGACATTCGCGCACGAGCAGATTCAGCCAGTGATCGACCTGATCATTGATCTGGCCGAAGACGCCGCCAAAGAGCCCTTCGATTTCGCCGTGCCAGACTATTCCGATCTCTACGCTGCCGTGAAAGCCGCGGGCGAAGATCAGATGCGTGCGGCTTTTGCCCTGACAGACAAGCAAGAGCGCACAGCCGCGGTTTCCGCCGCGCGTGAAGCAATCTCTAGCGCGCTGAGCGAAGAGCAGCTGGCCGATGCCAACCTTGGCTCCGCCATGAAAAAGCTCGAAGCGTCGATCCTGCGGGGCGACGTGGTGAAATCCGGCAAGCGGATTGATGGCCGTGCAACGGATGAAATCCGCGACATCATCAGCCAGACCGGCATTCTGCCACGGACCCACGGCTCGGCCCTGTTCACGCGTGGTGAAACACAAGGCCTTGTTGTGACAACGCTTGGCACCGGCGATGATGAGCAATTCATCGACGCGCTGCACGGCAACTTCAAATCCAACTTCCTGCTGCACTACAACTTCCCCCCCTATTCGGTGGGCGAAGCGGGCCGTGTGGGCCCTCCCGGTCGTCGTGAGATTGGTCACGGCAAGCTGGCATGGCGTGCGTTGCAGGCGGTTCTGCCTGCGCCAACGGATTTCCCTTACACGGTGCGCGTGGTCTCTGAGATCACCGAATCCAACGGTTCGTCCTCCATGGCATCTGTCTGTGGCGGCTCCTTGTCGATGATGGATGCGGGCGTTCCGCTGAAATCCGCTGTGGCCGGTGTGGCGATGGGTCTGATCCTGGAAGACGACGGATCTTACGCGATCCTGTCCGACATTCTGGGCGACGAAGATCACCTGGGCGATATGGACTTCAAAGTGGCGGGTACCGAAAACGGCATCACCTCGCTGCAGATGGACATCAAAGTGGCGGGCATCACGCCTGAGATTATGCAAAAGGCGTTGGCACAGGCCAAAGACGGCCGGATGCACATCCTGGGTGAAATGTCCAAAGCGATCACAGGAGCGAATGAATTCTCCGTTCACGCGCCACGCATCGAAACAATGAACATTCCAACCGACAAGATCCGCGAAGTGATCGGCTCGGGCGGCAAGGTTATCCGCGAAATCGTGGAAGTTTCGGGTGCGAAGGTCGACATCAACGATGACGGCGTGATCAAGATTGCCAGCCCGAACGGCGAAGCGATCCAGAAGGCCTATGACATGATCCACGCGATCGTGGCAGAGCCGGAAGAAGGCGAGATCTACAAAGGCAAGGTCGTCAAGATCGTGGACTTTGGGGCGTTCGTGAACTTCTTTGGCAAGCGCGATGGACTGGTCCACGTCTCTCAGATCGAAAACCGCCGCCTGAACCATCCTTCCGATGTTCTGAAGGAAGGCCAAGAAGTGTTCGTGAAGCTGTTGGGCTTTGACGACCGTGGTAAGGTGCGTTTGGCCATGAAGATGGTTGATCAGGAAAGCGGCGAAGAGATCGCAAAAGAAAAGAAAGAGGACGACGGCGAATAAACGCCTGACCCTTTTCGAACTTCTGGAATGCCCCGGCTTCGGCCGGGGCATTCTGTTTTAAGTTGCATTTTGAGATCACATATTGTGACCTCAAACCATGACAACAGACACTCACTTCATGCGCGACCGCCAAGTGGGTCTGGACAGGACGGCCGCGAGCCAGTCTATATTGCTAACCAAACACAGCAAGCCAACCCAATCATTCGGGCGAAATTCCGTACTACCCCCGGTAACTTTGCTCGACATTCAGGGCCGCTAGAAGCTCGGCGTAAAGTTAGGAATACCTTAGGCGGCGGTTTCAAACCGGGCCGGCAGATCGCCCATTTTCTCCGCCTTATCCAAGGCGGTTCGCATATCCGTTGCCAGGCACCCGGCCAGTTCCTCAAAGCTGTCGATCACGAAATAGATCGGCTGCACAATGTCGATCCGGTAAGGTGTGCGCAGGATCGTCATCAAATCAAACGGGACCGCATCTGCCTCACCCGACATCGCCCAAACAAGCTCTTCCGGGCTAGAGATGATCCCTGCGCCAAATGCCTTCAGGCCGTCGGGTTCGCGGATCAAACCAAATTCCACGGTGAACCAGAACAAGCGAAACAGCCGTTCGGAATAGGCCTCGCCTAGATCAAGGGCCAGACGACCGAAGTGTTCCAGAAACCGGCAGAACGCATCATTGGTCAGCGTCGGGCAGTGGCCAAAGCATTCATGAAAAATGTCCGGCTCTTCGATGTAATCGAAATGCTCCCGTTTGCGTATGAACGTCGCAACCGGAAAGCGCCGTTCGCTCAGGAGTGTAGAAAATTCGTCTTGCGGGATCAGTGCGTGCACCGCCTTCACTCCCGCCCCTGTTTGAGCACACAGGCGCGCGTCCACATCCGCCACCTGCGGCACTGCCTGCGCGTCGATATCCAGCTTTCGCAGGCCTTCGAGGTAGTCTGCACAGGCATGATCCCGCAACAGCACCATCTGCCGATCATAGAGGTCTGACCACACCGCGTTCTCTTCTGGTGAGTAGGCAAAGCGGCCCGTCGCGTCTGGGGTTTTGGACACGTAGTCAGTGGAAAGGGGCATATCGGGTCTCCTGTTTTGCACAGGATGACGCCTTGCCCGACGAAAATCGTTTCTCTTTGGCTGGAAGGCAGGTATCTTTCGACGAAACTACCCAGAAATGACAACAGCATGAAATTTTCACCCACGGAACTCAAAATTCTCGCCGCTCTTCAATCGGATTCCGGGCGTTCTTCGGCTAAATTATCCGAAGAGCTTGGGATGGCGCAATCCACGCTTTGGCGCAAGATCCAGGAGTTGGAAGCAGCGGGCGTGATCACGCAAAGGGTGGCCTTGCTGGATGCGGGCAAAGTGGGGTGCAAACTGACGGTGCTCGCCTCCATCACGCTGGTCGATCACAACGAGGCCACGGTGCAGGGATTTCAGCGCTTGATCGAAACCCAGGCAGAGGTGACAGAGTGCTTTTCCACGTCAGGGCAGGCCGATTACAGCCTCAAAATCCGCGTGGTGGATGTGGAGGCCTACGAAGCCTTCATGACGCACACGTTGCTGCGCTCAAACTATGTGCGCGAGGTCCAGTCGTCGTTTGTGTTGAAAGAGCTCAAACACACCACCGCCCTGCCCCTGTGACAAAAGAAAAAGCCCCGGCGCATGGCCGAGGCTTTCTGTGTTTTTTGATACCCAAAGGTTAGTGCAGTTTTGCACCCACTGTGTCGATGGATTCGTCGATCAGCTTGTTGGCACTTGCCGCGGTCAACTGCTTGGCGATGACGTCGCGTGCCACGGAAATCGCCACACGGGCGGCTTCGTCGCGCACTTCTTTCACCACACTGGCCTGCGCCGATGCAATCTGGTCTTCCGCAGCCGCGATGCGGCGGGTGACGGTGTTTTCCAGATCCGCCTTGGCGGTTTCCGCTGCGGCTTCGGCATCTGCCTTGGCCTGAGCCACGATCTTTTCGGCGTGACCCTGAATTTCTTTTTGCTTGCGCTCGTATTCCGCCAGCAGCTTCTGCGCCTCTTCGCGCAGGGCCCGCGCTTCGTTCAGCTCTGCCTGAATGCCGTCAGCGCGTGCTGACAACATGCCACCGATCATGCCGGGCACTTTGAAGTACACCAGAACACCGATGAAGATCAGGAACGAGATCAGAACGATGAAATCGGTATTGGCGAGCGAAAAGAACGGGCCTTTCGCAGCAAATGCCGGCGTTGTGGTCAGCGCGAACGCGGCGGTGGTCAAAAGGGCTCTCATCACGATTATCCTTTCACCTGCGCGTCCACGGCTGTGGCAACGGCTTTGTCATCGGCCTTACCGCCCATGACCTGAACGATCTCAGCAGCGGTGTCTTTCGCCACGGCTTTCACAGCATCCAGCGCACCGGCGCGGATCTCTGCGATGGCCGCTTCGCTTTCCGCGGCTTTCGCTGCGATTTCGGCGTCAGCTTTGGCCAGAGCGGCATCAAGATCTTGCTGGATCTTGGCGCGCGTATCAGCCGCGATTTTCTGTGCCTCTGCACGAGCATCCGCCAAAGCCTGTTCATAGGCTTCTTCTGCGGCGCGTGCCTTGGCCTTCAGATCTTCGGCGGCGGCTATGTCATTTGTGATCGTGCCTTGCCGTTCTGCCAGGATCGCGGCGATCCGCGGCAGCGCGATGCGCGACAGCACAAAATAGATCGCCACAAGCGCCACCAGCAGCCAGAAGATCTGGTTGCCAAATGTGGTCACGTCCAGCTGCGGCATACCTGGTGCGGATGCTGCGCCTTCGGCGGCGGAGTGTGTTTCTGATGCCATCTTCGTCTCCTTCGCGTCGTCTTACCCTTGGTGTCAACGGGCGGGGCGTCATGCGCCCGCGCCCGAAGCGTAAGGAAATCAGATCGCGTGACTTAGACGGCGAACATCAGCAGCAGCGACACGAGGAATGCGAAGATGCCCAACGCTTCCGCGAACGCGATGCCGATGAAGAGTGTTGCTGTCTGACCAGCAGCAGCGGATGGGTTGCGCAGAGCGCCGGCCAGGAAGTTACCTGCCACGTGGCCCACACCGATAGCAGCGGCACCGGAACCGATAGCTGCCAGGCCTGCGCCGATGAATTGACCCATGTTTGCGATATCGCCTTCCATGATATTTCTCCTTACGATGGAATGTGGTGATGTGTGCGGTAGGGCGGGATTAACCCCGCCTTACATTAGTGATGCGGATGAAGCGCGTCTTTCAGATACACGCATGTCAGAATGGTGAACACGTAAGCCTGGATAAAGGCCACCAGCACCTCAAGCCCGTAGATCGCGACCACGCCAAAGATGGCAATCGGTGCAATCGCTGTGACCTGGGCAAAGCCCGCGAAAACCTTTAGAACCGCGTGGCCGGCCATCATGTTGCCCGCCAGACGAATGGAGTGGCTGACCGGGCGCACGAAGTACGAGATCAATTCGATGATCGCCAGGATCGGGCGCAGCGGCAGAGGCGCGCTTGAGACCCAGAAGAGGCTCAGGAAGCCCGCGCCGTTTTTGACAAAACCCAGGATCGTGACGGCAATAAAGACGCCAAAGCCCAGGATCGCCGTGACCGCGATATGGCTGGTTGTTGTGAAGGACATCGGCAAGAGGCCAAGGAAGTTGGCCATCACGATGAACATGAACAGCGTCATGATGTAAGGGAAGTACTTCAGACCGTCTTTGCCGGTCACGTCTTCGACCATCTTGTAAACAAAGCCATAGGCCATCTCAGCGATGGATTGGCCGTTGCCGGGCACAATCGCGCGCTTTGACGTGGCCAGAACCATCAATGCGATGACCGCCAGAACCGAAATCGCCAGCCACAATGTCACGTTTGTGATCGTGTACCAGGCCACCGGATCACCCACTTCGCCAAAAAGTGGCTTCACGATGAACTGATCCATCGGGTGGAATTCGAGACCGCCGCTGCTTTCTTTATCCGCCATTCTGGCCCTCTTCGTCCTCTGCGGCCAAGGCCGCCATCTGTTTGTCCTGAACCTCTTTCGCGCTGCGCATCATCGTCTGGATGCCGGCCGCGAAGCCCAGGAATATAAAAATCACCATCAGCCAGGGTTTTGTGCCGAACAGTGCGTCCAGCCCGTACCCCACGCCAAACCCGATCCCAAGACCGGCCACCAATTCGATCACCATGCGCCAGGCAAGCTGTGCCTGCGAATAGTGTTCGTCCGACCGGGGCGCCTCCGTCTCTTGCGCCGCTTTCGCCGCCGAGATACGCGCGTCAAGCGCGTCCAATCGGTCTTTGCGATCTGCGTCAGGCACAGGTGGACCCCTGTCGTTTGGTCACGGGTGGGATAGGTCGGCTGAGCACATGAGTCAACGGGATAGAGGTGCGACGAATTTTCCGCTTACCGTACTGTTTTGTATATATTTTTCCGAAACCGAAAACACCCGAACCTCCGCCCGCGCGCGCCGGTCACGTGGATTTTGCCGATTTCCATATATTCAACCGATTGGTTGATCTTCTTCCCAGAAGCCCGGCGTGCGAAAGCGCGCGGTCAGATCCAGCAGCCACTCCCGCACCGCCCGCTGCGCCTTGTTGCGCCGCCCTTCCCGGCGGCTGATCAGGTAAAACGCACCTTCCGAGATCGACACATCCGTGATCCGGCGCAGCTGCCCCAGCTGGCACGACCGCTGCACCGCATCCGCCGCCCCCAGAAACACCCCATAACCGCCCAGCGCCGCCTGCAGCGCCGACGGCGCTGTCATCCGCCACGAAGTTTCTTCATCACGCCAATCCGCTCCATGACCGGCTGCCTCAAACCACGACTGCCAAATGTCATTCCGGCGATCCTGTAACAAACGCGACGCCACGATCTGAGAGGCGCTCGGCACCTGACCACCAAACATATGAGGCGCGGCATAAACAAACATCGGTGCCGCGCTCAGCAAATCCGCCGGGCGATCCGGCACCCCGGAGCGGACAAATCGCACAGCATAATCGGCCTCGTATTTGTCAATGTCCGCCAAAAAAGCAGAGCTGTCGATGCGCAGTTCGACAGTGCGGTGTTGATCCGTAAAATCTACCAAAGACGGCAAGATGATCTGATGCGAAAAGAGAACCTCCGCATTCACGGTCACACGGCTGTCGGGCGCTTCGCCCAATGCTTCTGTGGCTTCTCCGATCGCTTCAAGTGCGGGCGCAATCCTGTCGAGATACGCATGACCGTCTGGCGTCAGACCCACCCCGCGCGCCTCTTCTTTGAACAATTGCACGCCAAGACGCGCCTCCAGCCCGCGCACATGGCGGCTGATCGCGGAATGGCTGACGCCCAGCTCTTCGGCGGCCCGGCTAAAGCTTTCGTGGCGTCCCGCCGCATCAAAGGCGCGCAGGGCATTCAGAGGGGGCAAGGTACGTCGCATAGATGAATTGTGCGTTTTTGGCACAGGTTATGTCAAACTCTTATGTTTGAACGCGGCGCAAAACAGGCCCACTCCGGTCGAAAGTCACCGAAAGGAGCCACTATGGCCGATATTTCCCTGCCCACTCGAAAAAGCGCATTCCAAACATTTATGCACATATTCAAGCACTGGCGCCAAAAGCCAGCCCCTGCTGCCGCAACGCCCGCGCCCAAATCAGAGCAGATCGCGCGCGATATTGGCCTGTCCCCCCACGAACAGGCGCTGCACCGCCATCAATGGCCGTCAGAAACCTCTGTCCACCCGCGCCTTTAACCTGTCGCGCCGTCCTGCCGGTACACAAAGCAACGCCCCGGCACCGCACCTGCTGGCAGGGCAATCTCGGTCAGGGCGTCAAAATACATCCGGTCGCTTGAAACCATCAGACCACCCACCGCCAAAAGCGGCTCAATCAACGGAGATATAAACCGCGCGAATTCCACGTTTTTCTCAAGGTTGTGCCCGCCCAGATCCGCATGGATCAGGCTGGCGGTCGGGCCAAAGCGCGCCAACGCATCGGGCAACGTGTCACGCACGTCCCCCAGGATCGTTTGCGCCTCTGTCGGTGTGCTGGCCGGGTTGGAGGCAATCGCCCGCTCAAACACAAAGATCGGGCGGCCCTGCACATATTCGCGCACGTGATCAAAGGTGCGCCCATTGCCAAGCCCCAGTTCGAACACCGGGCCCTCCAGATGCGCGGTCTCTGCAATGGCGAAATCCAGACAGGCCCGTTGCGAAACCATGCGATCAATAAAGACGTCCAAGCGGCTCATGCGGTTCTCCTTGCGCTCTGCCCTCTCTGACATGGCAAAACGCCGGTGCAAAGTGTAGGTTTGCCCAAACGCCACCGCCCCAACCACGCAGACCCGCCATGACCCAGGATCTTGACGCCGTATTCTCCGCCCTGGCCGATCCCACGCGGCGCGAGATCATGACCATGTTGCTCGAAGACGATATGGCCGTGACGGATGTGGCAGAGCCCTTTGATATGTCGCTTGCCGCGATTTCCAAACACCTCACCATTCTGGCGCAAGCCGGGCTGATTGCGCAGGAAAAGCGCGGGCGGGTGAAATGGTGCAAGCTGAACCCCGATGCCATGCGTGCAGCCTCTGTCTGGATGCAAAGCTTTGGGCAGTTTGAGCCGGTCAATCTGGATGCGTTCGAACGGTTCCTGGAACGCGAGCTGGCCTCAGACGATCAAGCGTGAACGGGCTGCTCTTCGTCGCGCAAGAGCAAAAGCAAAGCGACGACCGTAAAGCCGACACCCACAAGAGTGATAGATGGCGGCACCCCATTACCCATCGCCAGTTCCCAGCAGATGACCCAAGAGGGCGTCAGATAGGTATAGGCCATCACCTTCGCCGCTGGCAGGCGCAGGGCTGCAAATTGCACCAGAACAAAGGTTGCCGCGCTGGCGAATACGGCCAGATATCCGATGGTCATCCAAACGAACCAAGATACTTCTGACCACTCGATCCCCGTCAGATCCGACCAACTGTAGAGAGTCAAAGCCAAAGACCCGCTGATCAAGACACCAAAGGTAAAGACAAGCGCGTTTTCACCCCGATTGAACATCCGTAGGAGCGGAATGTAGATCGCATGCGAAATACATCCGACAAAATAGATCGCTTCGCCTCGCCCGATCTCGAACGCCAATAAGGCGTTCAGATCTGCCTGGAAAATGACCCACAACGCTCCGGTTGCTCCGATAGCCAAAGCGATGGCCATTCTTGGCCCCGTCACCTGACGCAGCAAGAGCCACCCAAAGATGCCGGACAAAATTGGCGTGAGCGTAAAGACGGCAGCCGCGCTCACAGCCGGTGCCGTTTTCAAGCCTTCGAACATCAACACGAAATAGCTTGAATAGATCGCCCCAAGTAAAGGGAACCGCCACAATCCACCCATCGCGATCCGATTTACGCCCGTGGTCGCAAGAACTGCGGCGCCAATAACCCCGGTTGCGATCCAAAACCGGACCGTTGTCAAAGCAGCTGGTGACATATCGTTGGCCACCAACACGCCCAGCGCAAAGGATCCGGCCACAAGGGCCGAAAACAGCAGCATCGCTAGATGGCCTTTTCCCTGAGCCGTCATACGCGCCAGGCTTTTGCCCTGTCTTTCAGGAAGGTCAGGAATGCCTGAACCTTGGCTGTGCGATGCAAATCGACATGCGTCACCAGCCACAAGGGCGCCACCCAGTCTTCTTCTGCTGGATGCATCTCGATCAAGTCCGGGTCCTGTCGCGCTTCGACAAGTGGCATAAACCCAATCCCGGCCCCAGCCTTAACCGCTTCTTGCTTCGTGCGATCATCTATCGATCGAAAGGTGACGGCGTCGCGTGGNATTTTCCCGCCCANCCACCTATTAAACGGCGCNCGGCTGTCTGATCGATCATCGCCGACAAAAAAATGCCCCGCGCTATTCTCGATGCCATTCATCACGCCATGCCGCGCAACATAAGCTTTGCTGGCAAAGAGGCCCATCGCGTGGCCCAAAAAGGGCTGCACAACGTTGTCCGGCTGGTCAGGTGCGGTGCCAGCGCGCACCGCAACATGCGCCTCGCCATATTCCAGTCGGAACAAGCGATCACCGGTGAGATAACGCACGATCACATCCGGATACAAAAGCTGGAAATCCGCCAAAACATGCACAAGGCGCGGCGCGAAACTGTCTAGGGAAGTGACAACCAGTTCGCCGGAAACGCCTTCGCCCTGTCCTTTGATCCGGCCAATCAGTTGCTGAATTTGGTCATCGGTCGCCTGTGCCACCCGGAACAGATCATCGCCCGCCTCAGTTGGCGTGTACCCACGTGCGTGCCGCTGAAACAGCTTGACCCCCAACCGCGCTTCAATCGCATCGATATGGCGGATGACAGTGGCGTGGTGCACGCCCAAAACATCCGCCGCGCCGCTGACCGTGCCCATCCGGGCAACTTGATATGCGGTTTTTATCTCGTCCCAGTTTTCCATTAGACCTTATGTGCAAAATTTCACATTCACTGTCAATTTTCACGAATTGCGTTCGAAAATGTACCTCCCACATGATGGTCACAGTTTTCAACGCCTTTCAAGGATAGCCCTCATGACTCAAACAATTCTCCACATTGACAGCTCCGCGCGGACAGACGGATCCGTAACTCGCGACCTGTCGGCCAGTATCGTCAAACAATTGGACGGCACCGTTCTGCGCCGGGATCTTGCGCAAGCCTTGCCACATATCAGCGAAACCTGGATCAAAGCCAACTTCACCCCCGCTGCGGACCGCGACAGCCTGCAGCGCGACACGCTCAGCATTTCCGACGCGCTTGTCGCGGAAATCGAGGCCGCCGATGTGATCGTGATTGGCGTGCCGATCTACAACTTCTCCATTCCGACTGCCTTGAAAGCCTGGATCGACATGATCTGCCGTGCGGGCCTGACATTTAAATACACCGAAAACGGCCCGGTCGGCTTGATGAGCAACAAACGCGTCATCCTCGCCTTTGCTTCAGGCGGGACCCCTATTGGATCTGAGATTGATTTCGCCAGCAACTATCTCAAACACATCATGGGCTTCATCGGTATCGCAGACGTGGAGATTATCGCCGCCGACCGCGTCGCAGCCGATGCGGAAACCGCAATTGCAGCCGCGAAAAAACAGGTGGCCGCACTCGCCGCGTAACCCTAGCCCCACTCCCAGAGCAAACCCCTTGTGCAGACGTCATGGCGCGATACCATCGCGTCATGACCGTCGTGCGCAATCTACCAGAACAGTTGATCCTCGCCCATGCACCTTGGGCCTTTGGGGGTCTTTTGATCGTGTTCATTCTGGCCTTCTCCGCGGCTGGTCTGGCGCTCTTGTTCAACGGCGAATGGTCTGGGCTCGCCGCACTTTTCATGGGCGCGGGCCTGCCCGGCGCCATCTTTGCCCTCTCCGTCAAACGGGATCAGGCTATTTTTGACGCGCTCTCAGGCCGGATCACGCTGCAGCGCCAAACCTTATGGCGGTACCAAAAACTGGACTTCGCCCTGTCCGACATGGACCGCGCTGAACTTCAGGAAATTGCGGAAACCGCCAGACCGGTTGTGTTCATCAAAGATGAATGCCATGCCCTCGTCGAAGCATATGTGTCGGGCAATCGCCCGCGAGACACGGTTCAACTGATAAACGACTGGCATTGGCAAGCCCGCCGGATGCGCCGACAGGAAGACAAAGATGCATATTGAACCTTTTGGTGTTGAGATGTGGATGAACGCTTGGGAAACCAAATGCACCTACAATCTCGCGGAAACCTGCGTTCACAGCCTGACAATCGCCGAACTTCTCGACCTGACTGGTGCGTCGGATACGGCCTTGCAGGACATCCTGTCGATGAAGATGACCTATGGTGATATCGAAGGGTCGCCTCGGCTGCGCGCAGCGATCGCAGCACTTTACCAAACCCGGTCCGCTGACGATGTCATGGTGACACATGGCACCATCGGCGCCAACATGCTGGCGTTCAAAGCCTTGGTCAGCGCCGGGGATCACGTGGTCTCCATCCTGCCCACCTATCAACAGCATTACTCGATCCCCGAAAGCATCGGCGCAACCGTTAGCCGCCTCTATCTGCGCCCCGAAGACAACTGGCTGCCCGATCTCGATGCGCTTGCCGCGCATGTCACGCCAGACACCCGCTTGATCGCGTTGACCAACCCCAACAACCCCACCGGAGCACTGATCGACGCTGCAATGCTGCAAGATATCGTGGCGCTGGCGCGCGCCAATGATGCCTGGGTTCTGGTTGATGAAGTCTATCGCGGCACCGAAGAAGGCGATCAGGCCCCTTCGATTGCAGATATTTACGAAAAAGGCATCTCCACCTGCGGCATGTCCAAAGCCTTTTCACTGGCGGGCCTACGCCTCGGCTGGATCGCGGCCCCTACAGAGGTCTTGGAAAAGGTGTCCCATCACCGCGACTATGATACAATATCGGTCGGCATGATTGACGATCACTTCGCAACCCTCGCGCTGGAACATGCCGACAAGGTGCGCGCACGCAGCCAAAAGATCACCGCAGGCAACCGCGAAATCGTGGATGCATGGATCGCGCAGCACCCCAAACTCGATTGGATCCGCCCCA
>JABSSA010000090.1 GCA_013214665.1 Paracoccaceae bacterium
ATTCCGCAAAATCCTCTACCTGAACTGGCCCCTCGCCATCCTTTTGGTGGCTGTCGCGAGCCTCGGCTTTTTGATGCTCTATTCCGTCGCAGGCGGCAGCTTTAGTCCTTGGGCCGAGCCACAAATGGTGCGCTTTGCAATGGGGTTCGTTGCGATGCTGATCATCGCGCTGGTACCCATCTGGTATTGGCGCTCCATGGCGTCGCTTGGGTATCTTGGGGCGATGGTGCTCTTGATCGGTGTTGAGGTCTTTGGCTCTGTTCAAGGCGGTGCACAGCGTTGGATCGACCTTGGTTTCATTCAGTTGCAGCCGTCCGAGCTGATGAAAATCACGCTGATTATGGCGCTTGCCGCGTATTATGATTGGCTGCCCGCGAACCGAAAGTCGCATCCCCTCTGGATCATGCCGCCCATCCTTCTGATCCTTGTGCCAACACTGCTTGTCCTGCGCCAACCCGATCTCGGCACCGCCATCCTGTTGATGGCGGCAGGCGGCGGGTTGATGTTTCTGGCGGGTGTGCACTGGGCTTATTTCGCTGCGGTGATTGCCAGCGCCATCGGCCTGATCACCGCCGTGTTCCAAAGCCGCGGTACAGAATGGCAATTGATCAAAGACTACCAATACCGCCGCATCGACACGTTTCTGGACCCAAGCTCAGACCCGCTTGGCACCGGCTATCACATCACGCAATCCAAGATTGCGCTGGGGTCCGGCGGCTGGACCGGGCGTGGCTTTATGCAAGGCACCCAATCCCGGTTGAACTTCCTGCCGGAAAAACACACGGACTTCATCTTTACCACTTTGGCCGAAGAGTTCGGGTTTTTAGGCGCTATTTCGCTCTTGGTGCTCTACGCGCTGATCCTCGTCTTTTGTGTCTCCTCAGCTTTGGTGAACAAAGACAGATTCTCGTCCCTTCTGATCCTCGGCATGGCGCTGAACTTCTTTTTGTTCTTCGCCGTCAACATGTCGATGGTGATGGGGCTGGCCCCGGTTGTGGGTGTACCTCTGCCCCTTGTCAGTTACGGCGGCTCCGCGATGTTGGTGCTGATGCTGGCCTTTGGTCTCGTGCAATCCGCCCACGTTCACAGACCACGGTAGCCGCAATGCCAGTCAACGTTCTTTTCGCCGCGACTGATGCACTTTGGCCCGACTATGAAACCGTCTTGCAAGACGCTGTGCAGGCTGCGGGAGTAGAGGCCAATCTCAGCCGCGATATCGCCCCGCAAGACGTGGACTACATCGTCTATGCACCGGATTCAGCGCTGCGGGATTTTACGCCATATACCCGCGCCAAAGCTGTGCTGAACCTCTGGGCAGGCGTCGAAAAGATTGCCGGGAACCCGACGCTCACCATCCCACTGTGCCGGATGGTTGATCCAGCGATGACCCAGGGCATGGTCGAATGGGTCACCGGGCACACCCTGCGCCATCACCTTGGGATAGATGCTCATATCCGCAACCCCGAAAACCTCTGGCACCCGCTCGGCCCGCCCGTTGCGTGGGATAGGCGTGTGACACTCTTTGGCCTCGGTGAGTTGGGCCGTGCCTGCGCCACAGCGCTCAAAGGCTTGGGCTTTGACGTTGCGGGTTGGTCGCGAACTGCAAAATCCATAGACGGGATCACCACCTATTCGGGCTCCGACGGCTTCGCCCTGGCCCTCGCGCGCAGTGAGATCGCCATCACCCTCCTGCCAGACACCGCCGCCACGACAAACCTCTTTGACGCAGCGGCCTTCGCGCAGATGCCAAAAGGCGCTGTGCTGATCAATCCGGGGCGCGGCCCCTTGATCGATGATCCAGCGCTCTTAGCCGCGCTGGATGCGGGCCAGCTTTCACATGCCACACTGGATGTCTTCCGGGTCGAGCCTGTGCCGCAGGATCATCCCTTCTGGCCGCACCCAAACATCACTATCACACCACACATCGCCTCTGAGACACGCCCCTACTACGCCTCACAAACCGTCGCAGAAAACATACGGCGCGGCGAAGCGGGCCTGCCGTTCCTTCACGTGGTCGACCGGTCACTCGGTTACTAGCTTCTTTTGGACCCAAATACTCGCGGGGGTCTGGGGGCAGCCGCCCCCATGCCTCACGCTGCGTCCAACAGACCACGCCCTTTCAAGAGCGCCTCAACCCCCGGCAAGCGCCCTCGGAACAATGTGTAGAGTTCTGCCGCATCCGCACTGCCGCCGCGCGACAGGATATGCCGCTCAAGCGCCTCTGCGCGCTCCGGATCAAACGCGCCATCCGCCTCTTCAAACGACGCAAACGCATCCGCGTCCATCACCTCTGACCACATGTAGCTGTAATAGCCCGAGGAATATCCGTCGCCCGCAAAGACATGCGCAAATTGAGGTGTGGCGTGGCGCATCCCGATCGCGGCGGGCATACCGATGTCGGCCAAAACCTGCGCTTGATGCGCCATCGGATCGGCCGGGGCTGCGCCATCGTGGAACGACAGGTCCACCAAGGCCGACGCCACATATTCCACCGTTTGAAAGCCCATGTCATAGGTCGCCGCAGCCAGAACTTTTTCCAGAAGATCGGCTGGCATCGCTTCCCCTGTCTCGGCATGGGTTGCAAATTCGCGCAGCACATCCGGCACTTCGAGCCAGTGCTCGTAAAGCTGGCTGGGCAGCTCCACAAAGTCACGCGCAACGCTTGTGCCGCTCACGCTTTCGTAGCGCACATTCGACAATATCTGGTGCAGGGCGTGGCCAAATTCATGAAAAAGCGTCCGCGCATCATCGTAAGACAACAGCGCCGGATCCCCCTTGGCAAAGTTACAGACGTTCACCACCACCGGGGTTTGCACCTGCGGGAAATGCGCCTGCGACCGGATCGCCGAACACCAGGCGCCTGAGCGTTTGGACCCGCGCGCAAAATAATCACCGATAAAGACAGCAACATGCGCGCCATCCCGCGTCACATTCCAGGCTCGGCAATCGGCATGGTAAAGTGGGACGTCCAGAGGTTCGAACGAGAGGCCAAACAGCTTTGTTGCACAGGCAAACGACGCTTCGATCATCCGATCCAGCTGAAAATAAGGTTTGACCGTCGCCTCATCGAGATCATGCAGGACCGCGCGGCGTTTTTCTGCGTAATAGCGCCAGTCCCAAGCCTCCAGTGGCCCATTCACGCCGTCATCCGCCATCATCTGGGTCAGTGCTTCGGCGTCCACTTCGGCCCGTGCCTTGGCAGGTGCCCAGACATCCATCAGCAGGTTTCGCACCGCATCTGCCGTGCCCGCCATTTCGGTTTCCAGCTTGAAGGCCGCAAAATTGTCGTACCCCAAGAGCTTGGCCCGCTCTTCGCGCAGGGCCAACGTCTCTGCCGCAATCCCGCGGTTGTCGGTCTCGCCGCCATTGGCACCACGCGCCGCCCAGGCCTTGTAGGCTTTTTCACGCAAATCGCGGCGCGACGAAAATTGCAGGAATGGCACAATCAATGACCGGGACAGCGTGACCACTGGTCCATCTGCTGCTTTTTCCTCGCCCGCCGCACGCGCGGCTGAGATCACAAACTCTGGCAGCCCCTCCAGATCCTCTTCGGCCAGTGGCATAAACCAGTCGCGCTCGTCAGCAAGCAGGTTTTGGGTGAACTGCGTGCCCAGTGTCGCCAGCCGCGCCTTGATCTCTTTCATCCGCGCTTCGGCCTCTCCGGTCAACGCCGCGCCGGATCGCACGAAACCGCGATGTGACAGCATCAAAACCCGCGCCTGTTCGTCGCTCAGATCCAATGTATCGCGCGCAGTCCAAACAGCTTCGACCCTGGCAAACAGCGCCTTATTGGCGGAAATCTCTGCGAAATGCGCGGCTAGTTTGGGCGAAAAATCCCGCTGCAACGCTTCACGTGCCGGATTGCTGTCCGCGCCCGCGATGTTGAAGAACACGCTCAGCACCTGATCCAGATCTTCGCCCGCCGCTTCCATCGCCTCGATCACATTGGCAAATGTTGGCGGCTCTGTATTTGCAGCAATCGCGTCAATCTCCGCGGTATGCGCAGCCAGCGCTTTGTCCATCGCGGGGGCGAAATCTTCGTCGGAAATGGTGTCGAACGGGGGCAAGCCAAATGGCGTGTCCCAACGGACAAGCAACGGGTTTGTCATGGATTGGTCTCCTTACTGGACACTCAGGTAATCGGCTGGCTTTTCGGCGCAAGGCCACCTGTTGAATTTGTGACACTCTTGGTCGCGCTTGCGCCGCACACCGGGCATTGCGGGTCTTTTTGCAGCGTAATCGTGCGGCTCTCGCCATATAGCGCATCGTAGATGAGCATTTGACCCAAGAGCGGTGTACCAGCACCGGTCACCAGCTTAATGGCCTCCACCGCCATCATTGCGCCCACAACACCCGGCAAAGGGCCCAAAACGCCAGCTTCAGCACAGCTTGGGGCCAGTTCGGGCGCTGGTGCGCTGGGGAATACGCATTGATAACACGGCGTGCCGCGTGCCGGGGCAAAGACGGAAATTTGCCCTTCCCACTGGCTCAGCGCCCCGGAGATGAGGGGTATGCCAACCTCTGCCGCAACGCGATTGGCCAGGTAGCGTGTTTCGAAATTGTCGGTGCCATCCAGCACAACGTCAAATTCATCGAATAGGTCGCGCGCGATCTCTTCGGTCAGGTGACGGTTGTAGGGCAAGACTTTGGCATAGGGGTTTTGCGCCTCAATCGCCTGCTGTGCAGAAAAGACCTTTGGCATCCCGATGCGGTCATCCGTGTGGATCACCTGTCGTTGCAGATTGGCGTTTTCGACGCGGTCATCATCGATGATGCCAATCGTGCCCACGCCCGCCGCGCCCAGATATTGCAGCGCTGGCGCACCCAGCCCGCCTGCGCCGATCACCAAGACGCGCGCCTTTTTCAACGCCGTCTGTCCGCCGCCCCCAATTTCACGCAAAACGATGTGACGCGCATAACGGTTCAATTCAGTTTCACTCAACTTACCCGGAGCCAACTCTTCGACGTCACCGCCGCTGCGCTTGGCCTCTTCGGTTGTAGCCCGGTTGCGCATACCGCGCAGCCAACGCCGGTAGACGGCAATGGCCACAGCAAAGATGCCCAAGATCACCCAGTTGACGGCGTTTTGCCCGGTGGCCAAACGCAACGGATGCGCCTCTGGTAGTGCGATATGCAGTGCCAAAACAGCCACATAAAGCAAACCGATCATCGTCCATCGCGCGGAATGCGGCGCTTTCATAACGTGACCGACCGCCCACAATGCGCAGGCCATTGCCAAAACCAAGATCATTACATGCGCCCCGTCGATCCAAACCCGCCCGATCCGCGGGCCGTATCATCCAAATCATCGCACAACGCGAACGCGCCTTGGACCACGGGCGCGACAACCAGTTG
>JABSSA010000091.1 GCA_013214665.1 Paracoccaceae bacterium
AAAGGGGCCGCAGACGATTTGTTTGGTTCGGATGAGCTGGCCGAGGGGCAGATGAGTGTTGAGGCCGCATTGGCCTTGTTAGGGCCTGTTTTGACGGATCCGAGCATTCTGAAGATCGGCCAGAACATGAAATATGACGTCAAGATTTTTGCCAATCTGGGCGTTGAGGTGGCTCCCATCGAAGATACCATGCTGTTGTCCTACGTGCTGCACGGGGGTTTGCACGGCCACGGGATGGACGCGCTGAGCGAACGGTATCTGGGGCACACGCCGATCCCAATAAAACCCTTGTTAGGCTCTGGCAAGAATGCGAAAACCTTTGATCAGGTGCCGCTGGAAGATGCCATTCCTTATGCAGCGGAAGATGCGGATATCACCCTGCGTCTGTGGCAACATCTGAAGCCGCAATTGACCCAAAAGCAGGTCACGCAAGTCTATGAAACGCTGGAGCGTCCGCTGGTGCCGGTGCTTGCGCGGATGGAACGGTCTGGCATCAAGGTGGACCGCGACACGCTGAGCCGGATGTCGAACGCGTTTGCCCAGAAGATGGCGCAGCTGGAAGATGAGATCCATGAGCTGGCGGGCGAAACCTTTAACGTGGGCTCGCCCAAGCAATTGGGTGAGATCCTTTTTGACAAGCTCGATATGCCCGGTGGGAAACGCGGCAAAACCGGTGCTTATGCGACCGGCGCTGACGTGTTGGAAGACTTGGCCACAGAACATGATTTGCCGGGCCGCGTATTGGATTGGCGACAGTTGTCCAAGCTGAAATCCACTTACACGGATGCGCTGCAGGATCATATCAACGCGGACACTGGGCGTGTGCATACGTCTTACGCCATCGCTGGTGCGTCGACTGGGCGGTTGGCGTCAACAGACCCTAACCTGCAGAATATACCTATTCGTACCGAAGAAGGCCGCCGCATTCGCGAGGCCTTTGTGTCGGAGCCGGGCAAAACGCTGGTGGCTTTGGACTATAGCCAGATCGAGTTGCGCATTCTGGCGCATATCGCAGACATCCCCGCGCTCAAGCAGGCGTTTGCGGACGGGTTGGATATTCACGCGATGACAGCGTCAGAGATGTTTGACGTGCCGTTGGAAGAGATGACGCCAGACATCCGGCGCCGGGCCAAGGCGATCAATTTTGGCGTGATCTATGGCATTTCCGGTTTTGGCCTTGCGCGTAATCTACGCATTCCACGTGGCGAGGCGCAGGGATTTATTGACCGCTATTTCGAACGGTTCCCCGGCATTCGCACATATATGGATGACACTAAGTCTTTTGCCAAAGAACACGGCTATGTGCAGACGTTGTTTGGGCGCAAAATCCATACCCCAGAGATTGGTGCAAAAGGGCCCAAAGCCGGTTTTGCCGCACGCGCGGCGATCAATGCGCCGATCCAGGGCACAGCCGCCGATGTGATCCGGCGTGCTATGATCCGTATGCCAGCGGCCATTGCCGATCTGCCTGCTACGATGCTGTTACAGGTGCACGATGAATTGTTGTTCGAGGTAGAAGATGGCGCGGTCGATACGCTGATTTCAACGGCCAAGGACGTTATGGAAAATGCGCCTGATCCCGTTGTGAAGTTAGATGTAAAATTGACCGTAGATGCGGGACAGGGCCAGAACTGGGCCGAAGCGCACTAAGTTTCTGGGTCGTTTGGGATTAAAACCTTACTGACCAGCCATTTGGAGGTCGGCGCGGCCACCAGCACGAGTGGGAATGCCACCATAAAGCTGGGCAACCATGCATTCATCCAACGGCCAAAAAATTCGTGGCTTAGGCCGACAATACGCCAGGTGGAAATGCCGGACACCGCGAACGTCATGATGGCGGACAGGACAAGCCCAAAAAGCAGCTGGCCATATTTTTGCGGGATCATCTGAATCTCGTTTGCCGTGAATGCGCGATACATTGCAGACTTTCACGGATACGCAACTCTGCAGCCAAGCAAAAGTCCAAACGCGACATCGCGTCGAAAACGGAACAGAACCTGCGATGTGATTCGCGTACGCAGGGCGCGTCGGGGATGCCCGATGCCATTCAACTCTG
>JABSSA010000092.1 GCA_013214665.1 Paracoccaceae bacterium
CTGCTTTCGTGGAACCTTCAGCCCCTCTCGTCGCCACAGACGTTCAACCCGACCATCGCTGACAGACCAACCTGCGTCTCTCAGCAAGACGGCGATCCGCCGGTAGCCGTAGCGACCAAACTGCCTGGCCAGTTCAATCATATCGGCAACCAGATGTTCCTCATCCGCACGCCCTTTCGGGACATGCCTTTGGGTCGAACGATGTTGCCCCAGTACCCGGCAGGCTCTGCGCTCAGACACTTTGAACTGGTCGCGGACATGGTCGATACAGGCGCGACGACGAGCGGGGCTCAGTAGTTTCCCTTTGCCGCCTCCTTCAGGATCAACTTATCCAGCGTCAGATCCGATACAGCGCGTCTCAGCTGTTCGTTCTCCTTCTGGAGACGCTTCAGCTCCTTCAATTGATCTACGCACATTCCGCCATATTGCTTGCGCCACCGGTAATACGTCTGTTCGACAACGCCGATCTGGCGGATCGCATCAAGGCGGGACATCCCTTGCCCCATCAGCACCTCAACTTGCCGTAACTTCGAGACAATCTCTTCCGGCTTTGGTCGCTTGTTCGCCATTCTTAGTCCTCCGTTTCCTAAACATAGCGGTGGACCAATTCAGTTGGGGAGGCTCACACATGTGGGCATGACCAAATGGCCGCGCGATGTACCACCAACGAACCGAGCCACCTTGCAAGGTGCCGCTGGATCAGGTGATCCCTCTCCCAATGACTTCTGGGCTGCCTTGGTGGCCGCACTTCCTCATGCTGGTCAACCCGACGCCATTCCGTCAAAGCTAGAATCTTCGTTCAGAGATGCGCTTTCGTTCCGCGACTTAGACCTAACCCGCATGTATCACGACTTTGCAGACTGGTGTGATCGTGCCAATCTGCCAGCGCCAGAGTTAGAGGCGAATGCAAAGCTTCGGGCGGCTAAGGAGTAAGTTTGGATGAATCCGTTTTTTAATGACGATGATCTGAAGGGGAATCGACGTTCCGTCCTGATTGCTTCATCTATAGTTTTTGCTTTGTACTTTGCTGAGTTTAGGTCTGACGAGATAAGCCTATTTGGCCTGCGAGTTGTAGTTTCACAAACTTCAATAATTATCGGTGTGAAGTTCGTACTTCTTTATCTTATTTCTGTGTTCTGTCTGGGAGTGTTCGGTTACGTAACGCAATTGGAGCGGGATAGGATTTTAGATGTAGGACGCGAATTGGAGCAGCGCTACGACCTATGGAAAACTGCTATTAGAAAGGCGACCAAACACCTTGATAACGCTAATAAAGATCAGCCCTTAGGGGCGACAGAATATTTGTCATCTATGGATAGGGGGATTAGGCGCGTTGCAAGCTTACGTTACTTATACGAAGAGAAGCTCTCGGCTCGTACTACGTGGGCAAAGCGTATAGAGCGCATCCGTCAGTTTGGAATCCCGCATTCCCCAAGCAACTCGCTGATTTTTCTGTCGTGAACGATTTATTTCCGATATAAATCATTGCGTTGGAGGCTGTGAGGTGCTTGTTTTATGGATCTCCCAGAGGGTGCGGTTTCGCAGCAGTTAGATCGGGTCGATTTCGACCGCCGTGTACGGCTGGAATTTCGCGGCACGCAGCTCAGTTCCGACGGTGGCCTTCTGGTGATGCGCGAGCTGGATGACGCGCTCGGCCTGTCCGATCTGGCGGCAACAGCATTGCGCGACACCCGACGAGGCAGGAACACGGTCCATCGGCTTGACGGCCTTTTCCGGCAGTCGGTGTTCGGGCGACTGGCTGGGTATGAGGATGTGAACGACGCAGACCGTCTGGCCCTCGATCTGGTCATGCGTCAGGTCGTCGGTGGTCGGGCCGTCGACGTGCAAGCGGCATCTGCCTCGCAAATGGGGCGGTTCGAGACCGGGACACTGGCTTTGCCCGATAACCGTGCGGCGCTGGCTGATCTGAACGGCCAGTGGATCGACCGGTTCCACGACCGCAATGGGCTGAAGTATATCGTGCTGGACATGGACAGTTCGGTCAGCCCCACCCATGGGGGCCAGGAAGGCGCGGCCTGGAATGGGCATTTCGACTGCACCTGCTATCACCCCAACTTTCTGTTCAACCAATTCGGCATGCTGGAATGCTGCGCCCTGCGCCATGGCAACGTCCACAGCGCCGATGGCTGGCGTGAGGTTCTCGATCCGGTCATCGCCCGGTATGCGAAGCGTAACATCATGCGGTTCTTCCGGGCGGATGCCGCCTATGCGATCCCGGCGTTATATGGTCGCCTTGAAGAGACCGATTACTTCTACGCCATCCGGTTGCCTGCCAACAAAGTCCTGCGCGAGAAGATCGCTCATCGGCTGACCCGACCCGTGGGGCGACCCTCGCAGACCAAGGTCAAGCGCTTCTACGAAGACTTCGCATATCAGGCGGCGTCTTGGGACAAGCCGCGCCGTGTGATCGCCAAGATCGAATGGCACCCTGGGGAGTTGTTTCCGCGTGTTGGCTTTATCGTCCAACATGCCGATGGCCCCCGACTGGGTGGTACGGTTCTACAACCAGCGCGGCACCGCCGAGCAGCACATCAAGGAGGGCAAGTATGCCTTTCGCTGGACGCGGCTGTCGTGCCGGAAGTTTCGCGACAACGAGGTGCGGCTGCAGCTGCATGCACTGGCCTACAACCTGGCCACCTTCCTGCGCTGCATAGACCTGCCCGAGGCGATGGCCGAGTGGTCGTTGACCAGCCTACAACTGAAGCTGATCAAGATCGGGGCGCGTGTCGTCCGTCACGCCCGCGCCATCACCTTCCAGCTGGCCGAGGTGGCCGTCACCGGCCCGATGGTGCGCGCCATCCTTGCCGCCATCCGCCGATTGCGAGAGCCACCCCTATGCGCGTGACCGCGATCCAAGCCAAAACTGAACGAAAGCGGCAGGACAAGTCTGCCCGATGCGCTGAAAAACGTCGCCGCCGGGCCGGTATACTGCGGGTTTGCGGGCCAATTCGCCCAACTTCGGACGTGCGCGCGACCATAGACGCCGCTCGGGGCGAAAAACGCTTGATCAGGTCGCGCAGTCAGGCGATCTTCACGGCAGAAGGCAGGCCACTTGGGGAATGTCGGCTTATAGAGTGGGCGCCTCATTTCGGCGTTATGTCATGAATAACAATGCGATAGGAACCGTTTTTCTGAGTGTTGCGGCAAGCATTGCAATCTTTACCGCTTTGGCCCACTTGTCATGCATTTTTATTGGCGAAGATTGCTACAGATTTCAAATGGCACCAGAGGCCATAATTCAGTCTGCTGAAATGGGAACGCTGCTTGCTCCTATAGGAACAATCATTGTTTCTTTGCTTTTTATTATTTGCGGTTCTTATGCGCTGTCTGCTGCCAATGTCATTGTCAAATTACCTTTATTGAACACCGCTATTTATGCGCTGTCTTTACTCTGCATCTTGCGAGGGCTCGCAACTATTCCTCTTTTGATAACTTTTCCCAAAGAGGCTGGCACTTTTGCGATCGCTGCGGGTGCAACATGGTTTATCACCGGACTTCTGTTCTTTGTGGGGTTTCAACTCCGACAAAATGCGGTACAGGAAACGTCTTTGTGATGATTGGGCATTGTTGCACAAATCGGGTGCTGAACTGATTTTCCCGTTCCGCAGACAGACCGACCCTCCGGGCTCAGTGGAGGGTATGCTGATTGCGATGTGGCCATTCAGCGGCGATGGAGACGTGTAGCTTCGCAACCTGGCGGTCAAGGTCTCGGGCTATAAATGACCGGCCAATCAGCTTGATGCCATTCAGCTTGCTGTTGGACTAGGCCCCTGCGGTGGTAGCCGCTCCATCGTCGCTAGTCAGCCCGGCCCCCGGTACCTCGTAGGGCTAAGGGCTTCGTTGGATGTGACGGCACCGGGGCTTGCCGGTGGAATACCAGTTTTATTGGGCACACTCGCACTGTTTTTTAGTCATGGTTTGGCTGATGGTTTCGCTTCTTTCTTTGCTCTCATGGTTCAGTCGCCGTGTCTCTTGCCAAAGAACAAAAGCTGGAAATCCATCGCCGCAACCTCGAAAAATACGAGCAATCAGGCGATGCGGATCTGGTGGCTATCCAAAAGCGGCTGATCGCGCGCATCGAGGCTGAATAGAAGATTGCGAGCGCGGGCGGGGTTGCTGGCCTAATCCAACCCCAAGGTCATTGGGAACCTTCCGCGCTCACGCGAAAGATGTAACACCCTATGAGGGAAACCGGAAGCGGGATTTGTAGCGGTATGAACGCTGCTCGCTAATCAATAAAAGACTTTAAAGCTATCAATCGCGATGGGGATTTGAAACAGGGCGGCAAGGCCGGCACAAAGCGCGTCACGTGCGCTGTATAGAGCCCGGGATGCTGCTGTTTTTGTGAGGTTGACCCCTTTGCTGTCAATCTGGTCCTGCGGTTGATAGTCATATACGATGTCTTCCGGCTTGGCCTTTATTGTCCTAACGGAAGAAATAAACCAAAAAATTGCGGCCAGAATGGAAAAAAATACGGAGCTAACCAGGGCCAAATTACTACCTATGAACAGGTTTTCCCAAAACGTCTCAAGCATATTTCTCTCCTAAAAAGCTGCACTAAACAATTTCCGCGCGGCTTATTCGTTAGCGTGATTTGAATCAACGGCGAAGTCGGTATTTTGAGCCATCATTCACCTCGCTACATTGACTTTCCTTCATGCTGCCCCATCTGAGCCGTAATACCGGTTGGTTCCCCAGTGCCGCGATGGGACGAACAGGTGTGCATCAGCTTTCCTTTCCTGCCGGGGTGCGCTCGTCTTTGCACACACTAACCATGCCGCTTCCTGTACGTTGTGGGGTGGGTTCTTTCTCTGCCAAAAGCTGGATCAGCGCGAACATCCCGTGCCAGTTTGAAGTCAGGTATCGGTTCTGGCTCTGAGATAACGATCTCAATCGCTTCATCATCCAAACCTGCTTCGTGCAACGCAATCGCCACTGCCGTCGACGCCGCTATTGTTGCCTTACCCATCTCTCACCTCTCTCGCTTTACTCATTCTGCCAATGCCTCAAGTCGCGCGTCACGACGAGCCAGGGTAAGCAATCGCGCCGTGATACTGTTGGGGCGCCGACCCAAAGCTCGGCCGATCTGCGATTTGGTCATGCCCTGAGCCTCTAACTCCAAGAGCTTCTGGTCTTCTTCCGCAGTGAACCGGCGCACCACATGTCCGCCGCGTTGAACCACCATCGGCCCAATGTCTCCGACGATGTTCTTCCGCGTTTTCGGGCTATCAGCTCCTTCGCGGAGGCAATGCCAGTCGACGGCCTGTTGAGACATCCCGAGCTTGAGCGCGATCTGGCCAACAGTCTTGCCTTCCTCTCGCATTCGAGCCGCGGTTTCGATTTGATCGCGGGTGTATTTTGGTGCTGGCATGGTCGGTTTCCTTTTGGCTTGACAGAACCCCAGAAATCGGGGTTTTTCGCAAAATCTGAGAATTGCGTTTTTTAAAGTTTCACGGTTCGTTCACTAAACGTTCCACTATTTTTTTAAAGTTAAGCTGTTGGAAATAAAGGAAGCAGGAGGGTTTTCGAGACCGCCCCGTTCGACCACTCCGGCACCTCTCCGCGTTCGGCGCTCTTAGAATTTTACGAAAGCGCTCGCAAGGGGCGTTTTGCAAGAACGGCTCCAAACGCCTTTGATTGGGCGCTTTCAACAAAACTTTAGTGGACGAGCACCCTCCAGCGCATACACTTATAGGAGAACAAAGGAGTCATCATGCGCGCCCTCACGAACTATCTCGGAACTTTCTTCGCTGTTTGTTTTCTGGCCGTCTCGTCCGCCGCTGCGGCCGACCGGGTCAAACTGGAGGCGTTTTTGGAGGTCACAGGTTTTGACGTGGCCCTTGAAAGCATCAAACTCAGCGCGCGCAGTGCGCCTCAGATGCTGGGCGTTGACGCGCAGGATTTTGGGTCTGAGTGGAAGCGGCTGACCGACCGGGTGTTTGACGTGGACAAAATGCATGACATGGCGTTGGACATCCTCGGCCAAACGCTGACAGACGATATGCTGAGCCATGCCGCAGATTTCTATGCCTCCGATCTGGGACAACGGCTGGTGGCGGCGGAAAACGCGTCGCACATGACCGAAGATGACACTGTAAAAGACGAAAGCGGTACCGCCATTCTTGCGGCTCTGCGCAGCATTCAAAGCACGCGTGTTGGTCATTATGAACGCATGAATGCCGCATCTGACAGTGCTGGCACGGCTGTGCGGGCCTTGCAGGAAATCCAAGTGCGTTTTTTGATGGCGGCTGCCGGGGCAGGGGTGATCGAGTTGCGGATGGACGAAGAGGATATGCGTGCAGCGCTCGCTTCGGGGGAAAAAGAGCTGCGGGCAACCTTGAAAGAGAATGGGCTTGAAGGCGCGGCATACACCTACCAATCTTTTTCGGATGATGAGGTGTTGGAATACACCGAGGCTTTGGAGCACCCGGTTATGCGCAGGGTCTACGATTTGATGAACGCGGTGCAATTCGAAATTATGGCGAACCGGTTCGAAGCCTTGGCCGCAGCGATGGCATCTCTTCAGCCCAGTCAGGAACTCTGATATCGGCGGGGTATGACCTACACACTCGACCCACAAATACAGGTGATGCTGGATCGCGCCGCACAGCTGAACCTGCCAAAGCTGCACGACCTCTCGGCACGCGAGGCGCGTGCGCAGTTTGATACCAACGTACAGCGGTTTCGGGACATTGTTCCCCCTACGGAAATCGCACGTGTGGAAACCACGTCGACCGGCGCGGGTTACGGCCATGTGCCTGTGCGCATCTACGACCCGCAGCCGGGGAAAGTGACTCCAGCCATCGTGTATTATCATGGCGGCGGACACGTGCTGGGCGGGTTACATTCTCATGATGGCGTGGTGCGAAACCTTGCGCACCTGACCGGGTACAAGGTTGTGAACGTCGATTACCGCATGGGACCCGAACATCCGTTTCCGGCGGCGGTTGAGGATAGCTTTGATGCGCTTCGATGGGTCAGTGAGCAGGCCGCAACGCTTAACATTGACCCCTCGCGCATCTCCGTCGCCGGGGACAGCGCGGGAGGCAATCTTGCCACCGTGGCTGCCCTGATGGCTCGCGACGCGGATGGCCCACAGCTGAAAGGCCAATTGTTGGTCTATCCGGTCATCGATTATCGTGGCGGGACCGCGTCATTTTCGACGTTCGCGTCCGGGTATGGCCCGTTGGAGGCAGAAACGGTGCATTGGTTTATGCGCCATTACTTGCCAAATGAGACAGATCGCACGGATTGGCGCGCGGCCCCAAAGTATGCATCCCTCGGCGGTCTGCCTGAGGCTTGTGTGATCCTGGCGGAATGCGATGTTTTGCACGATGAGGGACGAGACTATGCACAGGCTCTCTCCGCTGCTGGCGTCCCAACTGAGATGCATACCTATTCGGGCGTGATCCACGCCTTTTTCAACTACGCGGGCCTTGTCGACCAATCCAGCGCGGCACAGGCGCAAGCGGCCGAGTTTTTAAAGCGCGTTCTAGGCTAACAAAGCCTGCGCGACGCGTGACACGGCGGATGCAATAACATCGGTTGACACCTTTCGCCTTTCCCGTCATAAGCCGCGCGTCCGGGTGCCGAAATGCGCCCGGCTTTTGGTTTACGCCCTGAGAGACGGGCGCGCAGTTCGAGGCGGCAGATATGCCAAAAACACCGGGCAGCCGGGGCCACAGGACGCGGAGAGAAAAGGAAAGACAAGATGTTCGCGGTTCTGAAAACCGGCGGCAAACAGTACAAAGTTCAATCTGGTGACGAGCTCCGGGTTGAAAAGCTGGCAGCCGCCGCAGGCGACAAAGTTCAATTCAACGACGTTCTGATGCTGGGTGGGGACAAACCTGCCGTTGGCACACCGTTCGTTGCAGACGCTGGTGTACAAGCGGAAGTGATCGATCAGATCAAAGGCGAAAAGACGATCAATTTCGTCAAGCGCCGCCGTAAGCACTCCTCCAAGCGTACCAAGGGTCACCGTCAGCAACTCACATTGCTGCGCGTCACCGACATCCTGGCATCCGGCGCGGATAAGTCCGGCGTGATGGCCGCTGTGGGTGCGGCGACTGCGGGTGTTGCGGTTTCCGCCGCGCCTAAAGCTGAAAAGCCAAAGGCCGAAAAGAAAGCCGCGCCTAAGGCGGAAAAGAAAGCTGACGCGCCCAAAGCAGATGCGGGTGCCGCTGATGATCTCAAAGAGCTGTCCGGCGTTGGACCAGCACTTGAGAAAAAACTGCACGATGCAGGCGTGACCTCGTTTGCGCAAATTGCAGCATGGACGGAAGCGGACGTCGCTGCTATGGACGAGAAACTGTCCTTTAAGGGCCGTATTGAGCGTGAAGGTTGGATCGCTCAGGCTCAGGGAAAAGCTAAGGGCTAAGGAGAGAGAGAATGGCACATAAGAAAGCAGGCGGTTCCTCACGTAACGGTCGCGATTCCGCGGGCCGCCGCCTTGGCGTGAAACTCTATGGCGGCCAGGCCGCTATCCCAGGAAACATCATCGTGCGTCAGCGCGGCACAAAGTTTTGGCCGGGCGAAGGCGTGGGCATGGGCAAAGACCACACGATCTTTGCAACAGTCCCAGGTGCGGTGAATTTCCGCAAAGGCCTCAAAGGCCGCACGTTCATTTCCGTGCTGCCGGTCGCAGAGGCAGCAGAATAAGCCGAAACCCTAGGTAGGCATATCACACAAAGAGGGGATCGGCGGAAGCCGGTCCCCTTCTTCGTTTCAGACCGGCCCCACCGCCCCGCCATCAAAGCGCAAAGGAGGCGTGCCATGTCAGATCAAAAACAACTCCCGACCCTCACGGACGGTGTGGTGGTTCTGCGCGCGCCAAAACCCGGCGATGTCGAAGGCCGCTTTGCCTTGGGCAACACGCCAGAAATCCATCACATGTTTGGGGCCGATCCCGGCACCGTGCGTCCGCTCACCCGTGAAGCCGCTGAGGCGTGGGTCGAGGCGCAAGCCGGTGCGCCATACGGGTGGATCATCGAGGTGGATGGCCAATTGATTGGTTCGGGTCGTCTTCATTCCATTGATCACCTTGATCAACGCGCCAGCGTCGCCCTTGGCATTCTGGACAAAGAGGCGCTTGGAAAAGGGTTTGGGACGCGCGCGCTGCATCTGTTGGTGGAATACGCGTTTGACGCGCTGAACCTGCACCGTGTTGACCTTCGGGTGCTCGATTACAACGCCCGTGCCATCCACGCCTATAAGAAAGTGGGCTTTGTGGTCGAAGGGCGGCAACGCGAAGCTGCACGTATCGGCGGCAATTGGCACGATGATCTGATGATGGGCCTTTTGGTGCATGAATACCGGCGGAGGGCGGCATGAGTGTCGCAATTACCTCCTTCGCCGTCTTTGCCGCCTCGCAGGTTGGCACACCGGGTCCGGCCAATATGGCGCTCATGGCCACCGGCGCGCGCTTTGGTTTTGCCGCGGCGTTGCCGTTTGTGGCAGGTGTCGCTTTGGGCAAACAGCTGATCATCTGGCCCATTGGGTTTGGCTTGATGGAACTGGCTGAAACAGCCCCCTTAGTGTTTGACGCCCTCAAATGGTTGTCGGCGGCCTATATCATGTGGTTGGCTTGGAAAGTCGCAAACTTGCGCCTGCGTACTGGCGGTGCCGAAGGGCGTGCGCCTGGGTTTTTGGCGGGGCTCATTGTGCACCCGCTCAACCCCAAAGCTTGGGCGATGATTGTCGCTGGGTTCACAAACTTCGTGGGCCCTGACACATCCGCGTTGCAAGCAACCTTTACCATCGCGTTGGTCTTGTTTGGCTGTCAGGTTGTTCTTCATCCCATTTGGACACTTGCTGGTGATCGGATCGCCGCGCATCTCGCAGGAACGCCTGCAGAACCCTATCTTATGTACACGCTGGCGGGCCTTACGGTCGCTTCGGTGCTCTTTGTTTTGTTCGGA
>JABSSA010000093.1 GCA_013214665.1 Paracoccaceae bacterium
AACCATCAACTCTTTATCGCAAGGTTCAATAACCGATCTCTATGATTGAGACACACTCCGTCGTATCCTTTGCGGAACCGCACTTCTGCCCGACCCTAAAATTGTCAATGTCTGCTTCGGTCTGGCGGCGGTCGTACTCCGTCCGAGTATAAACGACAGCTTTGTCCGCAGACCACTAGTTCGCCACAAAATCGATTTCGCGGCTGCAGCGAAGGTTTGGTCTGTTGAAGCTGCGACGCAGCGGTTGACTGCTTCGGCAAGGGCAGCAATGGGCCGCCCTTGAAGGCGACCCGAAGTTGTTAGATTTCAATCGCCTCGGCGATTGCTAGCGCGTCCTCAAGCTCGACGCCCAAGTACCGGACCGTGCTGTCCATCTTGGTGTGTCCAAGCAGAAGTTGAACCGCTCGCAAGTTGCCAGTTTTCTTGTAGATCTGCGTTACTTTTGTTCGCCGCATCGAATGCGTGCCATATGCGCTCGCCTCCAATCCGATCGACGCGACCCAATCCCGGACGATCCGCGCATATTGGCGTGTCGAGATGTGCAGGCGTTCATGGAAGCGGCCAGGCCAAAGGTACTCAGAGCCGACCATGAGCTCGTCTTCCATCCACTTTTCGACTGAGGCGCGTGTGCCTTCGGATATCTCAAATCGCACGGGTTTCGCGTCTTACTTTGAAGCACCGATGCCCGTTCTTTGATTTGGCCGGACGCCATGACGTCGACGACTTTCATCTTGACTAGGTTGCAACCACGCAACTTGCTATCGATTGCCATGTTGAACAACGCTAGGTCTCGATGGTTTTCAGCCAATTCGAGTCGGACGCGAATTGCCCAAACGTGCTTTGGTTTCAGCGGTCGCTTCTGGCCTACAATCCGACCTTTGTTCCAAGCAGGGCGAAGCGCGCGAATGGTGGGTAAGTTTGGTGTAGGTTCCATGACTGATCCTCCGATCCGCCAAGCCCTCCCAGAACGACAACCCCACGTTGCCGGTTTGATCATATCACAATTCTCAAACGGTCTTTTGGGACTTAATCTATCTGGCGCACCCAAAGCATGCATTGTGCCGCGCATTCAACGGGATCGATTACCGCAGCAGAGAGTTTATTTCTAACCACATCAACAACTTCGACCATACCGGCACAGCCGAGAATAATGGCGGATACGCCGTCTTCTTGTTCAGCCACCAACGCTTCTTGCGCAACCATTTTGCTGGCAAGACGAGTGTTTGTTTCCAATTCCAGAACCGGAATTTCCGAGGCGCGAACCTTTGACACAACATGGCCGAACCCATGCCGCTCGATGTTTGATTGAATGATTGGCATTGAGACAGAGAGGGTTGTAACGACGCTGAAGCGCCAGTTTCTGAGGGCGGCATAGTGATAGGATGCCTGGCCGATGCCGATGACCGGGCAATCCGCAATTGTAGTAGCCTCTTCTAGGGCGGTGTCGTCAAAGCATCCGATAATGATGCCGTCAGCACCCTTCGAGGATGCGTGTTCGACCAGCTTAAGCAACGGAACCCGCGCGGCCTCGCCATCTGCGGGACCTTGGATGGCCTGCGGCCCTTCTCTCGATGTCCAACCCTCGAAGTCCAAGTCAGGGGCTGACCTGCGCGCCTGTGCGAGCATGGCATCGGTCATTGAGCGCGTGCTGTTGGGGTTGATGATAATCACCGCCATTAGACCATGCCTTTGCCGGCATCGGAACCTTGGCGCGCTCGGCGGTGGTTCAGCAACCAAACGACAAGCAAGAAGATCCCAATCACAAGCAGCGAAAACACAGTCGTCAGCGTTCCTAAGGCGAACAGCACTGGCGTGGTCACGTTGGTCGTCATGCCGAAAATCTCGAGCGGCAGGGTGTTGTAGCTGCCGGAGGTCAGCAAGGTTCGGGCGAATTCATCATAGCTGAGCGTAAAGCCGAAAAGGGCGACGCCGATCAAAGATGGGGCGATTATGGGCAGCACGACATGACGGATAACCTGCCAAGGGCTTGCGCCCAGATCGCGGGCGGCCTCCTCGTAGGAGCGGTCAAAACGATTGAAGACGGCGAACATGATCAACAGGCCAAAGGGCAACGTCCATGTTAGCTGTGCGCCAAAGCCGGAACTAGACCAATGCACGGGAAGGCCAGATTGCGACCAGATCAGGCCCACGCCTAGTGATATCAGAATTGAGGGGATCACCAGCGATGTGATGATCAGGTAGAACAGAACAGTGGACCCGGCAAAGCGCTTGCGAAAGGCCAGCCCCCCCATGACCGAGACAACAACAGTCGTCACCATCACCATCAGGCCCAGCACAAGCGAGCGGCTGAATGACCCCCAGATATCACCGACGGCTTGTTGTTCGAACAGGTCCCGGAACCAGTGCAACGACACGCCCCGCATCGGGAAGGTCAAACCGCCACCCGGTCCTTGGAACGACAGAATGCCGATCGTGAGGGTTGGGCCGTAAAGGAACACGAGAAACAGTACAAAGAAGGCGCTGAGAAAGTAGAAGGACTTGGGGCGCGGCTCCATGATCAAAGCTCCTTACGGATATCGACGAAGCGCAAAAGCGTTCCGATCAGGATAAGGACTGTGACCAGCAGGATCACAGCGGTCGCAGAGGCCGATGGGTATTGCAGTAGCGCGATGTCGTTCTGGATCAGACGTCCCATGTTGGCGGATTGCGATCCGCTCATGAACCGGACCGTGATGAAGTCTCCCATCACCAGTGCCACCACAAAGATCGTGCCAATCATGATGCCCGGTTTGGTCAAAGGGATTATCACGTGCCAAAGCGTCTGCCAGCCTGTGGCCCCTGCATCCGCTGCCGCCTCGATCAGGGATTTGTCGATACGCATCATCGTGTTGAAAATCGGGACCACCATGAACAACGTGTAGAGGTGCACAAAGGCAAGGATCACGCTGAAATCGCTGAATAACAGCCACTCCAGCGGTTCATCAATCACACCCATCGAGATTAGCGTCGAATTTGCGATCCCATTGCGCCCCAGAAACGGAATCCATGAGATCATTCGAATGATGTTCGACGTCAGAAACGGGATCGTGCAGAGCAAAAACAGCGCAATCTGCCACGTGAGCGTGCGGATATGGAAGGCCAAATAATAGGCGACGGTAAAGCCGATCAACAGGGTAAAGACCCAGGTAATAAAGGCGTATTTGAAGGTGTTGAGAAAGACCCGATAGGTCACGTCAGAGGTCAGCAGGAATTCATAATTGTCGAACAGGAATGCCGGATAGATCGACCACTCCGTCGCGCCCCAGAAGCTGACCACGACGATCATCACAATCGGGGCGACAAGGAACACCAGGAGCACAAGCGACAATGGGGCCGCCAAGAGCCAACCTATGACTGATTTGTTCCGCAAAACTGCCTCTGCCGTCTTTTTGAAAATCGTTGTGTGCCGGAGGGCCAAAGCCCCCCGGCGCGCATCGCTTAGGCCGCGATGAATTCGTTCCACTTGCGGACCATATACTGGTTCTCGTCCATGACAGAGTTCCAGCAGACCACGGAGCCCATACGGTCGAGGAAGGAGCCGCCATCGCGGACTTCGCCCGGCCCGGCTAGCTTGGCACCTGTCGGGGAAACGATATCGCCTTTGGACTCTTTGCCCTCGTACCAGTAGCCCCATTCGTCCTCGGACATGAACTCTTTGGAGGTGCTTGGCACAGCCGAATAGTAACCCTGACGCATCAGATAGCCGCCCACCCAACCGGACAGATACCAGTTGATGTATTCATAGGCCGCGTCCAGTTCCATGCCGGAAAGGGAAGCTGACAGACCTAAGCCGCCGCCCCATGAGCGATAGCCCTCTTCCAGCGGCTGGTAGACGCATGGGATACCTTGACTGCGCACGGCTGTGATTGCAGGCGACCACATGGACTGGATCACAACTTCACCCGACGCCATCAGGTTCACGCTCTCATCGAAGGATTTCCAGAAGGCACGGAACTGGCCGTTCTTCTTGGCTTCGGTAAAGATGCCCAGCGTCAGGTCGATCTCTTCTTTGGTCATATTGCCTTTGTCCGGGTAGGTGTATTCACCCATCGACTCGACAACCAAGGCCATGTCCATGATCCCGATTGATGAGATATCGAGGATCGACGCCTTGCCCTTGAATTCTGGGTTCAAAAGCTCAGACCAGTTGTTGATCGGGCGACCGATCAGATCGGGGCGAATGCCCAACGTGTCGGCATTGTAGATTGTTGGGATCAGGGTCATCCAACCGGATTCTTCCTGCACAAACTCCGTGCCATCGGCGCCGGTGGTGAAGCCAACAGTATGCGGCGCGGTGCCTTGGGCGATTGTGCTCTCAGGTGTCAGAAGACCACTGCGGAAGGTGCCCGCAATGTTGTCGTACTGCGCGATCTTAGACGTATCCATCGCTTGCAGGTTGCCTGCCGCCCAGACTTTCTTACAGATAAAGTACTCGATATCTGCAATGTCAAAGCTGTTGGGCTGCGTGGCCGCGCGCTGTGTCACGCTGTCAGTATCGAGCGCGGTCATTTCAAGATTAAAGCCCAAATCCTCTTTGACTTTCAGGGCGACGTCATTCAAGTTCGACACCCCGGTGCCAAACTGGCGCAAGGTGATGTTTTTCGTCTCTTGTCCCCATACCATTGGAGCCGGAAGCGCGGCGGCCGCCACCGCCGCGCCACCTGCCTTCAGCATAGACCGACGCGAATAGCGTACTTTCGATATTGTCGTCATGTTTCGTCCTCTCTGTTGAACGTCTCTCTATCCAGCCAGGGCGTGCGCCGCCTCGGCCTCCCAGTCGAGGCCGATTGCCTCGCCCAACTCCTTCGGGTTGCCGAAGAAATCCTTGTCAGGCAGCAGTGCTGTGACTTCTTGTTCTCCGGGAACGGAAGCTGTCAGCGCAACATGCGTGCCTTGATATTCGATGTTTGTAATTGTGCCTGGAAGCTTTGCTGCTTTGCCTGTCGTCACTCTCAACGCGTCAGACCGCACAGCAACCATTCCTTCAGGCATCGACACCACGTTGTGCGATCCCAAGAACCGGGCCACGAAAGCTGTTTCCGGAGCGTCGAAAACGGATCGCGTTTTGCCCGCTTGTTCAATCTTCGCATCGTTCATCACGACGATCTCGTCTGCCAGCGCCAGGGCTTCATCCTGACCATGGGTGACATGAACGAAGGTGATTCCAAGTTCCCGCTGCAGCTTCTTCAGTTCGGCGCGCATGCGGATCCGCAAGAAAGGGTCGAGCGCTGACAATGGTTCATCAAGCAACAAAACTTCCGGCTCGGTGATCAATGCTCTTGCCAAAGCCGCGCGTTGCTGCTGGCCGCCAGAAAGTTGTGCAGGCAGTCGGTCTGCCATTGCCGTCATGTCGACAAGTTCCAAAAGCTCGTTGGCGCGCGCATGACGCGTGCCTTTGTCGACACCCCTCATGGCTAGGCTGAAGGCCACATTGTCGAGAACGCTTAGGTGCGGGAACAACGCATAGTTCTGAAACATCATCGCCGTCCCCCGCTTTGCAGGCGGTAGTGCCCAGATGTCCCGTCCTCCCAAAGTAATCGACCCATCGGACAAGGTTTCATGTCCTGCAATCATCCGTAGAGTGGAAGACTTTCCGCACCCTGACGGGCCCAAAAGACAAGCGTAGGTGCCCGCGCTGAAGTGGTAACTGATCGCGTCAACGGCGACCGTGGTGCCATAGCGTTTGGTCAAGCGAATTAGTTCTAGATCGATCTTTTGGTTCATTTCATCTCCGAGGCGTTGCAGTAACGCTGACTCAAGCGGTGTGATGGGACCAAGGAGAACTCGCCAAACGCAAGCTGCGGACCTGACAGTCGCACTAAAATGAACATTTGGAGATGCATTTGTGCAAAAATCAGGCAATAATTGTATACAATATTTAATGAGAATGTTTGATCTGTTGTGTTGAGGTAGAGCAGCTCGCAGGTTTAAATCAGAGGAATCATTATGCCGAGCACCACCAAAGCAAAGAGCACATCTGCCGAAGAGATCATCGCCCAGCTTACAGACGCGGTGCATGAGCATCGGCTGAAGCCTGGGGCGAAACTGCGTGAAGATGAAGTCAGCGATGTCTTTGGGGTGAGCCGGACCGTTGTAAGGCAAGCGCTGCGCGCTCTGGCGTTCGAAGGTTTGCTTACAATTGAAAAGAACCGTGGGGCGTTCGTATCAAAGCCTTCACTGAAGGAAGCCCATGAAGTTTTTCAGGCCCGCGCGTTGTTGGAACCTAGTACAGCGCGAGCCGCTGCCGAGCGCACAACGGCTGGCGATATTGACCTGCTCGAACGTCACATACAGGAAGAACATGAGGCGCTCGATCGGGGCCAGCCGGGTCTTGCTTTAAAGCTGTCGGGGGACTTTCATCTGGAGATCGCACGAGTTGCGGATCAACGAACGATCGAGCAGTTCCTAAAACAGCTCGTGTCCCGTTCCTCGTTGGTTATCGCGCTCTACTGGAGGCGGCGCAATGCCCTGTGCGAAAGCAACGCCCATCACGCTCTTGTTGATGCGTTGCGCAAACATGATGGCACTGCCGCCGAAGACCTCATGAAAGGCCACCTTCTCGACATCTATTCTCAACTTGATTTGCGGGAATTCGAAGAAGGCACTACGTCCTTGAAAGAGGCCTTGCGAAAGTGACAAATCGTCAAAACGCATTGTGTCCGCTTCCCCAAACTGGATCGCGCGGCGAATGTTTGGAATGCGTACCGCGGCCGTAGCATTACTAGATGTCGACTAACGTTCGGAAAGGGCCGTCCTCTTCGGCGCGATCCGATCTTGTGCACAGGATGCTGCAGTCGCTCCGATGGCTGCGAAGAGCCCAGAGTGCCGATTTCTGAAGCATGAATTTAACGGCTGCCACGACTGAAAGCCACCTTTCGCGTAGGTGAAGTGGCGTTCATCTGGCGTTCATCTTTCTGACAGGTTGATATTCATCTTTGGATGGAAGACATCATCGTTTCGCCCATCTAAAGTGAGATCGTTTCGCCCATCTAAGTGAGGTCGGGCCCCAAATTCCAGGCTTATTCGATGCACTTGTGCTCTATGATCAATCAATTTTGGGCTCTTTCCAAGCGTACCTTGTTTGGTAAGCGCGTGCTGGTCCTGTTCATAAGTTTGACGTGCTTCGCATTTCTTCCTGCCCTTGCAACCGCTCAATCTGCCAGTTTCAGGTCCGTTGATACCAACTCAGATGGTGTTTTGACCTTCGATGAACTGGTTGCAGAATTCGGTCGCAATGGGGCGAACCGTCTGATGCGATCAGCGGATCACAACGGTGACGGTCGCGTTACGATATCTGAGCTTCGACGCGGCCCCGATGATGACCGAGACAATGATCAGAGGACAGGAAACCATACTGATCGGGACGATGATCGGGATGACGACAGAGACGATGGCGATGACGGCGGTGACGATGGGGGAGACGACGGCGGCGATGATGATTGAGCCCTGTCGCCCGTCTCTCAATCGTTCCTGAGCCGCACCCACATTCCTCTGGTGTTCATCTGACATTCATCTTTTCGGACAGTGCGAGTTCATCAGACTGCCGGATAACGATCACGTTGACCCGCCACAAAGGGTTCATCCAAACGCTGCAACCCAAGGAGATGTGCAGATGACCAAGATGACCCCATTCACCCCGGCCCTATGCGACATAGCCAAGTGGGCTTTCACAACCCGCCGCGTGAACCGCAACGATGTACGTGGCGTTTCCACCGCTTATTCAAGCGCAAAAGCAGGCGATCTGCTGCTGTGCGAGATCGCCGAAATCGGTCAGCATAAGAACATTCAACTCGCGGATCGCCGCATGTCCACAAGCTACCCAGGCGATCTCGTCGTTCTTTGCCTTGGCGACCGCTACGCGCCTGATCAGTTCCTGGCCAGTGCTGTCATTGACGACGACAAGATTGATCTTGTGGCCGGTGGCGGTATCGCGGGCCGTGTCGACACCTCGCATGCCAGAATGAGCAGCCCGACACGGTTGAAGCCGATGGGTCTTTTGACCGGCACGCGCGGTCAGGTGCTAAACATTGCGGATTACGCCTTGTCTGCGATGCCTGCGAACAACGATGTGACCGTTATCGGCGTCTTCGGTGCATCCATGAACTCAGGCAAAACGACAGCGGCAACGAGCCTCGCCCACGGCCTGATCCGGTCCGGCTATGCTGCGGCTGGAGTGAAAGCTACTGGCACCGGCGCGTTTGGCGACTTCAACAGCTTCGAGGATGGCGGCGCGCCAGCGCTGGACTTTACCGACGCGGGCATGGCGACGACCTTCCGGATGCCGCTGGAGCGGATCGAGGCTGGGTTCGATACCCTTGTCGCCACTGCAGCGGCGCGTGGTGCTGAAGTGGTTGTGGTTGAGATTGCGGACGGCGTTTTTCAACAGGAGACCCGCGACATTCTCAAGTCTTCTCGCATTCGGGACCGGCTGGATGGTATTCTGTTTGCTGCGCCCGATGCGCTTAGCGCACTGGGCGGGGTAACTGTGCTAAATCAGATGGGCCTGACGCCTTTCGCAATCTCCGGCATGGTCAGCTGTTCGCCGCTTGCGACGGCCGAAGCCGCTGAGGTCACGGGACTGCCCATCCTGTCCCGGCAGGACCTGTGGTCGCCTGAGATGATTGCCCTGCATGTCGCCACGTTGATGCGGCGCGCATCTGAAGACGTGGCTGCATGAGGTCTCTCCCGCCTCTCGTCACACGGGACCGCACGTTCAGCGTGGTCCTTGTTGTGAGCTGCGGCATTGTTCAGGCCGCAGCATTTGCCGTCGCAGCCTTTGCCACCCGTGATGCCTTTGCTGCGCTGCATGCGCGGGAACCATTGGCCCTTGGTACACTTCTCGAACTTGGCCTTGCAGGGGCCATCGCTGCGATCTGTCTCTTTTTGTCTCGGAGGCAGGCAGAAAGCTTGGGCCAGAGCTATGCGATTGCACTGCGCCGCGTTCTCTACAAGCAAATCGCCTCCCTTCCGAAAGCCCGGCACGATCAACGTCGCACAGGAGCCTTGTCGCTGCGTTTTGTCGGGGACTTGTCTGCTGCGCGGCTCTGGTTCGGTCGCGGACTCCCTGACACTCTGACGGCTGTGATCGTGCTGCCGGGAGCAATTGGCATTCTGGTGTCGCTCGACACAGGCCTCGCACTTGCAGCTCTGGCTCCTTTGGGCCTGTCGATGGTATTCATGGCGCTCGTTGCCTCGCACCTCGAACAGCGTCACCGGCAATTGCGCAAACGCCGCGCCAGCATTGCCATTTCGATGATTGAGCGGATCGCGATTGCGCCCGAGCTTGACCTGATGGGCCGGACACGCAAGGAACTGCGGTCGCTGGACGAACAAGGGGCGGCACTGCAGGCCGATGCTATTGCTCGGCGAGGTCGGACAGCAGCGTTGCAGGCGATACTTCAGGCAGGTGTTGCCGTGTCGGGGTTAGCGATCCTCTGGGTTGCAAGCCATG
>JABSSA010000094.1 GCA_013214665.1 Paracoccaceae bacterium
GTCGATGATGTGATCAACGTATCTGGCCACCGCATGGGGACCGCAGAGGTCGAGAGCGCGCTTGTTGCGCACCCCAAGGTGTCTGAGGCGGCTGTTGTTGGATTCCCGCACGAGATCAAGGGGCAGGGGATTTATGCCTATGTGACCTTGATGGTGGGTGAGGCCTATACCGACGGCCTGCGTGATGAACTTGCGGCTTGGGTGCGAAAGGAAATCGGCCCGATTGCAAAACCAGATCATATTCAATGGGCGCCGGGCCTGCCCAAGACGCGGTCTGGCAAAATCATGCGGCGTATCCTGCGCAAGGTGGCAGAAAACGAAATCGACGCGCTTGGCGATACCTCGACGCTGGCTGAACCCGCTGTTGTAGATGAATTGATCGCGAACCGGCGGGTGGACTAACCAAGCCGGGTCAGATCACCGCTGCGGTCAATTAGGGTGATGCGGGTGCCGGTGGCGCCTGCGATCTGTGCAATCTGGTCGCGCGGTGCCATGCACAGCGCCGTTGACAGACCGTCGGCCAATGCCGCGCTTTTGGCTTCGACACTGACCGTTGACCACAGTGGCACGGCGCGTCCGGTGGGGTCAAAGATATGCGCGCCTACTCCAAGCTGCATCGCATTCGGGGAAGAGGTGGCGATTGCGCTGTCTTCAAGCGTGCGCAGGCCAAGTGGCCCGTGTATGGGATCTTCCAATTGCAAACGAAACGGCCCACCGATGGCACTGTGTTCACCGACTGAGACAAGCGCTTTGGCAAAGCCTCGTGCCGTCAGCAAGTCGCGAACTTGATCGGTGGCGTAGCCCTGGGCGATACCGTTCAGGGTAAGTTGCTGGCCTTTCGCCATAGTGAGGTGGCCCTGTTCGATGCGCACCCGATCCCATCCCACAAGATGCCAAGGCAGGGCGCGCCCGTGCAGCGCCGCACGGAACACCGGCTGCACCGTAGGGTCAAACAGGCCATCTGTTGTGCGGTGCACGCTGTCACACAGCGCCAGCAGGTCTTGGGTGTCGGGTGACAGTCTGCCGCCGCTATTTTTGTTTAGGTGTGAAAGCTCCGACGTCGGGTCGTAGATCGAAAATAGTCTTTCGACCCGGCGGATTTCTGTCACGGCGGCATCCAGATCTTGCTGCGTGCCACCATGCAAAACCAACGATACCTCAGCGCCCATGGCCCTGCCTTGCCAGCGCGCGGTGGATGCGTGCGCTGCTGAGGCAACCAGTGTTGCCGCTGACACGGATAGGAAACGTCGGCGGGTCATCTTCATTGCGCTGCGACCTGTTGGTGAGTGGCGCCTGACTTCTGCTGGCGCTTTGCCGCGATGATCAAGGGCACACACATGTTGGGGCTTTCGTGGATGGTGACGCAATCGAGGCACTGGAAGCATTCATCGTATTTCACCTTGCCAGACTTCTCGATGGCCCCGTAACGGCATTTGACTTTGCAAAGCTGACAGGGCGATCCGCATTCCGCCCGCCGCGCGATCCAATCGCGCTGTCGGACAAGCCCGCCGATGGCCATAAGGGCGCCCAGAGGACAGACATAGCGGCAGAAGCCTTTGAAGAGGACCATGGACAGAAACAACCAAAAGACGGCGTAAGCCACATAATACCATTCACGCACAAAGAAGGTGGTGATCGCTGTTTTGAACGGTTCGACCTCTGCCGCCTTGTCCATGTAGGATGGGGCAAAGAGCGTTACACCGATCAAGGCTGCCAGCACGAAATACTTTAACCACCGTAGCCGCGCGTCCCAAGCGGCGGAGACTGTGATTTGAGGGATCTTCAGCAGCTCAGCCAGTTTCGCGGCAAACTCCTGCAGTGCGCCAAACGGACAAAGCCACCCACAAAACAGACCGCGCCCCCAAAGGACGAAGCCAACAATTGTGACGCCCCAAATCATCAGCGAAAATGGATCGTACAGCAGAAAAGCCAATGACCCGCCCGTCATAGCGGTTTGCAGCATGGCAAGAGGGGTAACGATAGAAAGCTGTCCTTGACCCCACCAGCCGACAAAAACCAGAACCGCAGCAAGCACAGCGAAGCGGATGGATTGGACTTGTCGCATGGCTGAAATGGCTTCGAGCCGGATGCCAAAGGCGGCAACGAGCAAGGTCAAGGCGATGCCCAAAATGATCACGTCCGAAGAACGCCCGCGCAAGGCTTCGAGCCAGGGGGGGATCGGTTTGACGACTTCGGCCCTGGCATAGAACCGTTCGTCAGCCTGCGTTTGGAAGATCAGCTCGGTTGAGCCGATCTCGGGCTGGAACATGCCGTGTTCGCGAACGGCGCTGACGATCAGGGCCCAAGGTTGGGTTGGGTCGAACCCCAATCTGCGATCTGTGCGCAAGATCAAGGCCTGCCCGAAATCCACGGCGTCATGCAGCTCGAACGGAAGATCATCGTGCAATTCGATAATGAGGTCCGCGTCGCGCAAGGATACGGGAAAGCCGCCTTGTTTGGCGCTCAGCCAATCGGGGGCCGTATTGCGCACGAAGTTTTCAGAGACAAGACCGTGGCGCGCCGTGTCGATCACAAGGATAGGTTCGTCGTGGCCAGAAATTTCGAGAAACGATTCCAGATCGGCATATCCGTCATCCGAAAGCACGGCGCGCGCCACTGACTTTGGCCCAAGATCAATAACCCAAAGATCAAGATACGGCGCGTCGGGTTCATCCTTGGCTTCTGGGTCGTCATCTTCCCAGAGTGTGTCTTGGAATGTTTCGTCAACCTCGCTGTTTGACCAGGTGCGGCGGTGAACCAACCCTTGATCCAGCAGATCTTGCCAGCTCAGGTCTTCGGTAACGTCCGGATCGGGATAGGCGGGCGGGCCTGAGGCGATGCCTCCCATCTTTTCGCGGGCCACTTGCAACGCCGCGGCCAGGACGGATTCGTGCGCAATGCGCACCGACGCAGTCGCCTTGGTCACACCGTCCAGATAGACAAGCGATGTGCTGTCATTGCCGCTGCCGTATGGGGTGCCGACCACGAGGCTATCGCCAATGGAATGGCCTTCGTATTGCTCAAAGAATGCGTGAAATGGCGCTTCGCCCAGACCACTGACAAAGATCGGTTCGTTGTGCTCTAATAGCTGTACGTCGAGAAACTGACCTTCGAGATCAAGCACGACAAGAAGGTTGATTGGCGCGCCGCTAAAGCCCGGCAGTGGTGCCATAGGTTCGGTTTCGAACACATAACCGACGTGCCCGCCTCCGGAATTAAGCAACTCATAGACGCCATTTTCATTGACGGGCTCGCCAAGCTCCATCGGAGCAAAAATCAACGGCGCAAGCTTTTCACGCGGCATGGGTTCGGCCATAGCCGAATGAACGCAGGCGAATGCTGCCAAAAGAAATCCGAATACAGCGCGTAGCATGAATGCCAGTCTAGTGACGGTTCTGCGTTCAAGACATGCGACTAAGGTCGAACACGCAACGCTCTGATAACTTTTTGGCGGGCACTTTCGGCCAGCTGGCCCTAATACCCAAGAACGCTGTCGAGCGCCTCAAGAAGCAGGTCAATGTCGATTGGCTTGTGGATCAAGGGCACGTCTGCGGACAGGCATCTGTCTTGCAGCTTGGCACTCCGATCGGCTGACAAAATGAAGGTTGGGACAGGTTTATAGCGGGCCCGAACAATTTCGTGCAGGTCGATACCATCTATGCCAGCGCCAAGCTGATAATCAAAAAGCGCTGCGTCCGGCAGCAGATCGATCTCTTCGAGCAATTCGAGCGCCTCTTCGCCAGACGCGGCATGCACCACATGTGCGCCGCTGCGTTCCAATCGCAGGGACATGGCATTTGCGAGGTCTTCGTCGTTTTCGACCAAGAGCAGCATTTTTCCAACGATCGCCAGGTTGTCAAAGAAAACAGTTCCCGTTTGGTCGATATTAGGATTGGCACCCAAATGAAGTGGGACAGTCACCGAAAAGCATGAGCCTTGCCCAAGGTCACTTTGAAGTTGCAGCGGGTGATCGAGGGCTGTGCACACACGTTCCACAATCGCCAGTCCAAGACCGATCCCCTTGGCGCCGCTGTGGCTGTCTTCGAGGCGGGTAAATTCCTGAAAGATCCGTTCGCGGTCTTCCGGTGCGATGCCGGGGCCGGTGTCTTGAATTTCGAGAGTCATCGCGTCTTGGGCCGTGTCGCAGATGCGAAGGTTAACTGCACCGTGATCCGTATATTTGATCGCATTGCTGATGAGGTTTTGCAGGACACGTCGCAGAAAAACCGGGTCGGATACAATCGCGGCGTCTGACATGCCGATGGCAAGATCGAGGCCCTTTTCTTCGGCGATTGGCGTCATTTCGTTTAGCAGTGATGACAAAACAGGGCCGAGTGCGAAGGGGCGCACGTCAAATGTCGCATGCCCCGCATCAAGCTTGGAGATATCTAGCAAGGCTTCGATGATATCTTCCGCCCCCTTCAGGGCGCGCTCAGCTTTGCCGGAAATTTGCGCCATTTGATCGTTGGGTGCCGCATCCTGCAACGTTGCAAGGTAAAGTTTGGCGGCCGAAAGGGGTTGTAACAAGTCGTGGCTTGCCGCAGCGACAAACCTGTTTTTTGTGACATTGGCGCGCTCGGCATCCTGCAACGCGGCCCCAAGCGCTTTGGTACGATCGGCTACACGTTCCTCAAGGGTCTTGTTCAACTCGCGCAACTTGTTTGCGGCAATCCGTTCGCTGGTCACGTCAGAAAAAGACATCATGAAACCTTGGTCCGGCATCTCTTGGGCAAAGACACTGAACACCCGTTTTCTGATATCTGTCAGTTCGAATTCGATTGGAGGCCTGCCTGACGAGTTGTTGGCCCAAGCAATCAACTTTTCACTCGGATACGAACCCGCGAAGGTCATGTTGTCTTTCACGAAACCCAGAATGGTTGCAAACGATGTGCCAGGGCGCACGTAACGCGCGGGAATTTGGATCATCCGTTCCAGTTCCCTATTCCACCCAGCAAGTCTTGCGGTCTGACTGAAAATGCAGACCCCTTGCGCCAAATGGTCCAGCGTTGCGCGCAGCATCTTATCTTGGCTGTCTACAAGCTCGTCCCGTTCTCGAAGCTGTTGGCGCATGACGTCAGAAATATCTGTTTGAAGAATCGCGGTTCCGCCCTCTTCGGTGCGATGTTCGCTGACCTGCAACCAACGGTTTCGTTTGAGCGCGATATTGAAAACGGCACGCACTTGGCGGTGATGCTCAAGCCGTTCGGTTACCCAGCTGTCACGCTTCAAAATCGTCGAAAATTCTATCTCGGACGAAGTGCTTACGATGTCGACATACTCATCAAAAGAGATGCCAAGTTTCAGGCGGTCCCGAACGCTGCCCAGTTCAAGACAGAACCGACTGTTGAACAGCAAGAGCCTGTCTTGAGAGTCAAAAAGCGCAAAGCCTTCATCTACGCTTTCTACGGCCTCGTTCAAAATGGAGCGGGATTGCTCTGCGTCCCTTTTTGCGGCGGCGAGTTCGGCGTTGCTTTCGTTCAACAAGTCCAAGGCGCGCTCAAGGTTCATCGTGCGCTGGCGCACCTTTGAGTCCAAGAGGGCGGCGCGTTCAAACTGCGCAAAGGCACTGCTTTGATCAACCTTGGGTTGTTCGACCCTTTTGATCAAAGCCGCGCAAATGTTCAATAATTTGTCGCGCTGCCGTTCGACGGAATCTGCCGGATTGATGAGCCCTTCCAATTTAATCCCCAGCAGTCGGTGGAAACAGGGCAACCCCGGTCAGCGTCTGGTTGACGTGCAGGGGGCCTATTTGCTCGCCGTAAGTCGAAAACCCCACAACTCCGTGTTTCTGAAAAACAGAGTTCACTTTCAGACTTTTCTGGGATTTTTGAACTTCGATACGCCTTAGTATGCAATCACACGCAATGATATCGGCCGCGCCAAAGCCTGTGGTTATGTTGGTGAGTTCCGCATCGAGGTGCTCCACGATGTCCTGAGCATGCGCCACCGAAAGTACCATGCCTTCATCGATGGCGGAAAAGAACACCAGGTGCTTGTCTTCATTGACCCTTTGGATGGCACGGACGTGATATTCGTCTCCGACCCTTACCGTGACGGGGTTTTCAGCAAAGGTGAATTCGTCCAACTGATTTGGGTCTTTGCCGATGAGCCGCGCATATTCTTCAGCCGCGGGTTCATCGTTGATGCTGCAAACGATCCGCACCTCGGGCTTTGCCTCGGTGACGACCATCCTGGTTTGACCGGGCGTCATGTGGTTGACGGAGAAGACACGCACATTGCAGTTTGTCACGACAAACGTAAGCGTGGCCGCATTCTCATAGACTCTGCCTTCAAAAGCCACGGCTGATTTTTCAAATTTCAAACCGTCACCGGCTGAGCCGCCGAAGAGTGGAAATCCCAAAAGGCCGGGGGAAATGGCGCCAACCAGCTGGTCTTCACGCATGGACAGGCCGTCGACCATCAAGAAACTGAAGCCGTTGGTTTTGCTCGGATTGCTTGTCGTGAGGGCCAGGCGGTTTTGGATCAACGTATCATTCAACGCGGAAAAATCGGCTGACGCGAGATCCTTGATCAAAACTGACCGAGCTGCAAACCAGCGTCTGGGTAATCCGATGACAACCACGTGGCCTTCGACAAACCCGGCCTCGGAAATTTCGCCTGCGCTCGTGCAGCCAACGACAGGGCATTCCAATTGTGCGTGCAGGGTCGAAATCAGGGATGCAAAGTCAACTTCCGGACATGCAAAGACCATAACATGCGACATGGGGGTGGCGGAAAGCGTTTGGACAATCCGATCAACGAAGTCGGGCCGATCAATGCGTTCGCTAAATGAGACCAGGTGTTGGCCGCTCACAGGCGACCCACCGTCTTCGCCCACGGGTCGAAGTACGTGATTCATGTTCTGATTGTCCTCCCGGACGGAAGGATACAGGCCAAATCAGTGATTGGGCAACAAAGTTTCGAGTTTAGCGTCTTTTGCGACAAGCACGGCTTGGGTCCGGTTGTTCACCCCAAGCTTGCGCATGATTGCAGTGACGTGTGCTTTGACCGTTGCTTCGGCGATCAATAATTCGTGTGCGATTTGTTTGTTCAACAAACCCTGGCTGATAAGGTCCAGAATCCGGGCTTGTTGCGCCGTCAACGTGGAAAGCGCCTGCATGGCCTGACTTTGATCCTGAGATAGCTCGGTGGCGACAAAGTTGTCAGGAACATAAATGCCGCCATCCTGGATCGTATCAATCGCCGTTTTGAACACAGAACGCGAAGAATGCTTGGGCACAAAGCCGGACGCGCCGATTTTCAATGCAGAGGTGATTACCTTGTTGTCAGCCACGGAACTGACAACAACCAAGGGACATGTTGAGACAAGGCCCAACATGCGCGTGATCCCATCCATGCCGCTTACGTCCGGCAAGTTCAGATCAAGCACAACAAGCGACGGCTGGGCGTTTTGCTCAATACAAGAGGTCGCTTCGGAAATGCTGTTGGCGCACTCAATCTTTGAGAATTCACAGACTGATGCGAGGGTCAGTTCAAGGGCATCGCAGAACATAGGGTGATCGTCGATGACGAGCGCCCATGACTGTTCACCGTAGTCGATGGTCCGTTTGCTGCGATGGGGTGAAGAAATTTCCATGGGGCAAAGTTACCACGCGTGTTCAGCAGTGTATCTAAGCAAAAAGTAGTAAAAAAGGGTGCGCATTACTGCGCACCCGGAACGTCACGACGGGGAAATCGTGTTAGTTGGCAGAGGCCAGCTGTTTAGGCAGACGGAACGTCCAAAGAGTGCCGCCTTGGTTCAGGTAGTTGACCTTTTTGGCAACCTCACCGCCCCACAATGGCACAGCACCGCCCCAGCCAGAGATGATCGAAACATATTGCTCGCCATCCTGTTCCCAGGTCACAGGCTGACCCACGATGCCGGAGCCCGTCTGGAAGCTCCAAAGCTCTTCACCTGTTGCATCGTCAAGCGCCAGGAATTTGCCTTCAGGCGTACCAAAGAACACAAGGCCGCCGGCGGTGGTCATCACACCTGACCAAAGTGGTGCGTCGTTCTTGTATTCCCACTTCCATTCGCCCGTCATCGGATCGATGGCCTTCAGGCTGCCAATGTGATCTTCGTAGTTTGGCTTAATGGTAAAGCCAGCACCCAGATAGGCTGCGCCTTTCTTGTAGGAAATTGGCTCGTTCCAGATGTCCATGCCCCATTCGTTGGATGGTACATAGAACATGCCTGTGTTTTGGCTAAACGCCATTGGCATCCAGTTTTTGCCGCCCAGGAAGGAAGGAGATGCAAAGATCACTTCGCCTTTTTTGCCATCGGCTGCATCGGCAGGATTGCCGGGGCGATTTTCTTCCACGAAAAGCGGACGACCGTTTTCATCAAGACCGGTGGACCAGGTGATGTCTTTCACAAAGGGATAACCGCCGACAAAGCCGCCATCTGCTGCGTCAAGAACGTAAAAGTATCCGTTCCGGTCCGCTGTCGCCAAAAGCTGTTCGCCGCCGGGGCCGTCAAAAGCAACGACTTCGTTCACGCCGTCATAATCCCAGCCTTCGCGCGGCGTTGTCTGGAAGTGCCATTTGATTTCGCCGTTTGCTGGGTCGATACCGATGCGGCTCGCGGCATAGAGGTTGTCGCCTGCATTGCCTTCAACAGGAGTGCCGGCATTGCGCAGGTGGCTGTTCCAGGGGGCAGGGTTACCCGCACCAAAAATCAGCGTGTCGGTCCGCGCGTCATAAGAACCACCCAACCAGGTCGCTCCGCCGCCGGTTTTCCACATGTCGCCAGGCCATGTTGCGTTGAGCGTGCCCGTCATTGTCGACGGCTCGCCTTTGTATTCGCCCATGTGGCCTTCGATCACCGGACGCTTCCAAACCAGTTCGCCGGTTTCAGCGTCGCGTGCTTCGACCGCGCCAACGATGCCGAATTCACCGCCCGAGTTGCCGGTTACAACAAGGCCGTCCACGATCAGTGGAGCCGCTGTGTAGCTGTAGCCTGCTTTGTAATCGTCGATCTTTTTGCGCCAGACCACATCACCGGTTTTCGCGTCCAGCGCGACGATGCGGGCGTCAAGCGTACCGAAATAGACTTTGTCGTTGTAGATTGCGGCACCGCGGTTGATCACGTCGCAGCAAGGCAGAATGCCTTCGGGCAGACGGGCATCATATTGCCAAAGCTCTTCGCCGGATTTCAGGTCAATCGCGTACATACGGCTGTAGGAGCCGGTGATGTACATGACGCCATCATGTACGATGGGCTGAGTTTCCTGACCGCGTTGCTTTTCACCACCCAGTGAAAACGCCCACGCGGGCACCAGGTTTTTGACGTTGTCTTTGTTCAGGGTGTCCAGCGGCGAATACCGCTGCAGGTGACGGCCCATACCGTTGGTCAAAACGTCACCTGCGGATGCCTGGTCGCCTGCCAAGTCAGCTTCTGAGATGTTGCCCGCAAAACTTGCCGAAGTCAGCATCAGCCCGATTGCGGTCGCTGAAAGTAGGTTTTTCACTTAGTCTCCTCCCGTTTTCATCGTGGGGAGCTTGCGCGCATCGCCCACCTCTAACGGCGGCATCGTATTCCGATGAAGGAAACCTTGGGTATTAGGCTTTGGTCGTACGACCGTTTCGGGCCTTATTGGGTGTATAAAGCCCTGCAAGATTTCTGACCGAAGTAGAAGCTAAAGACCATGATACGTTTCCCTCTTTTCCTTACTCTGATGGCGCAGCCGGTAATTGCCGACGACTTTAACGTGTTCTTGGAAGACAACGGTGGCGCGCGGCTTGAAATCGCAACGCTTTCGGTCAATTCGGATCACACTTATCAAGTTGAATTGTCAGGTGCGCAATTCACGGATCATTTCTTGTCTATGCGTCCATTTCAATGTTTGGAGGGGGCAGCCAAGCACTGGTGCCATGTTCCATATCCTTATGAAATTAAAAGAGATATCTCTGAGGATCTGATTGACCTGGAATACGATTTTCTATTCCTTTGGAAGGGTGCAACAGACTATGGGATCGACACCTGGAACGGTGTCTATTACCGAATTGAGCCAGAAGGCGATGGGTGGGCTGGGCAAATGTATGAGGTCAATTTGGGTGACCTTGGCATTCCGCCTGAAGCGGGAAATTTGCGCCCCATTCGTGATCGCGATCTTCATGAATCAGAACCCGACAGCCATTGGTTGCCGCGTCTCGTGATTGAACCCGTGTTTTGAAGAGCGCCAGAGATTGGGTCCGGCAGCGCGTTATTTCCGCGACTGCATCATACCGCGCGCGGGATCATATCCCCAAAGCGCAGCTGCGCCGAACAGGGTAGTGGCCAAGAGTGTCCATCCGAGAGCGGCAAGGTTCAATTCACCGTAGAGCGCAAAGCGGATCAGTTCGACCGCATGGGTAAATGGGTTGGCCGCGCAGATGTCATGCAACAGGCGCGAGCTTTCCGCCATTTTCCATAGGGGGTAAAGCGCGGAAGACAGGAAGAACATCGGGAAGATCACAAAGTTCATGATGCCCGCAAAGTTTTCCAATTGCTTAATGAACGACGACAGCGCCAACCCCAAAGCGCCCAGCATAAAGCCTGCCAACAAGAGCGCAGGGAAAGCCGCGACATATCCCATGGGTGGCAATGTGATGCCAAAGGCCGCTGCAATCAGAAGGAAAGCATAGACCTGCGCAATAGAAATCAGGGATGAGCCGATCAGCTTGGCGGTTAACAACCACCAGCGGGGAAGTGGCGATGTCAGCAAAAGCCGCATCGAACCCATTTCGCGGTCATAGACCAGGCTGAGGGACGATTGCATGCCGTTGAACAACAGAACCATGCCGCAAAGACCCGGCACAATATAAGTCTCGTAGGTGATATAGGTTTGGTAAGGCGGCGTGATCGACAGGCCAAGGGCCGCACGGAACCCTGCTGCAAAGACCAGCAGCCACACCAAAGGCCGAACAAGCGCCGCCACAAAGCGTTCGCGCTGATGGACAAAACGCAGTGCTTCACGAGCAACGATGGCGAATAAGGCAGGAGACCATTTCATGCGGCGTTATCTCCGGTGACGGCCAGAAAGTAGTCTTTCAAGCTGCGCCCGTTTGCAACATCACCGGCGCGCCCATCGGCAATGAACTGGCCTTGATGCAAGATGAGAAGGTGATCGTTGTCGCTAATCTCATCGGTCAGGTGGGTGGCCCACAAAACGGTCATGCCATCTTCGGCCAACCCGTGAACATGGTCGGTGATGGCGGCCCGCGACGCAGCATCAAGCCCGACAGTGGGTTCGTCCAGCAGCAAGACCTGAGGTTCATGCAGCAACACCCGCGCAATCTCAGTGCGGCGGCGATGACCTCCGTTCAACTTGCGTACTTTTTCGTGCGCACGTTCACGCATATCGAGACGGCTAAGGGCGGCATCGATGCGGTGCGATGCATCCGCGCCACGCAGCCCGTGTAGGGCCGCAAAGTATTTCAGGTTTTGGCGTACAGTAAGATCGAGATCGAGCGTGGGCTGCTGAAAGACAACGCCGAGGGCGGCAAGGGCGCGGCGCGGGTTGGCGTTCAAATCATGCCCAGCGATCTCGATATGCGCTCCGGGCGCAGTAAAGAGCCGGGTCAACAGGGCAAACAACGTAGATTTACCCGCGCCATTCGGCCCCAGAAGCGCAGAAAAACTAGGGGCGAGCGTAAAGCTCACCCCTTTCAAAGCCGTCTTGGTCCCGTATGAAAACGAGAGATTTGAGACACTGAGCGTCACGAGGCCCCTCTATTCTATTGTGATCTCCAGCCGCTGTGTTTCGCCTGTCGAACCTGGCACCTTCAGATAATAGCTGCCTGGCTTGAGCGCAACAAAACCAATTTCCATCTCGCCGGCCTCATCAAATTCGATGGAATCCACACCGAGAGGGCGGATTTCCAACCCTTCGACAACGATTTCGTCGATCCAGATGGCGCGAAAGAACCCTGGTCCTGTCAAGCCAAGCTCTTGACTGCCGTCGCCTTGAATTTCGAATTCATAGTATTTGCCGGATTTCAGAACCCAAGGCGCCGAGGTCAAAGGCATGCCTGCGCTAAGTTGGATGGGCTCCAGATCCTCTTTGTTTTTGGCTGAAAGAATTCCGGCAAGGCCAAACCCGTTGTCGTCATCATCATCGTCATCGGCCAGCACAGGCGTGACCGAGAGTGCCAGTGCGGCAAGAATAGCGGGAAGCGTTTTGAACATAAGGTATCCTCCTTTGGAAACCGCGTTTTGGTTTGCAGGTACAATCAGTTGGTGGGGCGGTAAGCTGCGCCCCATGGGAAACGCCCGACCTTGATGGACTTGATGGCTTTGCGCTTGGCCACGTCGATCACAGTCACATCGCCTGATACGCCGTTGGTGGTGAAAGCCAGGGTACGATCGGTATTGAAGTCCATGTGCCAAACGCGGCGACCTACGAGGATGTAATCTTCGACTTCGTAAGTTTCGGCATTCACAACGGCGACATGGTTTGATGGCCCAAGCGCGACAAAGGCGTGAGTGTCGCCTGCCGTGAGCTCAAAACCCACCGGCTGCACACGATCCGGGTGCACGCCATCAACTTCGAAATCTATCTTGGCCTTTTCGGTCTGAGTTTCCACGTCAAAAACCGAAATCGTGCCACCGATCTCAGCGCTGACCCATAGCTCAGCCCCGTCCTTGATAAACTCCGCGTGACGCGGGCGACTGTCGACAAGCGTGTTGGCAAAAAGCTCTTGTTTTTCGGTGTCGATCCAATGGGCCATATTGGTGGTCTCGGACGTGGTGATGGCGATCTTGCCGTCGGGGCTGACGGCCATGCCCTCGGGTTCGATGCCTACGTCAATCTGCGCGACCACTTTGCGGGTCTGCGTATCGACAACCGTGGTGATCGCATCATCTTCGTTGGCAATATAAAGATGGCGATCATCGGGGTGCAGCACGAATTGCTCTGGATCTTCGCCTGACGGCAGCTCGTGAAGGATCTTGCCGGTATTTGGGTCGATCACCTGCACGGTATCGCTGTCTGAGGCGCAGACATAGAGCACCGAGTAATCCTTGGAAAAGGTGATTCCGCGCGGACGCTCACCCACATCAATGGTGCGGACAACTTCCAGCGTTTCGATGTCGATCACGCTGATCGTGTCGTCCTTTTCGTTGGATACCCAAATTTCGTCGGCAAAAGCCGGCGCGGAGGCAAGCGTCAGGGCAAGCAAACTTGTGCGTAGCATTCGGTCTCTCCTGGATCAGTTGAAAGCGGTGCAGGTTGTTTCGGCTGCATCGACACCAAGGGTGTCGAGCTCGGTTCGCTGGTGCAAAAAACCTTCGAGCGGTGCGTTGGCTACCAACGCACGCGGGTGCATCAGCGGGATCGGCTGGCGCAATTGGCCATTCCATGTGCGATACGTCAGCGGGCGGCCTTTGAAACCTGCCAGTTCGAAAGTATCGCCTAGAAGGTATTTCTGGATCACGGCAACATCGGCGGATTTGGTGCGGGTCACAGCCTCCCCTACGGATCGCATAGCGGCCCAAGCGGCGTAGTCTTTGGGGCGCATGTCGCGCTCGTGTGCTTCTTCGAAGCGCGATTGCAACTGGGCCGCGCCCCATTGTTCAACAACCGCGCCCCAGGCTGCGGCTTGCAGACCTTCGGACCCAACCACCGGTCGAGGTTCCCACGTGTTGTAAAGCACATAGCGGCCGAAATCATGCAGCTCGTCGGCGATGATCAGCGCATCGTAGTCGCCAAAGTCTTGCGTGAACAAAGGCACTTCTTGTGCAGCGTTCCGGCGCATGTCCGCATCAAAGCGCCATTCTTTGCGGGCTTTCAAAGTCAGCCCAAATTTCGCCAGCGATTTTTCCATTGCTGCGGCATAGGTCTGATCATCCTCATGTCCGCCTGCGATCATCACAAGGTCCGTCCAGCGCTTTTTGACGAACATCTGCGCGAGCGCATCGGTGCGCATCGCGGTAGAGGGCAGAGTGTGCAGCACATTGGCTCGGCAATTGTCTCCGCGTAGGTCTGATGCGCCCGTGCCCGCGTTGAAAATCAGTTTGTCTTTGGCTTCGGGCAAATCGGCGATGGCGAGCAAGGTCTCGGCCGGGGCGTTCACAATCACAAAAGGTGCATCAGCGAGCGCATTGCGCGCGATTTCCAATGGGTCGTCGCCAAGATAGGCGGTGTGTTCTGTTAGCGACCATTTCTGGCCCAGAAATTTGCCGGTGGTTTTGTTGTCGTTGAGCGCCGTCAGCGCGCCCGCCGCCCCCAGATCTTCAGGGATTGGATCAAGGTTGGATAGAGTTGGTGGCAGCTCTCGTTCAACGTTTAGCCATGCCACAGGCACGTCCTGTGCCGCAGACGCGCCCGACCACAAGGCGAGCGCCAAACAAAGCCAGCTCAGCCGCATCACGAAAATCCTCCCGCAGTCAGGGTCGCGTAATCGCGTGATAACTCAATTGAGACTTTCGTCGCATACCCCCCCACTAAGGTATGATTTTCGACGTCGGTTATTGCCGGTATGAGCGATAGGAAGCGAATGGTGAGCCACCGGGAGGAAGTCACATGTCTACATATCGCAAGCACGTTTTGGGCGCGATCGCGCTTTTGGGTGTCGCAACAATGGCCTTTGCCCATGGTGACGTGGCGCCGCAGCCTGTTAATACGGATGCCCTGCCGGATGTGGGTGAGGAATGGTTGATCGAAAGCCCTTATCGCGTTGGCAATATCACTGAGAAAGAATGGCTTGCTGCGTTGGAAATTGGTGCGTCCGGCTACAACCAGAATTGCGCGCGCTGCCACGGTCTTGAGGCAGTATCGGGTGGCTTGGCTCCCGACTTGCGTTTTTTGGAAGCTGAAGAATACGGCGACGAATGGTACATGGAGCGGTATATCCACGGCTACACGCAAAACGGTGTGACCCGCATGCCGGCATTCGGCGAGTTGCTTGGTCAGAAGGCAGGCTGGGCGATCCGTGTCTACATTGAAACCCGACCTGATGACGAAATGATGGCAGAGGTCAGCCCCCAGCTTGCCGAAATCCGAGACCAGCTCAAAGCATGGCAAGACGATGCTTCGGGCGCAGATGTGGAGGCCACGGTCGCAACGCTGCAAGAGATTGCCGGCAGCATTGAGACGTTGTCAGGCGCGCCTGTTGCCGATAGCGTTGCCTTCCGCGCGGCGAATATTCTGCAGGCTGATCCTGCGAATTTCAAAACCGCCGCTGATACATTGACCATCGGTTTGTCGGCGGCAAACTGACGCCAAAGAGGGTTTGGGCGCGTTGATGAACATAAAGGCGCTTGCACTGAGTATTGCAGTGGTGGCGGGGCTTTCAGGCCCCGCTTTTGCCAGTGATCCCTGTGCGGATCATGTCCCGCAGCCTAAGCCGCAAAATGCGAGCCGGGATATCGTAGGGCAGGAATTGGACCAGATCATTGATCAGGGCCATATGCTTTTCGCGGTCTATGAGGATTACCCGCCTTATTCCTGGCAAGACGGTGGCGAGGCCAAGGGCATCGACATCGACATAGCAAAACTGATTGCCAAAGACCTGGGCGTTGAGGCTCGGTTCAATTTTGTTGCAGCCGGCGAAACGCTCGAAGCGGATTTGCGGTTCAACCTCTGGAAAGGGGCACTGATCGGCGGGCGCATCGCGAATGTCATGATGCGTGTGCCTTGGGATCCTGCCTTTGCATGCCGCGTTGAGCAGGTGGTGTTTACGGGTCAATACGGTGGCGAAGCTGTCGCGATTGCTTATCGTAAGGATGCATATCCCGAGGAAAAACCGGTGCCTGCCTATTTCCGGTTCGACACGGTTGCCGTGGAAAATGACTCCATCGCAGATTTCTACCTGAGTAGCTTTGCGGGCGGACAAATGAACGCCAACGTGCAACGCTACACAACAATGGCTGAAGCAATGGAAGCACTCGCCGCCGGAGAGGCTATGGCGGCAATGGGACCGCGTAGCCAATTGGACCATGGCCTGACCGAAGACATCGGTATTCATGAACCTCCTTTGGCTGGATTCGCGGTGTCGAAATGGACAATCGGGCTGGGTGTAAATTTCCGGTATCGCCCTTTGTCTTATGCGGTCGATGATGCCGTGAGATATGCTTTGGAAGACGGGCGGATCAAAGCCATTCATGAGGCCTATGGCGTCACGTTTAGGCCGCCGGAACGCTGACTTTATATATCTATATCAATAGCTTCGACTAAGGTCGTAAATCTAAGGTCGTAACCTTAAGGTCGCATAGCGAGGCAACCTTTCGGCTTCTACTCTCTGGCGTATCAGGGAGGAGGAGACGTGGTTCCATCTGCTCATAAAGTCGCGAGTATCCTGCGCAATTTCCTGTGGCGGAACCAAACGGAGGATATGATGAATCAAATGACCAACCTAGAAGCGACGGCTCAGGTGTCGCCGTTTGCGGCCCGCTACAACAACTTTATTGGTGGCGAGTTCCGCGCGCCATTGTCGGGCCAGTATTTTGAAAATATCAGCCCGATCACAGGTGGCGTAATCGGCGAGATTGCACGCTCGAACGCGGCTGATATCGACGCTGCTCTTGATGCGGCGCATCGGGCTGCTGATGGATGGGCCGCGACAAGCGTCACTGACAGATCAAATGTCCTGTTGGCAATCGCTCAGAAGCTGGAAGACAACCTTGAGCTTCTGGCTATCTGTGAAACATGGGACAACGGCAAAGCGATCCGCGAAACCCGCGCCGCTGACCTGCCCTTGGCGATTGACCACTTCCGCTATTTCGCAGCTTGCATCCGCGCCCAAGAAGGCACGATGGGTGAAATCGACAACGACACGGTCGCGTATCATTTCCACGAACCTCTGGGGGTTGTCGGTCAGATCATCCCGTGGAACTTCCCATTGTTGATGGCGGCTTGGAAATTGGCACCGGCAATTGCGGCTGGCAACTGCGTGGTTCTGAAACCCGCGGAACAGACGCCTGCCACGATCATGGTCTTCTGTGAATTGATTGCCGATATTTTGCCAGCCGGTGTGCTGAACGTTGTAAACGGGTTCGGTCTTGAGGCCGGTAAGCCGTTGGCGCAATCTAACCGTATCGCAAAGGTCGCCTTTACCGGCGAAACCACCACGGGCCGCTTGATCATGCAGTACGCGACCGAAAACATCATTCCGGTCACGCTGGAACTGGGCGGCAAAAGCCCGAACATCTTCCACAAGGATATCTTGAACGAAGACGATGCATTCTTTGATAAATGCCTCGAGGGTTTCACGATGTTTGCGCTGAACCAAGGTGAGGTTTGCACATGCCCATCGCGGGCTTTGGTGCACGAAGACATCTATGACCGGTTCATGGAGCGCGTGATTGCTCGGACCGAAGCGATCAACTGCGGCGACCCGCGCGATGGTGACACGATGATGGGTGCGCAAGCTTCGTCAGAACAGCAGGAGAAAATCCTGTCATACCTCGACATTGGCCGCCAGGAAGGCGCGAATGTAGCGACCGGTGGTGGCAAGCGCGAAATGTCTGGCGACATGGCGGGCGGATATTACATCCAGCCAACCATCCTTGAAGGCAACAACAAGATGCGCGTCTTCCAGGAAGAGATCTTTGGCCCGGTTGTGTCCGTCACAAAGTTCAAGACCGACGAAGAAGCCTTGGAAATTGCGAATGACACGCTCTATGGGCTTGGTGCCGGTGTCTGGACGCGTGACGGCAACAAAGCTTACCGCTTTGGCCGTGGCATCAAGGCTGGTCGTGTTTGGACCAATTGCTACCACGCCTACCCGGCGCATGCTGCCTTTGGTGGCTACAAGCAGTCCGGCATCGGGCGTGAGACCCACAAAATGATGCTGGATCACTATCAACAGACCAAGAACATGCTGGTCAGCTACAGCCCGAACAAGCTTGGTTTCTTTTAATCCACGAGAACTGCGCAAGCTTTTTACGGCGGGGGTCATGCCCTCGCCGTTTTTTGTGGGAGCCAGCCATGCGCAGTTTGCCAGCCAGTCTGAATATCGACGATCCCTTGTCGGACATGGTCGATTGCGCTCAGGTCAGCGCAACACCATCAGCACTCGCCCTTCTGGATCGGATTAAAGCCGAGCATGGTAAGGTCAGTATTCACCATCAGGGTGGATACGCGAATGGATCCGACGCCATGTGCCTGCCCTTCAAAGAGCTGCGCATCGGCAAAGGGGATATCTTGCTTGGTGTGGTGCAGGGCACGCCGGTGTTCGTATTCGGCCGAGGTGCGCGCGATTGGGACGAGAGGCAATTCGTTTTGGATGCTATAGAGAGCACATGCGGCGCGTTTAGTCTTGATAGCGGGACTGGGTGGCGGTTCTTTGTGCGCAGCCGAGAGTATGCAATGAGCTGAGGGTCCGATCTACGACTTAAGCCTGTGTTGACCGACCCCTATCTTTTGCCATGCTGTGAGCCTCAAGCGGAGGACCAAGATGGCAAGTACTGAGACACCAATCACATGCGTGACGGATGACGGACCGATCGACGGTATCGACCCGGACGTGCGTGTTGCGGCCACACAAGGGGCGCTTGACCTTCTGGGAGAAATCAAGGAACGCCATGGCGACGTGATGTTTCATCAGTCAGGGGGATGTTGTGATGGGTCATCGCCCATGTGCTATCCAAAGGGCGAATTTCCGCTAGGCAGCACCGATGTCTTGATGGGCGAGATTGCCGGAACGGAATTTTATATCTCGGGCCCGCAATATGAGGCTTGGAAACATACGCAGGTGATACTCGATGTGGTGCCCGGACGCGGCGGTATGTTTAGCCTGGACAATGGTACCGAACGCCGGTTTCTGGTCCGGTCGCGGCTTTTGTCGCCGAACAGTTGATGCGTCGCGCCTCAACACTTCTTAAGACCAGCCTTTGCACGGCGTTTGCTTGTTTTGCTACGGGACATACGTCTTTGGCCTCTCAAGACACCTGTGTCGAGCCCGCTATGATCGTTTTTGATGGCTCCGGTTCCATGGCGGAAATGGGCTTCAACAAGATCGATGAGCCGCGCATTTTTGAAGCCCGCCGTGCCGTTGCTCAAGCGCTGCCTGACATTGCTGAACATCGCCGGATTGGGTTGCTGATTTATGGGCCGGGCGGACAAGACGGATGTTCAGGCATAGACCTGCGGTTTGCGCCCATTCCAGACGCCGCTCAGGCGGTGATTGCTGCGGTGAATGGGCTTGAGCCATCCGGTGAAACACCGCTGGCTGAGGCTGTTGGCGCGGCCGTCGACGTGCTGGAACACAGCAACGGAGGTGGCAGCGTCGTGCTGGTCACTGATGGAAAGGAAACTTGTCAGGGCGCGCCTTGCCAGTTGGCGGCGCAGCTGGCTGATACGCCGTTCACGATCCATGTCATCGGGTTCAAAGTGCGCGGTGATTATTTTGCCTTTTCCACTGAATCTGACAACGAATACGACACTGCGGAAACAGTTTCTCGGTGCCTCGCTGATCGCACGGGTGGGCATTACGTCGGGGCGGAAAGCGTTGATGAATTGGTTGCTGCGTTTCGCAAAACTCTGGGGTGTCCGCTGCTGTTTTAAGAGCCTGCATTGTATCGATTCGAGCAATCTGACGATCGTCATATACAACCAAGGTCGCATTTGAGTCTTTGAAGAGTCAGCTTAACCTGACCCGGTTCAATAGGAGGAGTCCCGTTATGGCTTGGAACAAACCAAAGGCCCGCGAAATCAAATGCGGCATGGAAATCAATATGTACGGTCCTGGCGAAGATGATGAGCGCCGTTCAGACGACGTGATCTAAGCTTAGCTCAGCTAACAAGACAGTATGAAAACAGTTGTCCTTGGGGCAGCCGCTGGTGGTGGTTTGCCCCAATGGAATTGCGGTTGCCAGAACTGCAATGACGCTCGGTCTGGTGTTTTGCCGTCCATGACGCAATCCTCAGTGGCGGTGTCCGTGGATGCGGAGCGTTGGGTGTTGCTCAATGCCTCACCTGATATCGGCAGACAGCTTATGTCGACGCCGCAGTTGCACCCGCGCGCATTGCGCGACACGCCCATCCACGCAGTTGTGCTGACCAACGGAGATATTGATCATATCACCGGCCTTTTGACGCTGCGCGAAAAGACCGGGTTTTCTGTGTGCGCCACGCAAAGCGGGTTGGATATTCTGAACTCGAATTCAGTCTTTAACGTGCTGGACCCAACTCTTGTGCCAAAAACACGGCTGGTTCTGGATGAGCCTTTGGAAATTGCACCAGGCCTGACCATGACGGCCTTTGCCGTTCCCGGGAAAGTGGCTTTGTTTCTTGAGGAAGAGGGCAATCTTGATCTGAAAGCCATGGGCGAACAAACCATCGGACTGATCCTTGAAAGCGAGGCTGGGAAGATGGCTTATATTCCCGGGTGTGCAGATATCCCGGACTGGCTGTTGGACCGGATCGGGGATGTCGATGTGTTGCTATTTGACGGTACTGTCTGGGACGACGATGACATGCCCCGCACCGGTGCCGGTCAAAAGACTGGCGCGCGCATGGGGCATATCGCGATCAATGGACCCTACGGATCCTTGGCGCGACTTGCCCCGCTGAAGTGCCGCAAGATCTTGATCCATGTGAACAACACCAACCCGATCCTGCAGCCCGCCAGCACAGAACGCAAATGCGTCGAACAAGCCGGTTGGGACATAGCATTTGACGGCATGGAGATTTCCTTATGAACGCGATTACGCCCACCCGTGACGAATTCGAGGCCCGCCTGCGCCAGATCGGCGCCGAACGATATCATGACAAACACCCATTCCATCACATGCTGCATTCGGGAGAATGCTCACCCGATCAAGTACGCGCTTGGGTCATCAACAGGTATTACTATCAATCGCGCATCCCGATGAAAGATGCGGCATTCATGTCGCGTGTTGCTGACCCTGCTTTGCGGCGGGCTTGGCGGTCGCGTATCGAAGATCATGATGGCTCCCAAGAAGATGAAGGCGGTATCGCACGGTGGCTCAAGCTGGCAGAAGGAGTCGGCCTTGATCCTGATTATGTAGCCTCGGAAGTTGGCATTCTGCCTGCAACACGGTTTGCCGTTGATGCCTATGTGCGGTTTGTACGCGATGAACCTTTGCTGCCTGCTGTTGCGTCGTCGCTGACCGAGCTGTTCGCCCCCGGCATTCACAAGCAACGCATTGCCGGCCTGCTTGAGCATTATGATTTCGCCAATCCTGATACCCTGTCTTATTTTAATCGCCGACTGTCGCAGGCACCTAAAGATGTGGCCTTTGGGTTGGCATGGGTGCTGGATACCGCCGTGACGCGCCAGGATCAGGATGCGGCAGCTAGGGCGCTCACGTTTAAGACCGAAGTGCTTTGGGCACAGCTTGACGCGCTTTATTCGGCCTATGTGTCTCCGGCGCGCGTTCCGCCCGGAGCATGGAAACCGGGTGAAGGGATGCTGGCATGACTCCCGAGGCGATCCCCTTTTTGCCACGTGGAGTGCGCACACATTTCGATGCAGTGCGCAACACACCTGTCCTTCTTGGGCCCGAGCGTGTGCTGATGCTGGACCAGATCGGAGATGCGGTTTTGAAGGAAGTTGACGGCGAAAGCAGTCTCGACGCCATTTCGGCGCGCCTGGCTGCGGCCTATGACGCGCCGCAGGCTGATATCGTCGAAGACGTTTGTGAATATCTAGAAGACCTTGTGAACAAGGGGTTGGTGGGGTTGCGCCATGATTGATCCGCCAATTGCAATGCTGGCAGAGTTGACGCACCGGTGCCCTTTAGCTTGCCCGTATTGCTCCAACCCGCAAGAGCTGACCGCAAAAGAAGAAGAGCTAGACACTGAAAACTGGGTTGATGTGTTTGAGCAGGCGGCCCGTCTCGGCGTTTTGCAGCTGCACCTGTCGGGAGGCGAACCCGCGTCGCGCCGCGATCTGCTGGAGCTGGTTGTGGCCGCTAGGAAGGCTGGACTTTATACCAACCTGATCACGTCGGGTGTGGGGCTGACACCCAAAAAGTTGGAAGACCTGGATAATGCCGGCCTGGATCACATTCAGCTGTCCATTCAAGGGATCAACGCCCAAATCGCGGATCGTATCGGCGGGTACAAAGGTGGATTTGATCGCAAGATGCACATCGCCGACCATATCGCTGCGCGCGCCATCCCTCTGACGCTCAATGCCGTCATGCATCGCGAGAACATCAACGATCTGGTGGCGACGATGGATATGGCCGAACGGTTGGGGGCACGACGTATCGAGGTCGCCTGCGTCCAGTTCCACGGTTGGGCGTTGCAAAACCGCACGGCATTACAGCCGACCCGCGCGCAGGTGGACCGCGCCAAGGACATCATCAAAGCCGAAAGCGAAAAGCGAATGGGGCGTTTGGTTATCGATTTTGTGCCACCAGATTATTACTCTGATTTCCCCAAGGCCTGCATGGGCGGTTGGGGCAGCACCGGGTTGAATGTCACACCAAACGGTACTGTGCTTCCTTGCCACGCTGCGGAAACAATTCCGACGTTGACCTTTGCCAATGTGAAAGAGAGTTCACTTAGCGAAATTTGGTATCATGGCTCAGCATTCAACGCCTATCGTGGCACCGATTGGATGCCTGCACTTTGCCAGACTTGTACGCGCCGTGACATTGATTTTGGTGGGTGCCGTTGCCAGGCAATGGCATTGTTGGGGGATCCGGATGCAGTAGATCCAGTATGCAAAAAGTCTCCCGACCGCCCGGTTGTTGACCGCCTCGTCACCGTGGAGTCCGATGGGCTGGCGGAAAGCAATTTGATTTACCGGCGGATGTAGCGGCGCGGTGCGAGCTTACATCTAGTCCGGCTGATAGGTCAGGGCCGATTTTGTGAGCCAAGTGATGGGACGCGCGGCTGCTTTGCTTGCTCGGGAAACGCTTGGGCGGTTCTTGTGAAGTGGCGTTTATCTGTGGAAGAGTGATGGCAGCGGGGGAGGGCGCGCATCATGGCACAGAAGAGCAACTTAAATGCGCGTCAAGAAATGAGTGCGGATCGTCCGGCATCATTGGCCTCGAATTACATGACCTGTGTTGTGGAGGCGCTTGATGCTGCATCCTGATCGGTTTTTTCCGGCTGATGAAACCACCCGCGCCGTCGCACGGCGGTTGTTTGCGCAGGTTGAGGCATTGCCGCTGATCTGCCCGCATGGGCATACAGAGCCGGCGTGGTTTGCCCAAAACGAACGGTTTCCTGATCCTGCGCAGTTGCTGATTGTGCCGGATCACTACGTCGTGCGGATGTTGGTTTCGCAGGGCATCCATCACGCCGAATTGGGGGTGCCATCACGGGATGGAACACCCGTTGAAACCGACAGCCGGTTGATCTGGCGGCGCTTTGCGCAGAACTATCATCTGTTCCGCTCTACACCTGTGCGGCATTGGATGGACTACACATTGGAGACCTTGTTTGAAGTCGAAGGCCCGTTGACGGCTGAGACTGCGGATGTGGCTTATGACACAATCGCCGAAGCCTTGGAGACAGAGGCGCTGCGCCCCCGCGCGCTGTATGAGCGGTTTTGGATCGAGGTTTTATCGACGACGGACGGGTGCCTGGACAGCCTGCCGCATCACGCGGCACTGCGCGACAGCGATTGGGCGGGGCGCATCGTGCCTACATACCGGCCCGATCAAGTGACAAACCCGGATGCAGAAGGTTTCGCAGAGAACGTCGTGAAATTGGGGGTTATGACCGGCGAAGACACGCAAAGCTGGGCCGGCTTGTTGCGTGCGCACCGCAAACGTCGTGCGGATTTTATCGCACTGGGGGCCACGGCCACAGATCACGGGCATCCAACCGCACGCACCGCCGATTTGGATGTGTCTACCTGCGAGGCGCTATTCGCGCGCATATTGTCGGGGTCTGGGACTGAGGAAGATAAAGAGCTGTTCCGGGCGCAAATGCTGACTGAGATGGCGCGGATGAGCCTTGAGGATGGGTTGGTGATGCAGCTTCATCCGGGATCGCGCCGCAATCACAGCAGAGCGGTATTTGACCGTTTTGGGCCTGACAAAGGGTTCGATATTCCGGGTCCAACCGATTATGTCGAGGCGTTGCGCCCGCTGCTGAATGCGCATGGGCATGATCCTCGGCTGACACTGATCCTGTTTACGCTAGATGAAACGGCCTATGGCCGCGAGCTGGCACCGCTGGCAGGGGCTTATCCTTGCCTGAAACTTGGCCCAGCGTGGTGGTTTTTTGACAGCCCTGACGGGATGATGCGCTATCGCGAGCGGGTGACTGAGACGGCTGGATATTACAACACCGTTGGCTTTAACGATGACACCCGCGCGCTGCCGTCGATTGCGGCGCGGCATGATATGGCGCGTCGGATAGATTGCGCCTTCCTGGCGCGTCAGGTCGTTGAACATCGGTTGCCCGAAGATGAAGCCGCAGAGGTGGCTGCGGATCTGACGTATCACCTGCCAAAGCGCGCGTATGGGTATGGAGAGGCACCATGAAACAAACATGGCGTTGGTTTGGGCCTAATGACACCGTTGCGATTGAAGAGATCGAACAGGCGGGCGCAACGGGCGTTGTAACGGCGTTGCATCACATTCCAAACGGAGCCGTATGGAGCCCTGACGAGATCGCACAAAGGCAGGCAGAGGTGGCGCATCGTAGTGATGGAACACCTTCGACACTGCGTTGGCAGGTTGTAGAGAGCCTGCCCGTTTCCGAAGAGATCAAAAAGCAGGACGGTGATTGGAAGACGCATATTGCGACCTACAAGGAAAGTCTGGAAAATCTGGCGCATGCCGGGTTGGAGGTGGTGTGTTACAACTTCATGCCGGTTCTGGATTGGACACGGACCGACTTGGCCCACGTCACGCCGACAGGGTCCACCTGTATGCGGTTTGATCTGATTGATTTCGCGGCTTTCGATATCTTTGTGTTGCAACGCCCCGGCGCGGATGAGGACTTTCCCGACGATGTGGTTGACCAGGCGCGCGCGCGGCATCACGGCATGTCGGATGCGGACCAACGTAGTTTGATGGCCACCATCACGATGGGTTTGCCGGGGGCCAATCAAGAGCTGAGCTTTGCCGGGTTTCAAGACCTGCTGCAAAGCTATGGCGCCATTTCTGCCGATCGCTTGCGCGCCAATCTGTGTGCGTTTCTCGAAGAGGTCGTGCCGGTGGCGGAAAAGCTGGGATTGCGGATGTGTTGCCACCCGGATGACCCGCCGTTCCCGCTATTGGGCCTGCCGCGCATTGTGTCTGATGAGGCGGATTATGCGGCTTTGACCGCCGCTGTTGAGAGCCCCGCCAATGGTATCACGCTGTGTTCGGGGTCATTGGGTGTGAACCCTGATGTTGATCTGCCGGGGATGATGGACCGGCTGGGAGACAAGGTGCACTTTTTGCATTTGCGCAACGTCGCTCGCGAAGACAGCCGCTTTCCCGGTAGTTTCCATGAAGCGGCGCATTTGGAGGGCGCAACGGATATGGTGGCGCTTTTGCGCGCGGTTTTGGCGGAAGAGGCGCGGCGCAGTGCCGAAGGGCGCGCGGATTGGTCTATCCCGATGCGGCCGGATCACGGGCAAGAGATTGCAGACGATCACGCGCGCAAACAGCAGCCCGGTTATCCGTTGATCGGGCGTTTGCGCGGGTTGGCAGAATTGCGGGGCATAGCGACGGCATTGGGCGGAGACCTGGAATGACCGGGATTGTTCATATCGGTCCAGGCGCGTTCCACCGCGCGCATCAGGCGATCTATACCCAGGATGCCGCTGACGGGTGGGCGATCACCGGCGTGAGCTTGCGCAGCACTGGGTTCGTGCGGGCGCTGGCGGCGCAAAACGGGCGGTACACGCTGGTCAAACGTGGCGCGGAGCGCACAGAGTATCGCACCGTCACGGCAATGCCCAAGGCGCTTGCACTGGCCGACGGGCGTGCGCCCATTCTGGCGGTTTTGGCACGTGCCGATACACATGTGGTCAGCCTGACGATCACCGAAAAAGGCTATGCCGCACCGTTTGACCAAGA
>JABSSA010000095.1 GCA_013214665.1 Paracoccaceae bacterium
AAAGTCCACATGAACCAAGCCAAAACGCTTTTCATACCCTAACGCCCATTCATAATTGTCGAGCAGTGACCAAGCATAATACCCGGCAACCGGCACACCATGATCAAGCGCCTCGTTCACCGCCTGCAAATGCTGGTCGATGTATTGGATGCGCTCAGGGTCTGGCACGGTGCTTTTAGTTGTCACGTCAGGGTTGGCCATTCCATTTTCGGTCACAAGAATGGGCAACCCTTCGGTATAGTCTTGGTGCGTTCGGATCAGAAAATCCCTCAATCCGTCTGGGTAGATTTCCCACCCCATCTGCGTTTTGGGCAATGGTCCGTCGACTTCATGGTGTGAGGGCCAAGGCCTCGCATTCGGCGCGATCAACTTTCGGGTATAGTAATTTATCCCGCACCAATCGACCGGCTGAGAAATAACGTCAAAATCGTCCTGCCATCCGACCGGCAGGTGCGGTTCCAGCTCTTCCAACAGCACTTCCGGATAGGATTGTTTGAACACACCATCCATGAAAAACCGGTTGTAATAGGCGTCATACAATTCGGCTGCCTGATGTGCCTCAGCGGTGTCATCTGCGGGCGTGGCCCATTCCAGATTAAAGACCGCACCAAGGTTATTCACACCATGAGCGCGCATCACCTGAGTTGCGGTGCCATGGCACAACAAAACGTGGTGCATGGCGCGCGCCGTGGCTCTGATATCGCGCAGGCCAGGCGCATGATGCCCCAAGAAATGCGACAGCCAAGCAACGCACCAAGGCTCATTGATCGGCGCGACACTGTGCAGCCGGTCACCGAGCCTTCGGATTACAACGTCGGTATAATCGGCAAACCATTGTGCAATATCCGGGTTCCGCCATCCGCCTAAATCCGCCAAGGTTGAGGGCAGTTCCCAATGATACAGCGTGAGCGCGGGCTTGATGCCCCTTTCGAGCATGGCGTCAACAAGGCGGTCGTAAAAGTCGAGGCCTTCGGCATTCACCTCCCCTCGCCCTTCGGGCAAGATGCGGGCCCAGCTGGTGGAAAAACGGTAGGTGTCAAACCCGGCGGCAGCGACAAGATCCAGATCCTGTTCAAAAAGGTGATAGTGATCGCAGGCGCGATCGCCGTTTTCTGCGCGCACGACATTGCCGGGGGTTGCCGCAAAATCATCCCAATGGGTACGCCCGGCACCGCCACTCGCATGCCCTTCAATCTGATAGGCCGAGGTCGCCACACCAAATTCGAAACCTTGCGGAAAATCGGCGCGAGTCAGGCTCATGTCTCAGACGCCCCTGTTGAGCGTCCGATGACCAATTCAGCCTCCAACAGAACTTCGGAAGGTTGATCTTCGTCACCGTTAATCTCAGCGATAAGCATCTCGGCCAACCGCTCTCCGGCTTCGGAAACGGCTGACCTTGTTGCGGTAAAGACCGGTTCTGCGCCGCCGTTGGGCAGATAGGACAGCATATCGTCGTGTGTCACGACAGAGATGTCTTTTCCCATGCGCCGACCGCTGTCTTCTATCGCGCGGCGTACGCCCAAAGCGGTGATCAAAGAAGACGTGACAATTGCAGTCGGCAGGTCTTTCCGATCAAGAAGTTCCTTGGTGCGCAGGTAGCCATAACTTTCGGTCATCTCCTCGCTAAAGAGCATGTCAGGATCCGCTTCGATCCCTTGAGCGCCCAGCGCTTTGAGAAATCCGTTACGACGGCGCACGGCGAAATCCAGATGTTCAAGACCATTCAGCAACGCGATTTTTCGGTGCCCCAAACTGATCAACAATTGGGTGGCCCGTTCGAAAGCGCGCTGGTTGTTCACATCTACCCACGGATAGGGCTTTGTGATCGCACTAGACCGGCCATGGACAGCAAAGGGAGTGCCCATGCTGCTGAGTTGTTCGATACGTTGATCTTTTTCGGTTGGCCCTTGGATCACAATACCGTCAACCGCCCCGCTGGAAATCAGATCGTTGTAGATCTCTGTTTCGCTGCCTTGCGCGACACGGCTGACCAGCATGTTGTACCCATGCCGCGCATAAACAGAAGATGCGCCAGCTATGAAATCCCCGAAAATCGGGTTCACCATCTCATGCTGAGTATTACTGGGGATCACATGACCGATTGTGCGGCTCTTACCGGTTGCTAGACCTTTGGCGCGCGCGTTGGGGCGGTAGTTGAGCCGTTTTGCGGCGTCCTTGATGCGTTTGCGCGTGGCTTCAGAAACATCGCTGTAGTTGTTCAACCCGCGACTCACGGTCGTCTGAGACAAGCCCAAACTCTCCGAAAGCTCTTTCAAATTCACGGACAAAACTCACATCTCCAAAGCGCTTTGGTTCCTTTGCGTCAAGCTGATCGGATTTATTTCGGCGGTCAAGGGCAATTATTCTTGGATTTGTACGGTTGCCACCAGAATAGCAATTGACTCGCGCAATGCGTTTGCAGCAGTGTTTTCCAAAGCGCTTTGGATGCCCAGCAGATCCGGGCGTCTTTATTAGGGAGGAACTCATGAAGACCACGAAACAAAAACTTTGGCTTACGGCTGCGTTTGGCGCCGGCTTCATAGCCACAGGTGCTGCAGCGGACGTATGTGCGACGCCGTCCGCTATGGCTTCCGATCTCGGATCATTTGATGGCGACGTTGTCACCGTCATGGGTTCGATGCAGGGCAAAGACGAAGAAAACCTTTTGGCGATGGCCAGCTGCTTTGAGCAGGCAACAGGTGCTGTCGTAAAATACTCTGGCTCGCGGGATTTCGCTGCGCTGATCGTTGCCGACTTGCGCTCGAACAACGCACCAAACATTGCGATCTTCCCACAGCCTGGCCTGGCCGGGGATATGGCGAAAGAAGGTCACCTGGTGCCACTTGGCGGCGGATCGGCTGAATGGATGGCCGCAAATTATGGCGCAGGCCAGTCTTGGGTCGATCTTGGCACCTATGCCGACGCGGATGGCAACAAGAGCTTCTATGGCTTTGCGTTCAAGCAAGACCTTAAGTCGTTGGTCTGGTACTCGCCCGAGCAATTCGACGACAACGGATATGAAATTCCAACCACGATGGAAGAGTTGATCGAACTGTCGGATCAGATGGTTGAGGATGGGAATACCCCTTGGTGCATCGGTGTGGAATCCGGCAATGCGACCGGCTGGACTGCGACGGATTGGATGGAAGACCTGATGCTGCGCACCACCACGCCCGAGAACTACGACAAGTGGGTCTCCAACGAACTGGCGTTCAATAGCCCCGAAGTGCTGAAGGCTATGGAGATTTATGGCCAGTTTTCACGCAATGACGACTATGTCGCCGGTGGCGCCTCTTCGGTTGCGACAACATTCTTTGGCGACGCGCCAAAGGGCCTGTTCTCGTCTCCTGCGTCTTGCATGATGCACCGCCAAGCCTCGTTCATTCCGGCCTTCTTCCCGAAAGAAGGTGCAGAAGTTGCAGCTGGCGAAGCTGACTTCTTTTACTTCCCACCGTTTGCTTCCGAAGATCTGGGCAACCCAGTTCTGGGTGCCGGCACGCTTTGGACGATGACAAAAGACAGCGACGCAACGCGCGCCTTCTTTGAGTATCTGAAAGAAGCGAAAGCACACGAAGTTTGGATGAGCCAGGGATCTTTCCTGACCGCGCATAAGGGCGCGAGCCTCGACGCCTATGCTTCGGATGCGCAGCGCAAGCAGGGTGAGATTTTGACTTCTGCAACAACCTTCCGCTTTGACGCGTCTGACCTGATGCCTGGTGCGATTGGCGCTGGTGCATTCTGGTCTGAAATGACCGCGTTTGCGAATGGGCAGGATGCCAAATCCACGGCAGACAACATTCAAGCGGCCTGGGACGCGATCAAATAAGCGTTTCGTTACCAAGACAGGGCGCTCATTGAAGCGCCCTGTTCCTTTCCTCAAACTCAGAAGTGCGTCCCATGCGTTCCGTCGCGTCCATCGTTGCCAGTAACGGTTTGGCAATCCTCTTGACTGTCGTCGTCCTGCTGCCCACGGTTGCTGTTTTCGCCTATGTCGCGACCTCTCCCTTGGATCAGTGGCTTTCGAACATTGGCGTATGGCTGCACAATCGTGGCGGATGGGATTTCCCCGTTTTTGACACCGAATTGCGGTTTGCCAAGATTGGCTTTGCCATTCGTTCAGTCCTGATCGCAGTTGGGGTTTCGTTTCTTTATTTCTGGATATCCAACTGGCTCAACCAGGGTATGGCACGGGCCAGAGACCCGCAAAGCCCAGGCCGACAATCCGCAGTCGTCGAAGCCATCCAGCCTTGGATTTTTGTGGGCCCTGCCCTTGTTTTATTGCTGCTGTTCTTGCTGGTCCCTGCCTTCACGACGCTCAAGCTGTCTTTCCAAGAGGCGAGCGGTGACTTCAGTTTGCGAAACTACGCATTCATCTGGGACCCCGACGCGCTAGGGTATCTTCAGTTTCGCTTTGCAATGCGCAATTCGTTGATGTGGCTCATTCTTGTGCCAACGCTGTGCATTTCTCTGGGGCTTTTGATCGCGGTGCTAGCCGATAGTGTCAAATGGGGCGTGGTTGCGAAAACGTTCATCTTTGTGCCGATGGCCATTTCCTTTGTTGGCGCTGCCGTCATTTGGCGCAACATCTTTGCAGGCGGCGGGATCGAAGCGCAGGAAGCAATCAATGGGCTGACGCCCTCTTATCAGATTGGGTTGTTGAAATCCCTTCTGGGCCATGGGCCGGACTATAACGAGCCGCTTTATGCTTTGCGGTTTTGGGGCAATTTCTTTTTGATGTGGATCTTGGTCTGGGTTCAGACCGGCTTTGCGATGGTGATCTTTTCCGCGGCGCTGCGCGGCGTGCCGGAAGACACGATTGAAGCGGCGACCATCGATGGTGCAAACCCGTATCAGATGTTCTTTCGCATCAAACTGCCGCAGATTTTCTCGACCGTTTTGGTGGTCTGGACCACGCTGGTCATCTTGGTGCTGAAGGTGTTCGACATTCCCTATGCCCTGTCGGCCAATGATGACGACAAACTGCTGTTGGCGACGATGATGGAAAACGCGCGCAACAACTGGTCAGTTGGTGGCGACAATGTCGACAATCTGTTTGCGGCCATTGCCATCATGCTCATGCTGACGGTCCTACCCAACATGTTTTTCAACGCATGGCGCATCCGCAAAGAGCAGCGTGAGATGGGGCATTGATATGATCTCAAAAACCTTGAAACATGTCGTTCTGGCGCTGATCGTCTTCATTTGGGTTGTGCCCTTTGTCGCGTTGGTCACGACATCTCTACGCTCCGAGGTTGCTTCGAAAACCAGTGGCTTCTGGACGGCGTTCACACCAACAGAACTGGGCCACCGTTTCCGCACGCATACAGAAGAACAGGAGTTCACCCAGTTGACCGGCAATATCTTTGACCGGATCAATACGGAGAACGAAGCCTTTCCGGTGTCTGGTGAAGTGCAATCCATCTTGTTCAAAGGGCGCGTTCCTGATCCAGAGCGAGAGGGGAAAACCAAACTCTTGCGCCAGTTGATTTTCGTTGGTGAGCCAATGGACGTCAGAGGTGGCGAATTCGTGTTCGAAGCCAACGGAGACTTTGTCTGGACCTTTGACGAAGCTACGACACCCAAGCCCAAAGGCCTTGATGTTTTCATCAACCAAGACCCGGTTTTTGGCACCGAAGCGTATATGGAGGTGTTGTTTGAAAACGACCATGTCCCAAACGCATTGATATCGTCGTTCATCGTCACAATCCCCGCAACGATCATCCCCATCACGATTGCCGCTTTTGCCGCCTACGCCTTTGCCTGGATGCGGTTTCCGGGGCGCGATTGGCTCTTTGTCATCGTGGTCTCATTGATGGTGGTCCCGACCCAGCTTGCCTTCTTGCCGATCTTGCAGGGCTTCAGCAATTTGGCGGCATGGGGCAGCCAACTGAATGCCTGGATAACGGATTGCGAGTTAACGGATACGTGCCAACTTCCGTCAAAATCCTTTGCAAGCCTTTGGGTCACGCACACCGCCTTTGGTCTGCCTTTGGCGATCTATCTTTTGCGCAACTACATCGTCGGCCTCCCCCGCGAGCTTTTGGAAAGCGCGCGCATTGATGGTGCAAACCATCTGCAAATCTTCACCCGCCTGATCGTACCCCTGTCGGTGCCCGCTTTGGCCTCCTTCAGCATCTTCCAATTCCTGTGGGTCTGGAACGATCTGATCGTGGCGCTGTATATTGGGCCCGCCGATGGCGACGATCTGGTATTCCCGATCCGGCTGGAAAAACAGCTCGGCACGTTCAAAGACCAGCTACATTTGCTGAACGCGTCCGCTGTGATTTCGATGGTCGTGCCGGTCATCGTCTTCTTGTCGATGCAACGCTACTTCATCCGCGGCCTGTTGGCCGGGTCTGTCAAAGGGGGCTGATCAGATGGAGCAGCGCGATTTGGCGTGGTGGGAAACTGCGGTGATTTACCAGATCTATCCCCGGTCATTTCAAGACAGCAATGGCGACGGGATTGGGGACTTGCCTGGCATCACGTCCCGATTGGAATATGTCGCGAACCTTGGCGTCGATGCGATCTGGATCAGCCCGTTTTTCAAATCCCCCCAGAAAGACTTTGGGTATGACGTGTCGGATTATTGCGACATCAATCCAGAATACGGAACGCTGGAAGACTTTGACCGGCTGACCGAACGCGCACACGATCTGGGGCTTCGTGTGATGATCGACATCGTCCCGGCGCATTGCTCGGACGAGCATCCCTGGTTTGAGGAAAGCCGCCAGTCGCGCGACGGGCCAAAGGCGGACTGGTTCCATTGGGTCGATCCCAAGCCTGATGGCTCTGCGCCAACGAACTGGCTGTCTTTCTTTGGTGGCCGAGCATGGACTTGGGAGCCGCGCAGGCAGCAATACTACCTTCATAACTTTCTGCCAGGTCAGCCAAACCTGAACCACGCACATCCAGAGGTGCGCAAAGCCTTCGAAGACATTGCACACTTCTGGTTTGAGCGCGGCGTTGACGGGTTCCGATTGGATGCGGTTCATACGATCAATGCAGACAGCGCGCCCTACAACGACAACGCGGCTAATTTGAATTTTGTGCCGGGAAAACTGCCGCAAGAGCAGCAACCTTTTTTTCGGCAGCTGCATGACACCGCACAGTTGAACCAACCCTTGATACAAAGCTTTTCTGAAAGCATTCGTGCTGTCGCCGACAGCTTTGGCGACAAGTTTCTGATGGGTGAGTTGCACGGTGATGACCCAATCAAGGCAAGCGAAACCTTTACTGCTGAGGGCCGGCTGCACGCGACGTATAACTTCAACCTGCTGGCCTGGGCAGGGTTGGATGTTGACGGCTTGCGCGGCGCCATCACCGACGCGATTGACGCCTTCAATGGCACCGGTCGGCTGACCTTTGCCTTTTCAAACCATGATGTGCCGCGATCCGGCACACGGCAGCTTGCACCGCTTGGCTTGCAAGCGCACCAAGCCGAAGACATGCAGCTTTTGTTGCTGAAATTGGAAACGTGCCTCATAGGATCAACGTGTGTCTACCAGGGCGAAGAACTGGCTTTGAGTGATGTGCGCGACATCCCGGTGTGCCAAATGCAGGACCCGTGGGGCATTGAATTTGCGCCTGAGTTTTTGGGGCGCGACACCTGTCGCACACCCATGGTCTGGAGCGCGCACGCCCCCAACGCCGGGTTTTCCACGGCCAACAAGACATGGCTTCCAATCGCTGAGGCGCATATCGCACGGGGAGGTCTTGATCAGGCCGCAAAGCCATCATCCCTCTACAACCAATTCGCTGAATTTCTGGACTGGCGCAAAACGCAACCCGCTTTCATGCAGGCAAATGAAATGTCTGCTCTCAGCGGTGCAGAGCACATTATCCAGTTTGACCGCATAAGCCCCACTCAGACACTGCGCTGCAGCTTTGATTTCAAAGAGCTGACGGCGCGGTTCGAGGAGATCTGAATGACCCAAGTCGCTCTCAAATCCGTCAACAAATCCTTTGGTTCTGCCCAAGTCATCCGCGACGTGGATCTTGAAATCAACAAGGGCGAATTTGTCGTGTTCGTTGGCCCGTCTGGCTGCGGGAAGTCGACATTGCTGCGCTTGATTGCGGGGCTGGAAACACTGACGGATGGCACGATCGAAATTGCCGGGCGCCCGGTGATGGATCTGCCGCCCTCGAAACGGGGGATCGCGATGGTGTTTCAATCCTATGCGCTTTACCCGCATATGACCGTTTTCAACAATATGGCGTTCTCACTGGATATTCAGCGGTTTTCGAAAGCAGAAATTGCGCAAAAAGTGAATGCTGCCGCCAAGATCCTGCAGATGGAACACCTGCTGGTCAGGCGGCCCGCGGCCTTGTCCGGTGGTCAAAGACAAAGGGTCGCGATTGGTCGCGCCATTGTTCGCGATCCTGATGTGTTCTTGTTTGATGAGCCGTTGTCCAACCTCGATGCGGCCTTGCGCCATGATACGCGGGTGGAGATCGCAAAACTGCACAGACAACTGGGGGCCACAACCATCTATGTGACCCACGACCAGGTCGAAGCGATGACTTTGGCTGACAAGATTGTGGTACTGAAAGACGGCGAAGTGATGCAGGTCGGCGCGCCGATGCAGCTTTTCAACGAACCGGCCAACGAATTTGTCGCTGGGTTCTTGGGGTCGCCGTCCATCAATTTCTTTGACGGAGAAATCACAGACGTGGCCTCCGGCTCTGAAACGGCATCCTTCAAGGGTGAAGGCCTTGACTTGACCGGCGTCAGGTTCGTGTCGAAAGACAAGACCGCCGGACAGGCCGCACGCCTGGGCATTCGGCCTCAGCACCTGATTTTGGACACCAACGGTTCCTTAAAAGGTGAAATCACGCTGGTTGAGCGGTTAGGCACAGAGACGGTCGCCGAATTGATCA
>JABSSA010000096.1 GCA_013214665.1 Paracoccaceae bacterium
GGATGGAGCAAAACCTTCGAACCGGGGCAGTAGGGTTGCCACCGCAAAAGGCAGGCAAACGATCAGGTGACCAAGCGTCACGGTGTAAAGCGACAACGGTACGCCCATCCGGCTCATCAACACCAGAAGTGCGACCCCGAAGATAATGCCGGGAATGACCAGCGGCATCATGATGAAGGTGATCAGCGCGCTTTTGCCTGGAATGCGATAGCGGGTGATGGCCCGGGCCGCGATCACACCCAAAAGGGTTGCAATCACCGAAACGAACGCGCCCACACGCACGCTGTTCCAAAGCGCATCCCAAACCGGGCCGCGGTTCCACAACTGGACGTACCATTCAAAGGTAAAGCCCTGCAGCGGGAAGCGGACGTAGATTGAGTCATTGAAGCTGAACATCGGGATGAACAGGACCGGCACGTAAAGCACGATCAGAAAGATCACCGCGTAAACCTGCAAAGGCCGATTGGGCCGGCGGATGTATGAGACATCGCTCATGCAATTTTCTCCTGGGCTTTGCGGGTGACCAGCAAGAACACCAGTGCGATGGCGGAAATCCAAAGCATCAGCACAATGGAAAGCGTCGCACCCATGGGCCAGTTGTTCACCGCGCCGAACTGCAACTGGATAAAGTTGCCGATCATCGCACCATCCGGTCCTCCCAGCAGGGCAGGGGTGATGTAATCACCGGTGGTCGGAATGAAGATGAGGAAGGTGGCGGCTATGATGCCGGGGATCGACAGAGGCAGGGTTATGCGGAAGAAGCGCGCCATCGGGCCGTCACCCAGATCAGTGGCGGCCTCCAGCAAAGATTTGTCGATTTTCTCAAGCGAAACATACAGCGGCAGGATCGCAAAGGCCGCCCAGGCATGGGCCAGCGTAATGATCACCGCGGTTTGGCTGTAAAGAAGGAATTCCAGCGGCGCTTCGATCCATCCCATCGCCATAAAGCCGGAATTGATGACACCTTCGTAGCCCAGGATCACCTTCCACGCGAAGACGCGCAGCAGGTAGCTGGTCCAGAACGGCAACGTCATCAGGATGATCCACATCATCTTGTTCCGATGAACATGAAAGGCGACGAAGTAGGCCATCGGATAGCAGAGCAGCACTGTGCAAACCGTCGCCACTCCCGATATCCAAAAAGACCGGTTCAGCAGGGCGCCAAAAATTGGCTCGTTCCAGACCCTCAGATAGTTCGTCCACGTCATCGTGGTGTCAAAGCCAAAGCCTTGTCGGGTCCAGAAACTCATGACCAGCAAGATCACGAATGGGGCAAGAATGCCGACCGTCATGATCAGCAGTGTGGGCGACATCAGCAGATAACCCCGCAAAACCTCGCTTTTGTGCAGTGCACGCGCAAATCGCGATTGGGTTTTGGGTGGATCTGTGACCGACTTTGCTGCGGTTGCCGGAGAAAAAGACGTATCTGCCATTTGGGCCAGACCCTCCGCAAGGGAGTGAAATCGGCCCGCTGGCGGTTGCGCCAGCGGGTACGGGTGGTCAGGTTTTTAGAAACCCGCCTTGATTTGCTCGAAAGTCTCGTTCATCCGAGTTTCCCAATCCTGCGTCTGCGGGATCTGGAAATGCCCTGCCTCGAGGATCTCAGCCGGGTTTTTGCTCAGGCCAAGGCCAACAAGCGTTTCTTCATCGAAGGCATCAAAGGATTTGCTGTTCGAATGACCATAGCCATAGTCGTTGATCATGAATTTACCGGACTCGACACTTAGCAAGCTGTCGATTACGTCATAGGCCCGGTCCAGATTGGGCGCATCTTTGTGCACCATCAAGCCACAAACCCAGGTCAGCGCGCCTTCTTTCGGCTTGGCGAATTTCAC
>JABSSA010000097.1 GCA_013214665.1 Paracoccaceae bacterium
CCACGCCATCCTGCATGGGCGGCTCCGATGACACCTGCCTTTGTGTCGGCAAACAAGACAGGCTGACAATCGGCAGTTAGAACCGACAGGGCAACACCCGGAGTGGCCGTCACCAGAGCATCAGCCTTTGGGCGCGGGTCAGGCGGGGTGGTGACAGTGACCACGTTGGCCGAATGCACCTGATGCACACCTGCCATTTGATGCGTTTTGAGCCCAAGGTAGTCCGCAGCCCGGTCGCGGTTGATCTCGACCACTTCGGTTTGGTCGCTGCTGCCCAAACCGCAGTTCAAACCTTGAAAGATGCCGGAAGAGGCTCCGCCCACACGGGTGAAAAACCCGTGTCGCAACGGTCGCAACAGATCTGTTGTCACAACGTCGAGGCTCATAATTCCAATCCCGGTGGCGGGGCGGCTGTCTTGGGGATCAGCCCCATCACTTTGAACAGGGTTCCCATTTCGTCAGGGTGCGTCAACCGTCGATGTGCGGCAATATGCTGTTCCAACATGTCGCCTTGCATCTTTGCTGCCAGCGCTTGCGCGCGCGCTGTGATGCCCAAACGCTCAAGAAATACGCCTTGAGGGCACAAACGGGTGGCTTTGACAGGGGTTGCGGCGCGCGCGATGGCTTCGAAGTCAACATGCGCGGTCAAATCTGCGTGACCGGGCTGCGCCAACGGATCCGCCGCAGCATGACCTGCCAAGGCTTGTAATGTGTCGCCCAAAGAGCGCCAGTCGCCGTAATCGATGATCAGCGCGGCACCACCATGTGCCGCGACTCGAGACGATAGCGTTTCCACGATCGGGCCCAATTGTGGGCAATGCTCCACCACGTCGCCGCCGCTTGTGTCTTCCATCCGATGCGCGAGCACCGGTTGCGGCTGGGCGGGGCCAAGCCCAAAGGCCAGAACCCCATCGGATTGTCCAACATGCCGAGCACGCCACCCTTCGTTGGCGCGCTCGTATTGATCAATAGGCAAGGCATCGAAAAATTCGTTGGCGACGAGAAACAAGGGCTGCTCGGGCAAGGCGTGGGTGTCTTCGAGCCATTGCACCTCATGCGAGGCAAGAGTTTCGGCCTGCACCGCGCGCATTGCTGGTGACGCCTCTACCAGCGTTACCTCCGCCGCTGACGCAAAACCGGGCACGCCGCGTGTTGCGCGGAGAATATCTGCCATAAGTGTGCCGCGCCCCGGCCCGAGCTCAGCCAGCGTAAATCGGTCGGGTGCGCCTTGATCCATCCAGCATTGCGCCAGACACAGGCCGATCAACTCGCCAAACATCTGGCTGATCTCAGGGGCGGTGATGAAGTCACCAAACGCGCCGATGGCCTGGCGATTTGTGTAATATCCGTCTTGGGGATCAAGCAGCGCCCGCGCCATGAAATCAGACAGGCGTATCGGCCCTGTAAGGGCAATGTCAGATATCAGGCGCTGCGCAAGGCTCATGCCGCAGTTTGAGGGCCGCGTGCCCGCAGGATCAACCACAAGCCAAGCACGATCATCGGCAAGGACAGGAGTTGCCCCATCGTCAGGCCCCCCCCGTTCATGTGCAGAGCAAGACCGAGAGGATTGCCATCCGAGATAAATTGCGCGTCGGGCTGGCGGAAAAACTCCACCAGGAAACGGGCCGCGCCATAGCCGCCCAGAAACACGCCGCAAAGTGCGCCCGGCCGTTTCAGAATTTGAAGGCTCCAGACCAGAACGATCATGGCC
>JABSSA010000098.1 GCA_013214665.1 Paracoccaceae bacterium
CCCCCAACCGAGCGCAGGGGCGTGTATATAGATGTGTACAATAAATGCCAGACAATTGTGTAGTCTAATACAAAATATAGTGGCAGCTTGACAACCCGGGAGCACATATTGCACAATATGACCACTCTTTTGTGGTTCGAATAGTACCGCTCAACCAACTCAAGGCAGGCTGCGGGCCTGCTTTTTTGTTCTGTGTCGGCCGGGTAGTGCCACTCTCGCAATTTATGGTATGGCTTTGGCTCAATGTGCGCGTTTAACAAGTCGCAAAGCTCTGAGGCACGGCCCGCCCAATAGGTAGGGGATAGGCCATGTGCGCGGGGGATAATCGGGTCATCAATCTGCTTCCCGTTCCGGCTGAAACCAATGCTCTTACTGTCATAAATAAATGAATGCTTTCTATGCATGCCGAGCAACTTTAGGGCGATTTTGCCTGGAGTCAACACGCATAGAGGAACGAGGGGCGAGCCAATAGACAATGGCGTACATAAGTTTAACGCAGCCTGGCACTCGTTACCAGAGAACGAGATATGTGATCCAACCCGGCGCAGGGACAAGATGCTAAATTTATCTAGTGATTTCAACGGCTTTAAATCAATTCCGGGTTGTGTGAGCCAGTTCAGCAGAGCGGCGCACTTGTACCTCTCTTTTGCGTTGTGGCGGCCTACGGTGTCAGCCACAGGGTTTCGCGTAGAGCGGCTGCTTCATCTGCGCTGGTCCTGTCTTTCTCCGCGTACCAGAAAAGACAATGAGCCGACTCTTCAAGGATCTCAACGATGGTTTCTCTCGGTTCCAACCGGCCTGAGGTGTCGACCGCGTCGTCTTCGTCGGCGGAAGCTTCGGTCGTCTTGCCGCAGCTCATGGCGGTGTTTTCGCCCCTTGAACTGCGCCGCTATTTTGGTGTCGCGGGAAGGAATGCAACTGCCTCATCGCTAAAGAAGTGACGGTGGCTTTATCACAAGGATAGCTCTATCATCCGCCTGCGCTCCACAAGTCCAAACCACATCTGGGCGATCGACGTCGTGCATGACAAGTTGAGCAACGGACGGCCCGACAAGATGCTCACTGTGCTGGATGAGTACTCCCGTGAAGCGCTTTGCGTGACGGTACGCTCGAAGATGAACGACAACGATCTTCTGGTTGTGCCGCACCGGTTGCTGATGAAGAATAGCAAGCCCGGTTTTATTCGTTCGGTCAACGGCCCAGAGCTCATCGCTGCGTCGCTTCAGGAATGGCTCAGACGGTTCGGCATCCAACCGATGCAGATTTTCCCAGGATCACTCCGGGAAAACAGCTACAACGAACGCTTCAATGGAACACTTCGTCGGGAAGTTCTGAACGCGGAATGGTTCCACACCACCAAGAAAACCCAGGTCACCTTCAATTCCTGGCTCAGATAAAACAAGAAAACGCTCGCATCATGCGCTGAACATGTGTCAGCCAATATCCGAAACCTTGCCGGAGGATCCCCAAATTAATGATACTGAAACTGGGGGATGACAGCTAAGTGCGACGGAAACGTAAGGTTGTGTGGGAGTTTCAGCGTTTTTAGTCAGATGGGCCACTTGCTTTGGTGCAGCTAATCAACATGACGATGATTACAGCATAATTTGAGGGTAAAGCCACGCTACCCTCAAACACGCGGCTAGGTTACACTAGCGTCCCATTTGCGCCCGATGCACGACCGGCTTGGATGCCTGTCGTACGCGCCAAGATGTCAACGCCCTGCATTTTCCAGAAATGGAGAAGATCGATGAAGATCCAATTTTCGGCCAGCTTGTCGTCCTCGCGTCGATAGATATCGATTACACGGAATTCACCGGGGGTGTTGGTTGCTGGCATCCCCATGAAGCCGCCTGAAGGTGTAGCGGTAAAGTTGGGCCAGCCAAAGAAGCCGCCAAAATTGCCTTCGGCCAAGCGGGCGATGTGTGATGTCTTGGATCGGTTGGCGAAAGAGGCGCGGAACGGGCCCGAATGCTGTTTGGCGTACCGTTCGATTGTATAGGTTGCACCGATACCCTCCGGTCCCCACCAGACCATATCTTCATGCCAAGTGCGGCGCAGTTCGTCTTCTAGGTTAAGACCACTGTCCCATTGGCCGAGGTCGCGGATCATATCTTCGATAAGCGCCAGCGTTTTCTGCCCGGCGGCAGGCTCTTGATGTTCAAACATCAAACCATCATGAGTCATCGGGCCAGGTTGAACCAAATGAGCGGCGGTTTGAGTTGGGAACGGCTGTAGCCCTGCCTGAACCATTAGATGAGGAATGTCGAAATACATCGCAGTTTCGGTGATCTTATCGTCTACGATGCGATGAAACTCGCAATACCGCAGCAGAGCGATTTTTCCGGTTGGTGGAATGCCAAGCCACGATTGATCGAATTTGCCCATCAGGTGGCCCATAGAGACGACCCAAACGCCACCCTGTTCTGCGACTGTATTGTCTCCGGCCATAAAGACATCCATGCGGCGCTGCAGAGATGTCAGAGCTTCTTTCAGAGGCCGCCAAAACGATTCGGCAACGTGGCTTGCGGATGAAATTTCGCCAAACGGATGAAAGCCGCGCCACAGATAGTCTGTGGATGTGAACGCCTCCAAGGCCTTAGAGATATCTGCCCCCAGAGCCCCGTCGAGGCGCTTGTAATAATCCCTAACCAGCTGTTTTTCTTTTTGGAACCCGGCGTTCATTCGCGCACTTTCTGATCTGCTTCGACTTTTTGCATGCGTTTGCGAAAACAGGTTGCCAAACAAAACACCCGGTGTCTATGATCTTTGCAATCGCATGCAAAAAAAATGCCTGCATGCCGTTAGGGGGAAGATATGGCCGAAATTCAGCTCCGCAATTTGTCCAAACGTTGGGGGTCGTTCGTGGGGGTTCACGAGTTTGATCTCACCATTGCTGACAAGGAGTTTTTGGTGCTGCTCGGGCCCTCTGGATGTGGCAAAACCACGACGATGCGGATGATCGCCGGGCTTGAGGATGTGACCGAAGGTGAGATCCTGATCGACGGGAAGCTGGTAAACGATCTTGAACCAAAAGACCGTGACGTGGCGATGGTGTTCCAAAGCTATGCGCTCTACCCAAACATGAACGTCTACGAAAACATCCGCTTCCCTTTGCGTGTTCGTGGTGTGGATCCCAAGACACATGACGAAAAAGTACGCCGGGCCAGCGCCATGGTTGAGCTTGACGATTTCCTGCATCGGAAACCGGCAGAATTGTCAGGCGGTCAACGCCAACGCGTTGCCCTTGCCCGTGCGGTTGTGCGTGAACCAAACGTATTCTTGATGGACGAACCATTGTCCAATCTTGATGCCAAATTGCGTGTTTCCACGCGCGCTCAGATCAAAAACCTTTCTCACGAGCTAGCCGTCACAACGATCTACGTGACCCATGACCAGATTGAAGCCATGACCCTTGCCGACCGGGTTGTGATTATGAAGGCGGGCGTGGTGCAGCAGGTGGGCACGCCTGTCGAGATTTACGACAATCCGGCGAATGCGTTTGTTGCCAGCTTTATTGGCAACCCTGCGATGAACTTGATGGACGGCTCGGTCAAAAACGGAGTCTTTACCGCGGAAAACGTCAGTATCAACGGCCTAGAGGCAAAAGACGGCCCAGTTACGCTCGGTTTCCGCGCGGAAGATGCCAGGGTTGTCGACAGCGGCGGGCAGATCAACGCGCCAATCTATACGATGGAGCTTTTGGGCGACGCGACAATGGTCAGTGTCCGCATCGGCGGCGCCTTGGTCTCTGTCAAAGCAGATAAAAATTACAGAGCTGAAATCGACGACACCGTGTTGATCGAGGTTCCGAAAGAACATTGTCACCTTTTCGAAGCGGAAACAGGTGCGCGTATCGGGGGGTAACTCCCTCCGTCATTTCCCGCCTTTGCGGGGTCAACGGGTGCAGGCTTCGAAGGTGCATCCACAACAGGGAGAGAGACAACATGTTTTTTAAAAAAATCGCTCTTGTGAGCGTTTTGGCAATCACGGCAGGTACTGCCCACGCTGCCTGCGAAATTTCCGGGAATGTCAGCATTGTCGGCAACGAATTTCCTGCCATCCAAACAGTTGCCAAAGGTGCGGCAGCTTGTAGCGGTGGTGAGGTAAAATCCAACCTCACTGCGGATCACCAGAAAATCAACGTCGACGGGATGAGCGGCAATCCCGCGGAATATTCGTCGGCGATCATCGCAAACTCGTCGATCGTGGCGCTGATGAATGAAGACGTCATTCGCCCGCTGAATGATCTTGTCGCGGAATATGGCCAAGACATTCCAAAGAACCAGCTGATCACCATTGATGGCAACATCATGGCTGTGGCCTTTATGGCGAACGCGCAAACGCTCGCCTACCGGAAGGACGTGCTGGCCGAAATCGGCGCAGATGTGCCAAGCAGCTACGAAGATGTTCTGGCAGCAGCTGAGAAAATCCGTGCGGCTGGCATCAGCCAGTATCCTGTCGGTGGCGCTTACAAAGCTGGGTGGAACCTGGCGCAGGAATTTACCAACATGTACATCGGTCATGGCGGCGAGTTCTATAACGCAGGCACAGCCGAAGTCGCGATCAACAATGCTCAGGGTGTTGCAACTCTGAACATGTTGAAAAAGTTGACCGAATACATGAACCCCGACTTCCTGACGCATGACAGCAACGCGACTGGTGCTGAAATGGAAGCAGGTAACGTCGTGATCATGAACATGTGGGGGTCCCGCATGGGCAGCCTGATGGATGCTGAAGGCGCCGAAGAGCAGGTCTATTCCAATATCACCGTTGGCGGCCCTCTCACTGTAGCTGGCGGTACAACTCCTGCGTCTACACTGTGGTGGGACGGTTGGACCGTTGCGAAAAACATCTCAGATGAAGACGCCGTTGCGACATTCCTCGCTATGAAGCACGGCACAAGCCCTGCGATCCTGAACGACGAAACAATGAGCCAAGCTGTCTGGATGATCGAAGGCTACACGCCAGCTCCGGTCAATGATGGCGTATTTGCTGCAATCGCGGCGGGCACAATTTCCTACCCAATGCTGCCATACCATGGCTTGCTGCACACGGCATTGGGCAACAACATTTCCGACTTCTTGCTTGGCAAGGAAAGCGCCGAGCAAGCGCTGGCAGACACAGAAGCGGCTTATACCGCTGCTGCTAAAGAAAAAGGCTTCCTGAACTAAGGAATGCATTGATCCGGGGCGGAGTTATCTGCCCCGGATTTCCCACCACCTTGACCGACGCCCGGGGGCATCAAGACAATGAAACATAAACCCTTTTTCTGGTTTGTTCTTCCGTCAGCGTTGGCAATGTTGTGCTTTATCTTTTTCCCGATCATTTCGGTGGTCGTGCAATCCGTTCATGTTGCCCACGAACAGGTTATCAAAGTCGTCGAAACCTGTGATTTGTTCGGCTGTAAGGAATCCACCACCGTGGATCAGGACGCGACCGATGCATTGCGCGCAGAACGCCCGCTTGGGCAATTCGCAGGTCTGACAACTTATGCTGACATAAACCACCTCGCGATCGATGAAGTCGGTGACAATTGGCGGCAGTCCAACAGTTGGCGTGAATTCGGATCGCAGATGTTGAATTTGCCGTTTTATAAGGCCATCGGTTTTACACTGACGTTCACCTTCATCGTCACGCCACTGGTCATCGTTTTTGGGTTTATCATTGCCGTTGCGGTGAACGCCGCGGTTCAGAAAATTCGCGGACCGCTAATATTCTTTTCACTTCTGCCTATGATGATCACCCCACTGGTGGGCGCTCTGATCCTGTTCTGGATGGTAGACGCACGTGGGATCATCGGAGCGACGCTACAATATTTGGCCGGGGATCCGGATTTGTCCGTCAAAGCATCGACGCCCCTAACCTGGATAATGTTGATGGTCTATGGCGTGTGGCATTCCGCACCTTTTGCATTCATTGTCTATTACGCGGGGCTTCAATCCGTAAACCAAGATACCCTCGAGGCGGCACGTGTAGATGGCGCCAACCGGTGGCTACAGATCCGCCACGTCATTATCCCACACTTGCTGCCTTTGACCACGTTCATCGCCTTGATGCAGTTGATGGACAACTTCCGGGTTTTCGAACCCATCGTCAGTTTCTCTGCGGAAGCGCACGCAACCTCTCTGAGTTGGGCGATTTACAACGACCTTGGCGGCGAAACCCGACAGCTGTCGTCGGCGGCTGCGACGTCGGTGCTGACAATCATTGGCGTGGCGATCCTCTTGTCGCCGGTTTTGGTGCGCACTTGGCGCGAATTTGATCGGAAATAGGTGACACATGTCTAGCAAAGCACAACGCCAGCCCGCAGCAGTCACATTCCTGGTCGTCCTCGTACTGGCGGTCTGGATGATCCTTGCCGCATTTCCATTTCTCTGGACGCTTTGGGGTTCGTTCAAAGTGGAAGGGGATTTCTTTTCCAAAGCGAATTGGGCCAACGCGCTCACTGGCAAGCTAACAATTGTTGAAACCGGAGGGGTCTTTACCGGGGACGGATACTATGGGGCTTGGATCCAAGAGGAGTTCTGGCGCGCAGCCTTAAACTCCACCATCGTGTGTTTCTTTGTAGTGACCATATCTTTGACGCTAGGAACCTTGGGCGGCTACGCCTTGGCGCGGTCTACTTATCGCTATGCGTTCTGGTTCCTTCTTGCGGCGCTGATTTTCCGGGCGATGCCCCCAATCACTTTGGTGTCGGGTTACCTGCCCGTCTTCTTCCAGTGGAACCTTTGGGGGCATACCGCGACCACGATCATCGTTTTGGTTGCGATCAACCAGCCATTTACTCTGTGGATGTTGCATTCGTTCTTTAAGAACATTCCAGCTGAACTTGACGAAAGTGCGATGGTCGACGGTTGCACCCGGTTTCAGGCATTTCGCAATGTGATCATTCCCGTGATGTGGCCCGGCGTTATTACCACCGGCTTGTTCTCATTCTTGCTGGCGTACAACGATTTCGCGGTGACGACGATGCTGTTGTCCAAGGAAAATCAGACGATGATTCCGAAAGTCGCGAGCTTCCTTGGAACCACGCAAACCAAGGGTAACGTGATGTTCGCCGTCTCGTCGGTTGTTTCGGTCACGGCACCGCTGTTCTTGATGGTGTTGTTTTTCCAGCGCCAGATCGTTGGTGGCCTGACCGCCGGTGCGGTGAAGGGCTGACGCCATGGGGCGCTATCAATTTCAATCGATTCACCGCCAGGCATTCACCGCTTTTGGTGTGCTTCATTTGTTTTCAAGAATGGGAAAACGCGCGTGACTACGGACGCTGATTTCATCGTTGTTGGCGCTGGCTCAGCTGGCTGCATCGCTGCTGCAGAACTGGCGCGGCGCGGGTGTGGGCGGGTTCTGTTGCTCGAGGCTGGTCCGTCGGATGGCCATCCCCTTGTAAAAATTCCTTTTGGCCTGGCTTGGTTGATGGGCAGCAAGCGAGATTGGCGGTTCAAGTCAGCACCGCAAAAAGGTCTGGGTGGCAGACAGCTGAATGTGCACCGCGGGCGTATGCTTGGCGGGTCAGGCGCGATCAACTCGATGGTTTGGTTTCGCGGGCGGCGCGATGATTTTGACGGTTGGAACGTTCCAGGCTGGGCATGGCGCGACGTAGAGCCCGCCTTCGAAGCTGTGGAAGAAAAACTGCAACCCAAGCAGATGACAGGTGTTCATCCGTTGGTCGAGGCTTTGTCTGGCTTGCTCGGCGGAAACACAAATGCCGCGCCTACGCCGGAATACGAAACCGCCGGAGCCTTCCGATTTAACATGCGCAATGGACGCCGCTGGTCGGCAGCAGATGCATTTATGCGCCCTGCGCAAGACGCCCACGATCTAAAAGTCAGGACCGGGTCAGAGGTGGACCGCATCGAGTTTGCCGATGGTCGCGCAAATCGTGTTGTTCTGATCGATGGCACCAAACTGACTGCGTCCAAAGGCGTCATTCTTTCGGCTGGCTCTATTGGCTCCCCCGCGATCCTGATGCGCTCTGGGGTTGGACCAGCGGCACATCTGCAAGAGATGGGAATTTCGGTGACCCACGCCTCTGACGAGGTCGGTGAGAACCTTCATGATCACCCGGCGGCCGGTTTGCACTATGTCGGCCCTGAATCTGGATACGGCCTGACCTTGTCTCAATTGCCAGCGTGGATGTTAGCCCCCTTCCGCTATCTCTTTACGCGCAAAGGTCGATTTGCATCACCAACGGTCGAAGGCGGCGCTTTCTTCAACGCCCGTGGGGAAGCGGGCGAGCCGGATGTGCAGTGTCATTTCATTCCGTTCATGATGGACTGGAAGGGCAGTCGCTTTACCACCGGGTCTGGGTATTTTGCAGATGTCTGCGTGTGTCGGCCCAAATCACGGGGCCGATTGCGGCTGACCTCTGCCGACCCAAACGTTTCTCCCGATATCGATCTTGGGCTATTTAATGACCCCGATGATGTCGAAACGTTGCTCGCTGGGCTCAAACGCCTGCGCGCGCTCATGAGCACGGCCGCATTCGGAAAACACCGCGCGCCTGAGGCCTTTCCTGGCCCAGAGGTGTCTTCGGATGAAGCGCTGCGTCAACATATCAAAAACCACGGCGCAACAGCCTATCACCCCGTCGGCACCTTGCGCATGGGCGATGGCACTGCCCCTGTTACGCCGCGCCTGTCCGTGGCCGGTGTCTCTGGCCTGTGGGTTGCGGATGCATCTGTCATGCCAGCGGTGACGTCAGCCAATACCAACGCCCCCTCGATGATGATCGGGTATCGGGCGGCAGAATTCATAAGTGAGGATGCAGGATGAAAGGATCACGCCCCGAACAGGCGGTTCTGACACGCGATACGGATATGTCCAAAACGGACGAAACCCGCGCCGTTATCGAAAGCATGGTAGACGGCCTGAACGACCATCGCATCAGCGATATCGGTGAGTTTTTCTCAGAAAGCTTTCGCTGGATGGGCAATCAAGGCTGCGGCACGAAAACCGGCCTGCGGGAATTTCAAGACAACTGGCAACGCCCATTTCAGGCCGCTTTTTCAGACAAGGTCTGTATCGACGAAGCGCGGTTGTACATGGGCGAATGGGCCGCTGCCTTTGGCCGCCAAGAGGCCACGCATTCCGGCGATTTCCTAGGCATCAGTGCCACGGGTAAACGAATTGAAATCCGATACATGGATTTCTGGAAAGTCGTCGACGGCAAAATTGTCGACAATTGGGTAAATGTCGATTTTGCCCATGTCGCCGCACAACTGGGTGTGGACCTGTTCAACGGCGAGGGCTGGGAAGCCTACGACCGCGGTGAACGTACCGCCCCAAGACCCGACTAAGCGAGGATAACGCAATGGCTATTACCCATCTCAAACATGGAAAACCCGCAGCAGATCGTGCCGAAGACGATGCCAAGACAGCCGCCGTTGTTGCCGCCACTCTCAAAGACATTGAACAACGCGGCGATGTTGCCGTGCGTGAGCTGGCCAACAAATTCGACGGATATGACCGCGATAGTTATCGCCTCAGCCAAGACGAAATTGATGCGTTAATCGCCAAGGTCAGCCCGCGCGACCTAGAAGATATCAAGTTCGCTCAAGAGCAGGTTGTCAACTTTGCCCAGGCACAACGCGACAGTATGCTTGATATCGAAGTGGAAACCATGCCCGGCGTCATTCTCGGACACAAGAACATCCCGGTTCAATCTGTGGGTTGCTATGTACCAGGTGGCAAATTCCCGATGGTTGCCTCTGCGCATATGTCTGTGGCCACGGCTAAGGTTGCTGGTGTGCCGCGCATTATTGCGTGCACGCCACCTTTTGAAGGTGAACCAAACCCAGCTGTGATTGCCGCAATGCACCTGGGCGGCGCGCACGAAATCTATGTTTTGGGCGGCATCCAGGCCGTTGGTGCAATGGCGATCGGGACCGAAACCATCGATCCGGTTCACCTGCTTGTCGGGCCCGGCAATGCGTTCGTGGCTGAGGCCAAACGCCAGCTTTTCGGTCGTGTTGGAATTGACCTGTTTGCGGGCCCAACGGAAACGATGGTTATCGCGGACGAAACTGTTGACGCCGAGATGTGTGCGACTGACCTGCTTGGCCAGGCAGAACATGGCTATAATTCGCCAGCCGTACTAGTGACCAATTCTCGCAAGCTCGCAGAAGAAACACTGACCGAGATCGACCGCATTCTTGAAATTCTCCCTACCGCTGCGACAGCACAGGTGAGTTGGGAAGACTACGGCGAAGTCATCCTTTGTGACACCTATGACGAGATGCTGGAGGTTGCTGACGATATCGCCTCTGAGCACGTGCAAGTTATGACCGACCGAGACGACTGGTTCCTGGATAACATGACTTGCTATGGCGCCCTGTTTCTGGGGGCACGCACCAACGTCTCAAACGGTGACAAGGTCATCGGCACCAATCACACTTTGCCCACCAAAAAGGCGGGGCGTTACACCGGCGGCCTTTGGGTTGGCAAATACCTGAAAACGCACAGCTATCAAAAGATCACCACAGATGAAGCAGCTGCAAAGATCGCGGCCTACGGATCCCGTCTATGTCTGTTGGAGGGTTTTGTTGGGCATGCTGAGCAATGCAACCTGCGTGTGCGTCGATATGGTGGGCAAAATGTGCCTTACGGAGGGGCCGCTGAATAATGAGCAACCCTGACGCATTGCGAGCGCTGATTGCGCCCGTTCGAACGGCTATGGCCAATTTTGAACGGGCATCTGTGCAATCCGCACTAGCTGCGTTTATGTCAGCGGATGCGACTGTGCATTTGTGCCATCCGTTCGGCGACCTGTCAGGGCCACAAGGGTTCTATGATACAGCTTTTGCACCGCTGTTAGACGCATTTCCCGACTTGGAGCGCCGCGATTGGATTGTCAGCGCCGGCACCGATACAGACGGTAACGACTGGATCGGATGCGCGGGGCATTACGTTGGCACTTTCGCGAGACCTTTTCTTGATATCCCGCCGACGGGCCATTTCGCTCATATGCGGTTCCACGAGTTCTATCGCGTCTCAGAGAATAAAGTCGTCGAGATTCAAGCGATCTGGGATGTGCCCGAGCTTATGATGCAAGCGGGTGCTTGGCCTATGGTGCCAAGCCTTGGGCGCGAAATGTATATCTCTGGGCCTGCAACCCAAGACGGGTTGTCATTCGATACACGCACTGCCACGCAAAGCGCGCAAAGCATGGACGTCGTGATCGGTATGCTCACGGATCTATCTCGCCATCCGTCCGAGGGCGGCCCCGAGATTATGCAGGCAGAGAAATACTGGGATCCGCGCGTCAACTGGTACGGACCAGCCGGGATCGGAACAGCCCGCGGTTTGGCCGGGTTTCGCCATTGGCACCAAATCCCGTTTTTGAACGCGATGCCTGACCGAAGGGGCGGCACAACAGGAACGCTGAACTGTCATTTTTACGGTGACGGTGCCTATGTCATCGCAACGGGCTGGCCAAATATGCAGATGACCGTCACCGGAGATGGATGGTTGGGCATCGCCCCCTCGGGGCAAGAAATCACCATGCGCAGCTTGGATTTCTGGCGCGTCGCTGACGGGCTTATTCGCGAAAATTGGGTATTGGTCGATCTGTTGGATGTTTACATTCAACTCGGTGTGGATGTGCTTGCCCGGTTGCGTGAATTTAACAAAGCACGCATGACGGGTTCAATTTCTTCACCAATCGGAGCGAAATTATGACTTTGCCCAAAACACCCTCGTTTCGCTTAGATGGAAAGCGTGCCTTGGTCGCGGGTGGCAGTGCTGGTATCGGATTAGCATGCGCTGCTGCGCTGGCCGAGGCGGGCGCAGAAGTGACACTTGCCGCACGGCGCGTTGAAACCTTGAACGCGATCGTTGATGAAATGAAGGCCGCTGGCATGTCTGCCAGCGCCTTGCCGATGGACGTATCCGATATTGCTGGTACGCAATCAGCCGTAGCAGCAAGCGGCCCGTTTGATATCCTTGTCAATTCGGCGGGTTTGGCTCGCCACAGCCCTGCAACGGACACAACGGAACCCGACTTTGACGCTGTTGCTGATCTGAATGTCAAAGGGGCTTATTTCCTGACCCAAGCCGTCGCCAAGGGATTGGTTGCCGCAGGTAAACCTGGCAGCCTGATAAATATCTCATCCCAAATGGCGCATGTAGGCGGTATAGACCGCGCCGTTTATTGTGCGACCAAACATGCGGTCGAGGGCTTTACCAAAGCTATGGCCATTGAGTGGGGCAAAGCAGGTATCCGGGTGAATACCATATGCCCAACCTTCATCCTCACAGAGCTGACGCGACCAACCTTCGAAAACCCGGAAAGGCGGGCTTGGATCGAAGACAAAATCAAGCTTGGACGGGTTGGCGAAGTCGAGGACATTATGGGCGCTGTCGTTTTTCTGGCCTCTCAGGCCTCTGCGATGGTGACAGGTACATCACTGTTGATTGACGGTGGATGGACCGCCGAATGAGCAAGAAACACGTCACCTCAGCTGAAGTTGCGAAACGCGCTGGCGTCAGCCAGTCTGCGGTATCGCGCACCTTTACGCCTGGTGCGTCGGCTTCTAAGAAAACCGCCGAAAAAGTGCGCAAAGCTGCGGCCGAATTGGGATATCGCCCCAACGTTCTGGCCCGCGCGATGGTGTCGGGCAAAAGCCGCATCATCGGGCTGGTGGTGGCCTATCTCGAGAACCAGTTTTACCCCGATGCGATCGCGAAACTGTCGAATGAACTGCAAAAGCGCGGCTATCACCTGCTGATTTTTATGGCGGAACAGACTTCGGGAAATACTGAATCGGTTGTTGAGGAAATTCTTGATTACCAAGTCGACGGGATCATCGCCGCCTCGGTCGCTATGTCGTCAGAACTGTCTGAGCGATGCCGTGCTGCGAATGTTCCGATGGTTCTTTTCAACCGCAGCCAGGACGATCCGCACATGTCCGCTGTGACCTCGGACAACTATGCAGGCGGGCGCAAAGTTGCCGAATTTTTACTTGCGGCCGGACATCGCAAAATCGGCCACATTGCCGGTTGGAGCGGAGCCTCCACCCAGCGGGACCGTGAGGCAGGATTTATATCTGCTCTGGCAGAAGCGGGTGTTCCTTTGCATTCCAGGGCTGAGGGCGATTTCTCAATGGAAAAAGCCGCAGACGCCACCCGTTCCATGTTTGCTTCGGACCGCCCTGAGGCGGTCTTTGTCGCCAACGATCATATGGCTCTTGCCGTTATGGACACATTGCGCTTCGAACTTGGATTGAACGTGCCCGAAGACGTTTCGGTCGTTGGATTTGACGACGTTCCAGCTGCTGGCTGGCCGACCTACGATCTGACAACTGTACGGCAACCGGCCAATCGCATGGTCGCAAACACTGTCGAAATATTGCTCGACCAAATCGAAAACGAAAGCAGCGAAACACGGCGCATCGCAATCGACGGTAGGTTGATTGTGCGTGGGTCTGCTAAAATTCCAAAAGGATGGGCCCAATGAAGGGGTTTGACCCGCAATATACTGACTTGCCAGACTACATCTTGAAAATAACGCAAGAGATTTGGGAAGACCGCGGCATCGCCACCCTGAATTACCGCTACGCACCGGATATCCCGATGCGGTTCCCCGAAGGGGTTTCGATCGGCAATCAGAGAACAATCAACGGGACCCTAGCCACACTGGCTGAATTCCCGGATCGGGAGTTAACCGGCGAGGATGTAATATGGTCTGGGAATGAAGAAGACGGTTTCCTGTCTTCACACCGCCTTTTGACCATGGGCACGCATACTGGCGGCGGCGCATTCGGACCACCAACAGGGAAACGATTTATCGTTCGAGCCATCGCAGACTGCGCCGCAATAAACGATCAGATCAATGATGAATGGTTGATCCGAGACACCGCCGGCATCGTCTTACAACTGGGAATGAAACCAAAGAAATTCGCCCGCGAGTTGATCGAGCGCGAAGGCGGGCCCGACAACTGCGTCAAACCATTCAGCCCTGCTGTTGATGTCGAAGGACCATACAAGAGTCGCGGCAATGACAACGAATGGGGTGCGCGGATGTCCAACATTCTGACCCGAATGATGGACAAAGATTTTGCCGTCGTACGCGCGGAATATGACCGTGCCGTGCAAACCGAACATCCCGCAAGCACTACGGTGCATTCATGGGCCGACACAGAAAAACTGTGGATGGGGCTTCGGTCATCTTTTCCGAACGCAGAGTTCAAGATCGAACACCAGATCGGAAGAGAGGACCCAATGCTGTCACCCCGTGCAGCGGTTCGTTGGAGTTTGCACGGAAAACACGACGGTTGGGGGATGTTCGGTCAACCAACCGGAGCTGAGGTCTATGTGATGGGCTTTACCCATGCCGAGTTTGGTCCTTATGGATTGCGCCGGGAATGGACCTTGTTTGACCATGTATCCATCTGGAAACAAATCATGATGCATACGGGATAATAAGTGTGACGAACGACGCACCTCAACTTTGCTCCTCTCAAGCGATGCGCAGGTTTCATACCTATCGCGCATCGTTGCGAGCAAAGCGTCTGAACAACCGCCCACCTGGAGTTTGCGTTTGAACCAAACAAACCAAAACTCAAGGAGATAAGACAATGACCAGCATCCAAGACCGCATCGTACGCTATGGCGATCTGAAACCCTGCAAGACGGCATTTATCGATGCGCACACGCCGGGCTCGGACCAAAAGGAAAACTTTACCATCATCGGTGGCGGCGTTTCCGAAAGCCCCGATCAACACGTGCACATCACAGATCAGATCGGGTTCAATATCGGCGCCGCCGGGCAGCCGCCCAAATGCCGCAACTCGCTGCATTCGCATACAACTGCCGAGGTGTTTTTTGTCCTCAAAGGACGCTGGCGGTTTTTCTGGGGTCGCTATGGCACAGCCGGCGAGTTGATAGCTGAAGAAGGCGACATCTTTAACATTCCGACCGGCATGTTCCGCGGGTTTGAAAACATCGGCACCGACTATGGAATGATCATGGCCATTTTGGGTGGCGATGATGCGGGGGGCGGCGTGACATGGGCACCTCAAGTGATTGAAGACGCCCAAGCACACGGGTTGGTCCTTGGTGAAAATGGATCCCTCTATGACACTAAAAAAGGCGAGAGCTTGCCAGACGGTGTAAAACCTATGCCCGTCCTTTCCGAGGAAGAGCTAAAAGCCTTCCCCGAAGTGCCAATTGAAAACGTCATCCCCGGATATGTCGCCCGCTATCAGGATCTGATGGCACGCGCCGCAAAAAAACCCGCGCAAGTGATTGGGGAAAATGCGTTGTTGAAAGACAAACCGGGTTTTGAGGTTGATTTCCTGACCCGCGGTTCTGAGACCGCAGACATGAGTGCGCCCGACAAACCAACCGTGCTGATGCCCGGGCGCGGCCACTGGAAGTTCCGCTGGGACGGCGGTGAAACAGTGTTGAACCCGGGTGACACAAGCCTTGTTCATCCGGGCGAGGCATATAGCCTCGAACCCTCAATGACAGGCGAAGCGAGCCTCTATCGCATCACGACCACTGATGATCCGGCCGGCGCAACCTGGACCGGTGCGTAAGGTCAAACAGGTGCGGTCCGGATTAGGGCCGCACCCAAGCATTTACTTTGCTTGAGCTGTCCGTTTCTTGTTAACTAGACGCCTTCACCATCCAACGAACTTAGCTTGTAAACCTTTCCGTGTGGGATTCGGCTAAGGAGCGCTCTGAAAAGATTAGACAGTTGCGCGCAACGGTTATTCAGGGTGCTGCTGAGGCCTGTTTCTAACTTTGCGTGGATCATTCCGCGTATAGTGGCATTTTGGCGTTTCGGCCTCTCACGGAGGTCGCGTTCGGCCAGTAGTTCTATGCAAAGCTGCTGGAGCCCTCCGGTACGAGCGTTGAGTGTGACACGTCAAAACCGAACGCTTCGATCATACCACCTTCTGCGTTTCGTTTGCCCAGCTCTTATCATTTGGGCTGACCTTGAAGGCAATTGCACCCATTTCAACCAAACGTCGCACATTCCGCTTTAATGCAGAGTGCGAGAAGCCTGTTTGCTGCATCAGCTAGGCATTGGACGTTCAAAAGTTCGGCCACTGCCCGTCGCCCCAGCCTTGGGTCTTTGTAAAGGCTCCAAGCGTGTCAAGCAGCATCATGTCACAGGCTTTGAAGCCAATATGTGCACTCACACACTTCGTCGCGCAAATGGCCTGTATTTTTGAAACGGTTGCCTTCTCTCCAATCTGTGAGTGATGATCAGCCATGGCCAGAAATGCAGTTGCCTTCCGCCATTCTGATCGCGGGTTGATTTTGACATACCTTCACTGTTCTGAGGTATGATTGTCTCAATCGCTCCAAGTGGAGCATCATTGAAATGGGTCATCTTACGTCAGCGACAAAAAACCCGGTTCACTCAGAACCGTTTTCTCTTGTGTGGTGATTTTTTGGCTGCTAAGAAATGAGCGTCTAATCTGAGAACTGCGCTTTGCGTAGAAGTCCTCGACGCTTAGGTTTCGGAGGCTGTTCCCGTTTTTGATCTCTTTTTGGCGCTTCCTTAATTTTCACCTATCGAAGTTATATCGGCAAAGTCGGTATAGGATTTCGTGAAAATTCCCTCGAAATTACTCTCAAACAAGGCTGCAATCTCTGCTTTCGCGTGAGACATTGTCACCGAAAGTGACAGTGTTGCTGACCTGCCCCAATCTGCCGCGCCGCGTCCCGAACTGGGCATTTGCAGCAAATGTTGTGCTGCGTGCGCGCGCAGCGAGAAAAGGCAATGGCTGGGTTGGGCTCGAAACAGCCATTCGCTGCTGCGCAGCGCTGCGAGGCACGCTGAACGACCGGATTGCGGACAAACCTGCCGTTGCCCCTTTCAAAACGAACGGTTGCTGTGAGCGCTTTCCGACAGCAGCAGCAAATAGCAAGGGCGGGAAACGGAAGTTATCTGCAGGTGCGAGATTTCACTAGGGGTTTGTGAAAGCGGACTTTCAATCATCTCCACAATCATCATCACTCAAGAATGACGCACTTCGCTTGCAAGAAGGCTACGACGCCGAACCTCTAGCTCGCCGGATCCACGGTCAACGCCATATTGGTCCTGAATTGTTGTAGGTGCCAATTGCAGTGGCAACTAATTTTCCCGTGAAGCTAGAGCAGGGACAAGGTCTAAAATGCGTTATTATTATGCATTTGAGTACGGAATGAGGTGCGTACCTCATTTTTCTCTAGACTTGAGGTGCGCACCTCATTTAATTTTGGGGAAGTCTGATAGACGATTCGAACGAACCTCATTTGTTCGGACTTACCTTGGGAGGAAAATTGATGAAAAATTTGAAACTGGCCTCGGCCAGCGCTCTGGCGATTGCATCTGCGTCATTTGCAAGCACGGCACAAGCGGACGATCTGACGCTCTGCTGGGCGGCATGGGACCCCGCAAACGCGCTTGTGGAACTCAGCAAAGAATTTGAAGCGCAGTCGGGCCACACCATGAGCTTTGAGTTCATTCCGTGGCCCAACTTCGCCGACCGTATGCTGAACGAGCTGAATTCAGGCGGGAAGCTTTGCGACCTGCTGATTGGCGACAGTCAGTGGATCGGCGGCGGGGCAGAGAATGGCCACTACGTGAAGCTGAACGACTTCTTTGATAACCAAGGCATTTCAATGGACGACTTCGCGCCTGCGACTGTCTATGCCTATTCGACCTGGCCTAAGGGTACGCCAAACTATTACGCGCTGCCCGCAATGGGCGATGCCAACGGCTGGTTCTATCGCAGGGACTGGTTCGGGCGCGACGACATCAAGGCCGCCTTCAAAGAGGCCACGGGCCGCGATCTTGGCGAACCCAAATCCCAAAAGGAAATGCTTGAAATCGCGCAGTTCTTCCAGGGCCGCGAGATTGACGGCAAGACCGTCTATGGTGCCGCGATCTTTACTGAGCGTGGATCAGAGGGCATCACGATGGGCGTCACATCCGCGCTGTATCCGTGGGGTTTCAAGTATGAAAACACCCCTGGTGCATATGACATGGAAGGGGCAGTGAATTCTCCTGAAGCTGTTGAAGCGCTTGAATTCTATAAAGAGTTCTACGAAACGGCGACGCCGCCGGGCTATACGAATTCCTACATGGGTGAGAGCCTCGACGCGTTCAAATCCGGTCAGGTCGCGATGGCGATGAACTGGTTTGCGTTCTTCCCGGGCCTCTATGCTGACCCCAATACCGGGGGCGACAAGATCGACTTCTTCGTCAATCCGCCGCAAAATCAGGCCGGTTCGACACTTGGCGGGCAGGGCATCTCGGTGGTGGCTTACTCCGACAAGCAGGACGCGGCGCTGGAGTATATCAAGTGGTTTGCTAACCCCGATGTTCAGGCGAAATGGTGGGAGCTTGGTGGTTACTCGGCGCACAATTCCGTGCTGAACGATCCGGGCTTTGTCGACAGTCAACCGTTTGCGGGCGACTTCCTTGATGCCATGGGTGGTGTGCAGGACTTCTGGCAGGAGCCAGCCTATGCCGAATTACTTTTGGCCATGCAGAAACGCATCCACGACTACGTGGTGGCGGATCAAGGCACCGCACAGGAAGCGCTTGACAAGCTGATCGAAGACTGGACCGAAGTCTTCGAAGATGAGGGCAAGCTCTAAGACCTCCCCGTTGGCCGCAACTGGCCAGCAAATCCGACGGGCTGCTCCGGAGACTGTCTCCGGGGCACGCCCTCCCTGTACCCTAACGACCGGATCAGACCCCCATGTCCGACACCCCCGTGTCCCGCGCCGCACGCGCCACACCCCCTCGGGTCGCGCGCAAGATCAAAGGCCTCAGTGATCGCGCAATCGCGTGGATCTTTGTCGGCCCGACGATCTTTCTGCTTCTGGCGATCAACATCTTTCCTCTGATCTGGACGATCCAACTCAGCTTTACCAACTACAAGGCCAACCGCATTGGCCGTGAAGTAAAGAACATCGGTCTGCGCAACTATGAGCGCATCCTGACGGATACCGATATCTGGCTTAACATGCAGGCCACAGCGCACTTCCTCTTTTGGACCATCTTCTTTCAGGTCCTTATCGGGTTCACGCTGGCCTACCTGATCAACAAGAAATTCAAGGGCAATGATCTGTGGACGACGATCATCGTGTTGCCGATGATGCTGTCGCCTGCGGTTGTCGGGAACTTCTGGAAGTTCCTCTATCAACCCCAAATCGGGCTGTTCAACTATATCGTGGCCTTCTTCACCGGCAAGGAACCTTCCAGCTTCGAAATGCTCGGATCGGTCAACCTGGCCCCTTGGTCGATTGTCATAGTTGATACCTGGATGTGGACGCCATTTGTGATGCTGATCTGCCTGGCAGGGCTGCGATCAATCCCTGACTACATTTACGAAGCGGCTGAGGTCGACCGCGCTTCCAAGCTCCGCCAGTTCTTTACGATCACCATCCCCATGGTGCTGCCCTTCCTGATGCTGGCCGTGCTCTTCCGCGGGATTGAGAACTTCAAGATGTTCGACCTCGTGGTGCAACTGACCGGCGGGGGGCCGGGTTCGACCACTGAACTCACCTCGATCAACCTCAAGCGTGAGGCGTTCGAGAAATGGCGGACAGGCTATGCCTCTGCCTATGCAATCATCCTCTTTGTCACGGTCTTTGGCCTTGCCTCGATCTACGTCAAAGCCCTGAACAAGGTGAAAGAAAGATGAGCAGCTTTTCCGTCACCGAGCCGTCCAAGCGCTCCAAATGGTTTGCCGGCACGCTGGTCATCCTCTACGCGCTGATCACGATGATCCCGCTTGCTTGGATCATGCTGACCGGGTTCAAGTCACCGGCTGACGCGATCAGCTATCCGCCGAAGGTTGTGTTCGAGCCGACGCTTGAGGGCTACGTGAACCTCTTTACGCAGCGCACGCGGCAAACGCAGGAATACCTTGACGCCAATCCGCCTGAGAACTGGCGCGACGAAATCGTGCGGCAATACGACATGGTCATCGTCGGCCCCTCGAAATTCGGAGAGCGGTTCCTGAACTCGGTCATCATTGGCTTTGGTTCGACATTCCTGTCGATTTTCCTGGGCACGCTTGCGGCCTATGCGTTTAGCCGGTTCAAGATCCCTCTGGCGGATGACTTGCTGTTCTTCATCTTATCAACGCGGATGATGCCGCCCATCGCCGTCGCGATCCCGATCTTCTTGATGTACCGGCAACTGGGGCTGTCTGACACGCATCTGGGGATGATCCTGCTATACACGGCGGTAAACATCTCGCTCGCGGTCTGGCTGCTCAAAGGATTCATTGATGAGATCCCGCGCGAGTATGAGGAGGCAGCACTGATCGACGGATACACGCGCTTTCAGGCCTTTTACAAAGTGGTCCTGCCTCAGGCCGCGACCGGCATTGCCTCGACCGCAATCTTCTGCCTGATCTTTGCCTGGAACGAATACGCCTTTGCGGTGCTTCTGACCTCGGGCACGGCCCAAACAGCGCCGCCGTTTATCCCGACCATCATCGGTGTGGGCGGCCTTGACTGGCCAGCCGTTGCGGCCGGTGCCACGATCTTCCTGATCCCGGTCATGATCTTCACCATTCTTTTGCGCAAGCACCTGCTCAGAGGCATCACATTCGGAGCGGTGCGCAAATGAACCGAACCCGCTGCATAGACCCCATTGCGACACGCCAACCACACGAGGCCCTGACATGAGCGCATTTTTCGCCGGACTTCTGAAGTTTCGCCGCGGCCCGTGGGAAATGGTGGCCACCATCCTGATCGGCCTTGGGGTCTTCATGCTCATGCAGCCCTTTGTGCTCTGGGGGTTCACCTATTCTTTCATAACCACGCTGGTTGGTACGGTGATGTTCATCATCGTCAGCCACTTCCCGGAGTAACGTTCGTGGCGCAGATCCAGATCAAGAATGTCCGCAAGGAGTTCGGCGATTTCGTCGCTGTGAAGGAAAGCTCCTTCACGATCGAAGACGGCGAGTTCTTTATGCTGCTTGGCCCGTCCGGCTGCGGCAAGACCACGACCTTGCGCATGATCGCCGGGCTCGAACTACCGACGTCGGGGGAAATTTACCTCGACGGCGAAGAGATCGGCCAGCGCCCGCCGTCCGAGCGCGATATCGCTTTTGTGTTTCAGATGTTCGCGCTCTATCCGCACATGAACGTGCGCAAGAACCTCAGCTACCCTTTGGTGAGCCAGGGCATGCCCCGCGCGCAGGTTAAGGCCAAAGTCGAAGAAGTCGCGGCCATTCTTGGCATCACGGACATACTGAACCGGCCCGTGGGCGGTCTGTCCGGTGGGGATAGGCAGCGCGTGGCCTTGGGCCGCGCCATTGTTCGCGATCCCAAAGCTTTCATGATGGACGAACCCCTTGGTGCGCTGGACGCTGAATTTCGGGAGCATATGGCTGAGGAACTTCGCGCACTCCACGATCGTATGAACGCCACAACCGTCTATGTGACCCACGACCAGCTGGAGGCCATGCAAATGGGCGACAAGATCGTTGTGATGAACAATGCCGTGGTCGAACAATTCGGCACCCCACAAGAGATCTATGACAAACCTGCCACCATGTTCGTTGCAGACTTCATCGGGTCCCCCTCGATGAACTTTCTGAACTTTGACGGTGTCGTGTCCGAAGGTGAAACCTCCGTTGCCCTCAACGGACACCCTATTGCCGTGCCACGCCAAATGCAGGGATCCTCCGGCAGCCTCGTCTTTGGGGTGCGGCCTGAGCACATCTCGCTCTCTGATGCGGGCGATTATCGCGGCGAAGTGCTGGCTACCGAATACCTAGGCACTACTCAGATCGTGACGCTCGACACACCCAACGGCGAAGTGAAAGCCCGCATCGACAGCACGCAAGTGGCGAAGGTCGGCGAGAAGGTAGGCCTTAACTTCGAAGCCCCCAAGGTCACGCTCTTCGATGCCTCCAATGGGCTGGCGCTGCTGTCAGAGCTTAATCAGGGGGTCTTGTCCCATGGCTGAGGTGATCTTGAAAAACCTGTCCAAATCCTTCGGCAGTGACGTTGGTGTGGCAGACATCTCCATGACCATTCCCGATGGCGCGTTTGTCGTGATGCTTGGGCCCACGGGGGCGGGCAAAACGACGACTTTGAGGCTTATCTCAGGACTTGAGAAACCAGACGGGGGTGAGGTCTGGATTGATGGGCGTAACGTAGAAGGTGAAACGCCCGCGCAACGTGACGTGGCGATGGTGTTCCAGCAATATTCGCTCTACCCGCATCTGACGGTGAAGGACAATCTTGCCTTTCCGCTGAAATCACCAATTCTCAACACGCCTGCGGCTGAGATTGAGCGCAAAGTCGCGGAAGTGGCCGAAGTTCTGCAGATCAGCCACAAGCTGGGAAACAAGGCCACAGAGCTTTCTGGCGGCGAGATGCAGAGGGTATCCATTGGCCGCGCGCTGGTGCGTGACCCGGCGATCTATCTGATGGATGAGCCGCTCAGTTCGCTCGACGCGAAACTGCGTACCGACTTGCGGGTGGAACTCAAACGCATTCAGGCAAATCTCGGGGCGACGTTGCTTTATGTGACCCATGACCAGATCGAAGCCATGACCATGGCCACCCATGTCGGTGTTCTTGATAATGGTCGCCTTGTGCAATTCGGCACCCCGAGGGAGATTTATGAGAACCCCGACTCGCTCTATGTCGCGAGCCGCCTTGGGCAGCCCCGCATCAATATCTTGCCCGCTGATCTTTTTGGCGGAGCCCCCGCGGGCGCGATGCAGATTGGTCTGAGGCCGGAGCATATTCAGCAAGGTGTGGGGCAAGAGGCAGAGGTTCAGCGGGTAGAGCATCTGGGCGATCAGAACCGTCTGCATCTGATCCTCAAAGGCCATCCGATCACCACCATCGCCGATCCGTCGACCGACTACGAACCCGGCGCGCACATAAAAATCGCGCCCAGAAAGCCGCTTTGCTTCGATGCCGACGGCAACAGAATTCGTTAGGGAGATCATAGACATGCCTCAGTTCATCAATGAGAAAGAAACGCTTGTCACCGACGCGATTGATGGGTTGCTTGAAACCTCTGGGGGGATGCTCGCGCGCCTCGATGGGTATCCCCATATCAAGGTCGTGTGCCGCGCCGATTGGGACAAGTCAAAGGTTGCTCTCATTTCCGGTGGGGGATCGGGGCACGAACCTGCGCATGCGGGTTTTGTGGGCGAGGGGATGTTGACCGCCGCCGTCTGTGGCGAAGTTTTTGCCTCGCCCTCTGTTGATGCGGTATTGGCAGGCATTCTTGCCGTCACGGGGCCAGCCGGGTGCCTTTTGATCGTGAAAAACTATACAGGCGACCGGCTGAATTTTGGCCTTGCCGCTGAACGCGCGCGGGCTTTCGGGCACAAGGTATCTATGGTTGTGGTGGATGACGACATCGCCTTGCCTGACTTGCCCCAACCTCGTGGTGTGGCTGGCACGCTATTTGTTCACAAGATTGCAGGCGCGCTTGCGCAAGCCGGGGCCGGTCTGGAAGAAGTGACCAAAGCCGCTGAAACGGCGATCACGCACATGGCATCCATCGGCACATCGCTTGATACCTGCACGGTTCCCGGCTCTGCCAAGGAAGACCGCATCGCGCCCGGTATGGCGGAACTTGGACTTGGCATTCACGGGGAGGCGGGCGTTCAGCAAGTGGTGTTCAAAAATGCCAAAGACGCGATGGATCTGGTGCTGGAGAAGCTGGAGCCAAAAATCGGCTCTGGTCCGCATGTCGCTATCCTCAATAATCTGGGGTCCACGACGCCGCTGGAAATGAGCGTGTTGGCGCATGAGCTTGCAACCTCGCCCAAGGCGAAGAACATCAAGCACATGATCGGGCCTGCGCCGTTGATGACCTCGCTTGATATGCATGGCTTCTCGGTCTCGGTTCTGCCCGTGGACGACCTCAATCAGGCTCACCTGGAGGCATCGGTTGGCCCAGCCGCATGGCCCGGCATGAACGCGGTATCTGAGCCTGCCGTAAGGCCGCTCCCCGACGGGCTGAGCCCGATCAAGCCGATCCCGTCTGCAAACCCAAAAACAAAGGCGGTGTTGGAACAGTGCTGCGATCTCTTGATTGCGGCTGAAGCCGAACTGAACGAGCTAGACGCGAAATCTGGTGATGGGGACACCGGCAGCACGCTAACTACCGCCGCCAAAGCACTAAAAGGCTCGCTGGACCGGATGCCACTGGCTGACCCCACGCAGCTTTTCCGCGCGGTCGGAGAGGAGTTGAGCCAGACGATGGGAGGGTCTTCTGGCGTTATCCTCGCAATCTTCTTTGGGGCAGCGGGCGATGCCTGCGCCAGCGGGAAGCCGATTCCCAAAGCGCTCCTTGCGGGGCTTGAACGCATCTCTGAGGTCGGCGGAGCCAGCAAAGGAGATCGCACCATGATCGACGCGCTGGAACCCGCCCTCCAAGCCTTGCCAGACGGAATTGCGAATGCTGCACATGCTGCCCGTGAGGGGGCGAATGCAACAGCGTCCATGGGCCGTGCCAAAGCAGGGCGCGCGTCTTACGTGCCTGAAGAGAATCTGATTGGTCACAATGACCCTGGCGCCGAGGCTGTGGCGCGTCTATTCGAAGGGCTGGCCAAAGCCATGTAACGACCAAATAGGATGCGATGACGCAAGACACTGACACCAAAGCTGCTCCGACAATCAACGACATCGCCCGTGTCGCTGAAGTAAGCTTGGCCACCGTGGACCGGGTTTTGAACGCACGTCCTGGTGTGCGCGAAAAGACAGTTGCACGGGTGAATAAAGCCATCGCTGACCTTGGATATGTGCGCGATACAGCCGCCGCCAATCTTGCGCGCGGGCGCATATACAATTTCGTCTTCATTCTGCCGTCCAACCACAACGAGTTTCTCACGTCGCTTGAATCGCAGATTGAGCAACTGAAACAGAGCATTCGCCACGAACGCACGCGCCTGTCTTTCGTGCGGGTCGCAGCTTTTGATCCTGTTGCTTTGGCAAACGCCCTAGAGCAAATCGACACGGCGCGCACAGACGGCGTGGCGATCTTTGGACCGGAGACACCGTCCGTTCGCGACTCCATCGCCCACCTTCGCGCCAACGGCGTGACGGTTGTGTCGTTGGTTGCCGATATCCCCAGCTCTGAGCGCGACTTTTACGTTGGCATCGACAACATCGCCGCAGGGCGCACGGCGGCCCAGCTTTTGGGGCGCTTTATTGGTCCGCGAGAGGGCAGTATTCTGGTTCTAACAGGCAGCATGCTGGCCCGCGACCATCTTGAGAGGCGTCTTGGTTTTGATGAAGTCATGGCCCGGGACTTTCCGAAACTGAACATCCTTGCGTCCCTGGAAGGCCGGGACGATCCGGAGCTTATTGAGAAACTGATGCCAGGCACTCTGGCGGACAATCCAAACATTATTGGCATTTATTCTTCGGCGGCAGGCAACGAAGGCCTGTTGAGTTTCTTCAAGAAGAATCCCGACTTTCAGCGCCCGACCGTCGTGGCGCATGAGCTTACGCCCCTGTCGCGTGATGCATTAAACAATCAGCTTCTTGATGCGGTGATCAGTCAGGACTCGGGCCATCTCGTCCGCAGTGCCGTGCGCATCATGCGCGCCAAGGCCGACAGCGTTCCGATCAACGCCGCACAAGAGCGTATCCGGATCGACATTTATCTGAAGGAAAACATGCCGAGCTAGGCGACCACTGATTTGGGAGGATCATTCATGAAAACCATCAAAGGCCCGGCGCTGTTCTTGGCGCAATTTGCGGGCGACGACGCACCGTTCAATTCTTGGGACGCAATCACGAAATGGGCCGCGGATTGTGGCTATAAAGGGGTGCAAGTACCCAGCTGGGATGATCGACTGTTCGACCTCGCGAAAGCCGCAGAAAGCAAAGACTATTGCGATGAATTCAAGGGGCAAGCCGCCGCCAACGGCGTTGAAGTGACCGAGCTATCGACCCATCTTCAGGGCCAGCTTGTGGCTGTGCATCCTGCCTATGATACCGCCTTTGATGGGTTTGCGGACCCGTCTGTCCACGGCAACCCGGCCGCACGTCAGGAATGGGCCGTTGATCAGGTGATGAAGGCGATCTCCGCTTCCGCCAATCTTGGGATCAGTGATCATGTGACATTCTCCGGTGCTTTGGCTTGGCCTTACGTCTATCCTTGGCCTCAACGCCCCGCAGGACTGATTGAAACCGCATTTGATGAGCTAGCAAGCCGCTGGCGTCCGATCCTCGACCATGCCGAGGAAAACGGCGTAAACATCTGCTATGAGATCCACCCGGGTGAAGACTTGCACGATGGGATTACGTTCGAGATGTTCCTTGAACGCGTCGACAATCACGCGCGCTGCAACATGCTCTACGATCCATCGCATTTCGTACTGCAATGCCTCGACTATCTCGACCATATCGACATCTACAAAGACCGGATCAAGATGTTCCACGTCAAGGACGCAGAGTTCAATCCGACAGGCAAACAAGGCGTCTATTCCGGCTATCAGCCCTGGGTTGATCGCGCTGGACGCTTCCGTTCGCTTGGAGACGGCCAAGTCGATTTCGCGGCAGTCTTCTCCAAGATGGCAGCCAATGATTTTGACGGGTGGGCTGTGGTTGAATGGGAATGCTGTCTCAAGCACCCAGAAGACGGCGCACGGGAGGGCGCTCAGTTTGTTTCGGACTATATCATTCGGGTGACAGAGCGCGCTTTTGACGATTTCGCGGATGGCGGCACGGATCAGGCTGCCAACCGTAAAATGCTGGGGATTTCATGATGGAACGGATCAGACTTGGCATGGTCGGTGGCGGCAATGATGCGTTCATCGGTGCCGTGCACCGCATAGCATCGCGCATCGACGATCGGTATGAGCTGGTGGCGGGTGCCCTGTCTTCGACACCGGAAAAATCTCAGGCCTCCGGCAAAGCGCTTGGGCTGCCGCGCATTTATGAAGACTTCAAACAGATGGCCATCCGCGAGGCACGGCTGAAAACTGGCATCGAAGCCGTCAGCATTGTGACGCCGAACCATGTGCACTACGCCGCTGCGCGCGAGTTTCTCAAGCGTGGCATTCACGTGATCTGCGACAAGCCGCTGACGTCGACCTTGGCAGACGCAAAGAAGCTCGTGAAGGCGGCAGAGAGTTCGGACGCTCTCTTTATTCTCACCCACAATTACACCGGCTACCCAATGGTCCGCCAAGCGCGAGAGATGGTCGCGAAAGGCGAGATCGGCAAAATCCGGGTTGTTCAGGTCGAATACCCGCAAGACTGGCTCTCGGTCGAGCAGGATTTCAAACAAGCCGAGTGGCGCACCGATCCCGAACGTTCTGGGGCGGGCGGCTCAACAGGGGACATTGGCACCCACGCCCACAACCTGGCGCGATTTATCACGGGGTTAGAAGTCGAGAGCTTGGCCGCTGATCTTGACGCCTTTGTGCCGGGGCGTCGCGTGGATGATAACGGCCACGTTATGCTGCGCTTCGAGGGTGGTGCTAAGGGCATGCTCTGGTGCTCTCAAGTGGCACCGGGCAATGAAAACGCGCTCCGCATTCGTGTGTACGGTGAAACCGGGGGCCTTGAATGGGCGCAGGAAGATCCGAACTATCTGTGGCACACGCCTTTTGGTGAGCCCAAGCGTCTTATCACCCGCAACGGGTCGGGGGCCGGTGAAGCGGCTGCTCGTGTAAGCCGGATCCCGCCCGGTCACCCTGAGGGTTACCTTGAGGGCTTCGCGAATATCTATTCCGAAGCTGCGGATGCGATAACCGCTCACCGAGATGGCGAGAAGGCACCTCCCGACGCGCACTTCCCAACTGTCAAAGACGGGTTGCGTGGTGTTGAGTTTGTGGACGCCTGCGTCAGGTCGTCCAATAGAAACTCTGCATGGGTAAAGGTTTAGCGTGTCGCCTTTTCACTGATTTGGGTTCTTTCGATCTTTTGCAGCGACTGATGTTCGATTGCTTGCAATCTCGGGGTAAATCCGATGTCCGTTCCCGCTGAGCTGCACTGCCGCGTTTGGCGATGGCAAGCACGTCGGCTAAGGGCCGTCCTCACTGGCGACAGTGTCTGCTTTCGGCGCATCACTGTTATTCGGGCAAGACGCAGCATTTGGGAGGTAGGGCTCAAAGCCGTTGTTCGCCGCGCGTGGTACGAATGTCTCCTTTGGGCCGGATTTGAAAGATGCGCCCAACGTGCGCGCTGACAGAGGCGAATTGCAGCAAGTCGTGGTGAATTTGATTGTCAACGCGGCACAAGCGATGGGGCAGCAGGGGCGTTTGGACATAAGCCTGACGGCCGAGACTAGAGATGGAGTGCCTGGCGCGTGTTTGCGCGTGGCCGACACGGGCCCAGGTGTTCAGTTGGACCAATTGGAATCTGTGTTTGATCCGTTTTTTACAACCAAACAGGCCGAAGGGACGGGACTGGGCCTTTCGATCAGCCAGGCTTTGGTACAACGTGCCGGAGGCTTGATCGCGGTCCAGAACCGACCCGAAGGCGGCGCTGAGTTCTCTGTATGGCTTCCGTCCGCAAAGATAGAACCTGTGGCCGCGCAATAATCGGGAGAGCCGCGTTTGGCGTGACATGTACGAACGGGGCATGATCGAAATTGGCTAAGTTAAGTTGCGCATTGGCTGTGAGCGCGTCGTTACCTCTTTCTATCCTTTAAGAAGGGTGGTGCGGCGCCCCGGGTATTTCTGTCTAAGCACCCTGAGGTCTACGACCCGTTCCGTCTTGAAATGCGGGTAGTCTTGCTTGGTCTCGCACCAGCCAACCAGATATCTCTTCCGACCCAGAAAAGTGATCAACAGCGGCCAGACGATCCTGTCTGTCGTGCAGCCGTCGCGATCCATGTAGATCAGTTGAAACCGATACCTTTGGCGTGCACGTTTTCATGTGGCTTCTCTCTAGTGTGTGCTTGCGGCCTTGGCCGTCTTTGCCTTTTACCGAACGCCAGCGGGGCATGCCAAAGGCCCTATTTTACTCGCGATGATCCTATTTGCCAGCGTTGTGCCGCTTGCGTTGACTTTCACGTTTATCAAAAGTGGTACCGAGGCTCCGCCCCAGACAAAGCAAGCATAAAAAGCGGTCCCAACCCTCTACTGGTCGGGATCAAGGCTATCTCTCAAAGTATGCCGGGCTTCACCCAAAGAATTTCGCAAGACCCGCCGCGGTGCTGTCACTTCAGTTGGCGGCAATACCGGGGGCGCCTTGGTCCGCTGGAGCCCCCAGCGAACGCACTCCCGTTAAGTCGCTTGAAATTCTGATCACGTCGGTGAGCCGTGTCTGTCCGGGGATTAGGCCAGTTTGCAGGCCGATGAGATCTGCGGGACCTGTGGTGGCGGCACGAATTGCGTCAGCAAGGTCAACCCCGACATTGTTTACCAGGACGTTAACGGCCTTTGTCAGGTCCAGATCTGCCCCTGCAAGCGTTCCGTCTTCTAGTGTCAGCCTGCCATTCAGTCGGGAGATTTGACGACCTTCGAGTTTGAACCCCGGGTTATCCGTTCCGGCAACGGCCATGGCGTCGCTGACAAGGAATATCTGTCCTGGTCCACGTTTGCCTGCCCACGCAGCACGCAAAGATGCGGGATGCACGTGAATGCCGTCCGCGATCAATCCGGCTGAGAATCTGCCTTCGTCCAAAGCGGCGCCGACCAGTCCTGGTGCGCGGTTTTGAAGTTGGCTCATCGCGTTAAATAGATGCGTGACGCAGGACGCGCCAGCGTCGGCATAGGCACAGCAGGTTTCAAAATCTGCATCGCTGTGGCCAAGCGACACCAAAATTCCGGCCTCCACCAATTGGCGGACCTGACGTATGGAGACACTTTCGGGAGCGATGGTCACTTTGAGGATCGGAATTTTAGACTTGGCGGCGAGCAATTCCTGCAGGTCTGCGTCGTCCATCTTTCGGATCAACGCCGGGTCATGCGCCCCGTGACGAGCTATCGACAGGTGTGGTCCTTCAAGATGGAGCCCTGCTATCCCGGAAATACGCTCTTGAAGTGCTGCGTGCACGGCCGAAATGGCCGCGGTGGTTTTTGCGGGGATGTCAGTGATCAGTGTTGGCAAAATTGCCGATGTGCCCAGAGTTTGGTGGGCAGACGAAATACGGGAAAGTGTTTCGACGCTCGGATCATCGTTGAACATGACGCCGCCGCCGCCGTTCACCTGTAAGTCGACGTACCCCGGTGACAGGATGTCACCGTCCAAATTCACCACGTGATGGCCGGACGCATGTTCTTGATCCCGAGTGACGGCGACAAGCACACCGTCGTCGAACTGCACAGACGCCTTTTCGTGCAGACGCTCGCCGTCAAAGACGCGACCGTGGGTGAATGTGATCGATGCCCCGGTCATACGGTTTCAGTTACTTTCTTAAGGTGACGTGGCACGTCGGGGTTGATGTCACGGCGGCGGGCGACTGTTTCGACCATGCTATAAAACGGCACGATGGCCGCGATTGAATCTGTCAGCCAATGATCCGTACGTATGTGCGGCAGGGGGGTCGCCTGAGTGACTTTGCCGGAAGTCGCAAAAGCCTTGGCCCCTTTATTGGCTAGGGTGTCTGCGACCTCTGCCACACTGGTCTCGGCCGCGTCACCAGCGGCAAAGCCTATCACCGGGAACCCTTGTTCAACGATAGAGACCGGACCATGCAGCACTTCTGCAGAGGAATAGCTTTCCGCGTGTATTAGACATGTTTCTTTAAATTTGAGCGCCGCTTCGTTGGCGATCGCCCAAGAGGGGCCGCGCCCAAGCGTAAAAAGCGAACGCCCGTCGATTGCGGCGGCAGCTTCGGACCAGTCGCAGGCTGTCGCGCGTGACAAATGTGCGGGCAGGTTACGGATAGCGGCGATGAGATCGGCGTCGCGTTTGATTTCGGCGATCAACCACAATCCGGCCACCAGAGAGGTTACAAAGGTTTTTGTCGCGGCAACGCTCAACTCTGGGCCCGCGTGAATGGGCAATGTGTGCGCCGCAACCTGTGCCAGATCAGAATTTGGATCGTTTGTGATCGCGATAGACACCCCTCCCGCGTCAGTCATAGATTTTGTCATCCGCACGATGTCCGGGCTTTTGCCCGATTGCGAGACAGACACGCTGAGCGCGCCTTTGGCCATCAGGTCTACACCATAGACCGATTTCACCGACGGGCCGACCGATGCCATGGGGCGGCGGAGAACCAGTTCGCTCGCATATTTCAGAAAGGTACAGGCATGATCGGAAGAGCCGCGCGCGACCGAAACAAGGAATGCCGGATCTATTTCGCGGGCGGCCTCTGCGGCAGTGCTGATGGCCGTGCTGCCGCGTCTCAGAAGGCGGTCGACAGCCTCGGGGATTTCAAGAATTTCCCGGCGCATCAGCGTGGTGTCGGAGTTCATTTGGTGGGCCTTTTCAATGAGAGAGACGCAGTTCCGCCACGAAATCGTAGGCGTCCCCGCGGTAGATCGAGCGTGTGAGTTCCGCGACCCGTCCGCTTTCCAAATAGGAGGTACGTTGAATGCGCAGCCCCGCCGTTCCTTCCGCCACGTTCAAAATGCCGGCTTCTTCAGCTTCCAGGTTGATAGCAGAGATTTTCTGGATCGCCCTGATCGGACGCACGCCGGACTGCCCCAGCAATTCATAGAGCGATGTTGTCACGGCAGTGGGATTGGGCAGGATATCTAGTGGGAGTGCCGCGCGTTCGAGCGCCATAGGGCGCCCGCCAGCCTCGCGCAGGCGATAGATGCGGGATACCTGATCACCGGAGGCGAGCCCGAGGGCCAGCACTTCGTCTGGGGATGGCATAAAGATACCGCGCTCAAGCCATTGCGAAGTCGTCTCAAGTCCGCGCCGCTGCATGTCTTCGGTGAAAGAGGTCAATTGCGACAAGGATTGCTCGACACGGGTGACCGCTTCGCGCACAAATGTTCCCGATCCCTGGCGTTGTTCTACTGCGCCTTGGCGCACCAGTTCCTGGATGGCTTTCCGCACAGTGACACGGGAAAGGTCGGTGATCTCAGCTATTTCGCGTTCTGGAGGCAGGGATGAGTTTGGCTTAAGAATGCCGTCTTTGATCCCGGCTTCCAGACGACGCCGCAATTGCACATATCGCGGACCAGCAGAACGGGTCATCCACCCTTCGGGACGCAGGAACTCAGAAATGTCCATCTATCAACTCCATATCCCGCGCCAGCGAAATTGCCCCGTCCAGCGGTGTGCCCAGCGGCTGCGTAAGGGCATCTTTCATATCGTCCGATAAATAAGGGGCGTAGTGTTGGCCGATCCCACCTGTAAGGCATATGCCCACGCCCAGGGCCCAACCCATTTGCCTCAGGTCAGTTGCAATGTGATCGGCACCGGATTGCAGGATGGCCATGGCAATCGGGTCGCCTGTTTCAGCATGTTTGGTGACCAAAGGGGCCAGCGCGCCGAGTTCGGCTGGTTTTGCAGTGCGGGCAAAGACGACAATCGCGTGGGCGGTTTTGAAACGTGCCAATATCTCGTCTGACAATGCTGAGGATTGATCGAACCCGTCCACGTGACGCAAAATTCGGGTCAGTGCCTTTCGGCCTATCCACTGGGCAGATGCTTCGTCGCCCAGAATCGCGCCCCAGCCGCCCGCGAACCGTGTGTTGCCATTAATCTGAGCGGCAAAGAAAGACCCGGTGCCGCAATGGGCAATCACACCGTCATCGCGCCCCAGCGCGCCGCGCGCGGCAGCGAGACGGTCATCTGCATAGCGCACGTTCCGCAGTGGTAGAGCGGCTGTGAGGCGCGCGACCACAGCATCCCCAGTCACGCCAGCCAATCCGACGAAAGCCGGAAGATCACAGAGCGTTTCGATAGGTGTATTGGCCTGTTCTGCCAAAGATCGAATGCCGTTTTGCAGCTGATGGATTGTACCGTCAAAGTCGGTGTATGCGTTGGCTGATCCTGTTTCCACGACGATACGCCCGTCAGAGCGCTCAAGCGCACATCGGCACCGTGTTCCACCGCCATCAATGGCGAGCACAGAGGTATTCGGCGAAGTCGTCATTTGAATACCATTATAGTACCTATGTGTGAATTGAAAGTCCAAAATGGCGCCAAACACTATATATTACCGTCAGATCAATCTGGGATGAGGGCGAGTAGGGCTCATATTTTTCAATGGTAGACAAATGGTATTCTATAGGTATACTTGTTAAATCCTTGGGGGAATCACGTGTCTGACAAAACGACCGAACATCTGCATGATCACGCTATCGGCCTTGATGAGCGCCCCTTTGTGGACGTCGCGGGCTTGCTGGCAGAGGGTCAGGTCGCAGCTGCCGCCACGGTTCAGCGTGCTGTTCCAGCACTATGCGCCGGCGCAGAAGCGATGGCTCGGACGATCGGGTTGGGGGGCTGTTTGCATTATGTTGCGGCGGGGTCATCCGGTTTGATGGCCGCCGCAGATGCGCAAGAGCTTGGCGGGACATTTTCGATCCTGGCTGAACAGCTGCGTATACATATGGCAGGCGGGTTACCCCGTGGTGTCGAGATGCCGGGCGACACCGAAGACGATATTGAAGGCCTGTCCCAGGCTTTGAGTGCGCTGTCGGACAAAGACTGCGTCATCGCGGTCTCTGCAAGCGGCTCAACGCCTTACACGGTGGCCGCAGCGCATGAGGCGTTGTCGCGGGGTGCGACGCTCGTCGGGATCGCAAACAATGGCGGCTCGGCCCTTCTGGATTTGGCGCATCACGCTGTTTTGCTCGAAACGCCGCCCGAACTTGTGTCGGGCTCGACCCGCATGGGCGCTGGTACAGCTCAAAAGATCGCATTGAACACGCTGTCGACTTTGATGGCGGTTCATTTGGGTCACGTACACGACGGCATGATGGTCAACTTGCGCGCAGATAACATCAAGCTGCGTGCGCGCGCCCGCGGGATCGTTGCAAAGATTGCAGATGCGTCAAGTGACGACGCCGGAGCAGCGCTGGATGCAGCGAACGGAGACGTGAAAACCGCAGTCTTAATTGCCGCGCGCGGCATGTCTGCGGACGAGGCGAAGACTGCGTTGCGGCAGTCAAATGGCCATCTGCGGCCTGTACTTAAACAAACAACATAAACGCCAAAACACTGGTTCAAAGGAGAGGATCCACAATGAAACGCAATCTGTTGAAACTGGCTTTGCTCAGCACTGCGCTAACAGCGACGGGTGCCATGGCACAGGACGTCACGCTGACCATCGAAAGCTGGCGGAACGATGATCTCGTGCTCTGGCAAGACAAGATCATTCCAGCATTCGAAGCTGAAAATCCTGGCATCAAGGTGAACTTCACGCCGTCGGCACCCGCGGAATACAACGCCGTCCTGAACTCCAAGCTGGATGCCGGGTCCGCAGGTGACATCATTACTTGCCGCCCCTTTGATGCGTCTTTGGCGCTGTTCGAAGCTGGTCACCTTGCCGACCTGGCTGACATGGAGGCAATGGGCAACTTTTCCGACGTCGCAAAATCTGCCTGGCAGACAGATGACGGGGCTTCCACGTTCTGTGTGCCGATGGCATCGGTGATCCACGGCTTTATCTACAACAAAGATGCCTTTGCCGAGGTGGGTGTAGAAGTGCCAACAACCGAAGCTGAATTCTTTGCCGTCCTTGACGCGTTCAAAGAAGATGGCGGCTATATCCCTATGGCCATGGGCACCAATGACCAGTGGGAAGCGGCAACGATGGGGTACAACAACATCGGGCCAAACTACTGGAAAGGCGAGGAAGGCCGCCGCGCGCTGATCGCAGGCGAACAAAAGCTAACCGACGAGGCGTGGACAGCGCCCTATGCAACTCTCGCCAAGTGGGGGGCGTATCTGGGTGATGGGTACGAAGCTCAGACGTATCCAGACAGCCAAAACCTGTTCACGCTTGGTCGTGCCGCGATTTACCCTGCGGGGTCTTGGGAAATCTCGGGCTTCAATGCGCAGGCTGATTTCGAAATGGGTGCTTTTAAGCCACCAGTCCAGAACGCCGGCGACACCTGCTATATCTCGGACCACACAGATATTGGGATTGGCATGAACGCGGCAACCGACAATCCAGAAGCGGCCAAGGTGTTCCTGGCTTGGGTCGGTAGCCCCGAATTTGCGTCAATCTTTGGCAACGCGTTGCCAGGCTTTTTCCCACTGTCCAAAGAGCCGGTTGAATTGACCGATCCATTGGCCAAAGAAATCGTCGGGTGGCGTGGCGAGTGCGAAAGCACCATCCGCTCTACTTACCAGATCCTGTCCCGTGGCACGCCGAACCTGGAAAACGAAACCTGGGGTGCATCTGTGGCAGCGATCAAGGGCACATCAACGCCCGAAGAACTGGGCGCCGATTTGCAGGCTGGCCTCGCCAGCTGGTACGCACCACAGCAGTAAACTCTCCCTTTGCTGCCATGTCCGGGCGGTCTAGACTGCCCGGACCTTTCAGGAGATTTCCAAATGCAACGCGCTCGCTGGCACATCGCTGTGTTCCTGGCACCCGCTGTGCTGGTCTACACCGCTGTCATGATTTTTCCTCTGTTCAACACGTTGCGTCTGGCGTTGTACAGCAAGGTTGATCAAGAACGGATCTATGTCGGTCTTGAGAACTTCCGCACGCTGTTTTTTGACCCTATCTGGTCCGAGCAGTTCTGGAACGCGCTTGGAAACAATTTCTGGTTCTTCATCGTGCATATGTTGGTGCAGAACCCCATCGGAGTGGCCCTTGCGGCCATCCTGAGCCACCCGCGCTTGCGCTTTGCTGCCCTCTACCGATCCGCCATCTTTATCCCGACGATCCTGTCTTTTGTGATCGTTGGCTTTGCGTGGAAACTGATCCTGTCACCCATATGGGGTATCGCCCCTTCGATGCTGGATTTTGTCGGCCTCAAATCGCTATTTGCGCCTTGGTTGGGCAAGGAAGAATACGCGCTGACGACGCTGGCTCTTATCTCGGTCTGGCAGTTTGTCGGTATCCCGATGATGCTGATTTATGCCGCGCTGCTGTCGATCCCCGAAGAAATTCTGGAAGCTGGTGAAGTCGATGGCATCACGGGGATTTCAGCCTTCTGGAAGATCAAGCTGCCCCTCATCCTGCCTTCTATCGGGATCATCTCGATCCTGACATTCGTCGGAAACTTCAATGCGTTCGACTTGATCTACGCGTCACAGGGCGCGTTGGCCGGGCCTGACTTTTCGACCGATATTCTGGGCACTTTCATGTACCGCACCTTCTTTGGTTTCCAATTGCAACTGGGGGATCCGCATATGGGATCGGCCATTGCGGGTGGCATGTTTGCGATCATCCTGATCGGGGTCTGTATCTATCTTTTCGGCATCCAAACGCGGATGCGCCGCTATCAGATGTGAGGCCCGTGTCATGAACAATGCCCGCACAAACACGTTCAATACGTTTGCAATGCACGGCGCGTTGATCGTCTATACGCTGATTGCGCTGTTTCCGGTCTTTGTGATCCTGATCAACAGCTTCAAGACGCGCAGATCTATTTTCAGAGAGCCGCTGGCTCTGCCAGATGCAGATAGCTTTTCGCTGATCGGATATCAGACGGTGTTTAAGCAGGGGGATTTCTTTCTCTATTTTCAGAACTCCATGATTGTCACTGTCGCGTCACTGTTTTTTGTGCTGCTCTTTGGGGCCATGGCTGCTTTTGCGCTGGCCGAATATCGGTTCAAGGGCAATACGCTGATGGGGCTCTATCTTGCGCTGGGCATCATGATCCCGATCCGCATCGGCACGGTCGCCATCCTGGAAATGATGGTTGCAAGCGGGCTGGTGAACACGCTTTGGGCGTTGATCCTTGTGTACACAGCGCAAGGTCTGCCACTGGCAGTGTTCATCCTGAGCGAGTTCATGCGGCAAGTGTCGGATGACCTGAAAAACGCGGCGCGCGTGGACGGATTGAGCGAATATGCGATCTTCTTTCGATTGGTGTTGCCGCTCGTGCGGCCGGCTATGGCCACTGTTGCGGTGTTCAACATGATCCCAATCTGGAACGACCTGTGGTTTCCCTTGATCTTGGCACCAGCAGAAGAAACCAAGACGCTGACCTTGGGGTCTCAGGTATTTATCGGACAGTTTGTCACCGATTGGAACGCAGTCCTGTCGGCGCTTTCCATGGCGATCCTGCCGGTTCTGATCCTTTACGTCATCTTTTCACGGCAATTGATCCGTGGCCTTACTTCGGGAGCAGTGAAATGACCCGTGTTCTCATTGCCGGGCTTGGCAATATGGGCCTGTCCCATGCGCTTGCCCATCATCACCATCCAGCGACAGAGATTGTCGGACTGGTCAACCGGTCCGATATCGATCTGCCTGACGCGTTGACGGGCTATCCCATTTTCAAAAGTTTCGACGAGGGATTGGCAACAAAGCCCGATCTGGTGGTCATCGCCACTTATTCAGACAGTCATGCCGAGTATGCCTGTGCCGCGATGGAAGCGGGCTGCCATGTTTTTGTGGAAAAACCCTTGGCTACAACTGTCGAAGATGCCCGTCGCGTTGTCGATACGGCCGAGCGCCTCAATCGCAAACTGATGGTGGGCTACATCTTGCGCCACCATCCATCCTGGATCCGTCTGATCGACGAGGCGCGCCACCTTGGCGGGCCGTACGTTTTCCGGCTTAACCTGAACCAGCAATCCAGCGGCGCAGAGTGGGAAACCCACAAGGCACTGATGCAAACCACCAGCCCCATCGTGGACTGCGGCGTGCATTATGTGGATGTGATGTGCCAGATCACGGATGCAGCCCCGGAGCGCGTGCATGGCATGGGCCTGCGTCTGTCTGATGAAATACCGGAAGACATGTACAATTATGGGCAGTTTCAGGTGATCTTTGCCGATGGCTCAGTCGGTTGGTACGAAGCGGGCTGGGGTCCGATGATGTCCGAGACTGCGTTTTTTGTGAAGGATATCGTTTCGCCCAACGGGTCGGTTTCGATCACGGACGGCAACAAAGGAGCATCCGCAGACATTGATGGCCACACCAAGGTTGGGGGGCTGCTTGTGCATCGTCCGGACGGAGATGAAACCATCGACCTGCCTGATGAGCCAGGCCATCAAGCGCTATGCGACGCAGAGCAAGCCTATATGATCGAAGCCATCACAGATAACATCGATCTGACACGTCACATGAACGACGCGGTGCAATCCCTCGCCATTTGTATGGCCGCAGATGAAAGCATCCGCACCGGCCAGCCCGTATCCCTAAAGGAGCCAGATCAATGACCGCATTGACCCTAACCAATGTGAACAAATCCTTTGGCGACGTTCACGTCTTGAAAGACATCAATATTGAGGTCGAAGATGGCGAATTCGTCGTATTCGTCGGCCCATCCGGGTGCGGTAAATCTACGCTGTTGCGCGTCATTGCGGGTTTGGAGGATGCCACGTCAGGCGAAGTGTGCATCGGCGGAGATCTGGTGAATACCACGCCGCCTTCCAAACGTGGCATCGCAATGGTGTTTCAATCTTATGCGCTCTACCCACATCTGAACGTACGCAAGAACATGTCGCTTGCCTTGAAGCAGGAAAAGCAAAGTAAGACAGTCATCGAAGAGCGGGTGGCCAAGGCGAGCAAGATGCTCAACCTCGAAGACTATCTTGACCGTTATCCGTCTGAACTTTCGGGCGGGCAAAGGCAACGGGTCGCAATCGGTCGCGCGATCGTGCGGGAACCGAAATTGTTTCTTTTTGATGAACCACTGTCGAACCTTGATGCTGCGTTACGCATGAACACCCGGCTCGAGATTGCCAACCTGCATGACACACTTGCCGCGTCGATGATTTATGTCACCCATGATCAAACCGAGGCGATGACATTGGCGGATAAGATCGTTGTCTTGCGTGACGGGCGCGTCGAACAGATCGGCAGCCCGATGGAGCTTTATAACAACCCCACCAATCAATTCGTCGCGGGTTTTCTTGGATCGCCTGCCATGAACTTTATGCCGGCCGCTTTCATCACGGAAGGGGACGAAAGAACCCTTGGAGTGCGGCCCGAAGATCTCAGTTTGCAAGCGGATGGGGGGCTGGCTGCGACCATCCAGCATGTGGAGCAGCTAGGTGGCGACACAAACGTTATTGCACGTGTGAAAGACACACAGATTACGGCACGGTTGTTTGGACAGCACGCCATTAGCCAAGGGCAGAGCGTTACCTTTGGCTATTCACCTGAAAAGGCATTCTACTTTGATCGCGAGGGCCTTCGCGCTTAGGCGCGTGGCCTTGGCCAGAGCTCTTATTATCCTACACAGTGTGAGTTCGGAGAGATCAAGGCACGCTGTCGGGGAGCGGGGCTGTGGCCTTCGTAGATCATTCGTATGTCGCCTACTGGCCGTGCCTTGGGGCGGGGACATATTCGGCCGGTAAGGTGCACTATGCACGCGATGCAACTCGGCTATTCGAACATCTGAAATTGACCATTCCAAGAAATCAGCGTTTCTGTTTGCGGTAACACTTGGAGCGACACCATGTCTGAAATCCGCAAATCCAATATCAAAGGCGCTGGCTTCGCTCTTGCGGCCTTTGGGTTGTTTGCAACCCACGACGTCGTCGTAAAGGTTCTTGGCACCAGTCTGGCCACTTTTCAGATTGTCTTTTTCAGCGTGCTCTTTTCGTTTCCTTTGGTGACCTTGATGCTCATGCGCGATGCCACTCAAGGAACTTTGATCCCGGTGCATCCCTGGTGGACGGCGCTGCGCACAGTGGCCGCCATTTTGACAGGTAGCTCGGCATTTTATGCGTTCACGGTGTTACCGCTGGCAGATGTTTACGCGATGTTGTTTGCGGCACCCTTGCTGATCACGATCCTTTCGATCCCAATTCTTGGGGAAAAAGTTGGACGCCACCGTTGGTTTGCGGTGATACTTGGATTGATCGGCGTTCTGATCGTGTTGCGCCCCACCGGCGGGTCTTTGGGCCTAGGCCATGCCGCAGCGTTGACAGCAGCCATAAGCGGCGCGCTTGCATCGATTATCGTGCGAAAGATTGGCAAAGACGAACGCAGCGTTGTTTTCCTGCTGTATCCAATGATGGCCAACTTTATCTTGATGTCTGCATTGGTCCCATTCGTTTATCGACCAATGGAAGTCACCGAACTCGGTCTGATTGCGGTTATGGCCGTTCTTGCGTTCCTGGCAGGGATTTTATTGATCAAAGCTTATCGAACGGCGGATGCGACGATCGTCGCGCCGATGCAGTATTCACAGATCCTTTGGGCGTCAGCTTACGGCATGTTCTTTTTCAGTGAGACGCCGGGCACACTGACCATTGTCGGCACTGGGATTATCATTGCGAGTGGTATCTACATCGTCTTGCGCGAAGCACTTGGCGGCACGACGCAATCCAGCCCAGTTCTTCAATCAAGGTCTCGCCCTGAAACCGCTACGTCACCTCGACCCGTGGCCCATTGGTGGCAACAAAGCAGGTTCCGCAGCAAAGACTGATTGGCGCAGACGACCGGGTCTCGTGGGGATACTCCGGTTTGGCTTGGGCGGCGATCTTGTAAATGGCTCGACCACTTTCCGGGTACCGTTCGCTTAACATGCAAAGCCGTGCCACCTGCCAGGTGCCACGGCTATTTTCAGCACTGCGAGTCTTTTGTCACCACGCACCAATTGGGAGCGTCGTGGAAACTTAGCTCAACCCATCCCAATCCGGTGTTTCAACGACGCCGACCAAGTTTAAAAGGAACTCACCGTCGTCTGGTTCCTGCGCTTGAGAAAAGAACTGATCAACCTTGTCACGTGCCGCGAGCGTGGACTGCGCGCTTCCGTCAAAGTCCGAGTATGTTTCGCGTGCGTTGTTCACGTTGCTCATACCGAGGATGGCGGAATAGTAGATCCCCACGTCTGTTTTGTTGGTCAAATAGGCAACATCCGCTTCCTTTTGCGCGACAAAATCAGGGTCCGAACCTGGGGCAGCCGGGGCTTTGGCACCACGAATGATCTCAAGCAGGAACTGGGCTTCGGTCACGGCTCCGGAGTTCAAGACGCTCGTCCAAAAATCGAACCCAGCCTGATCAATCGCACGCCCAAGAACATTGCCGTAAACGCTTTCCACAAAGAACGCGGTGTCAGACGGGTCAGGATACGTGGCTTGGGTTTCGGGTTGGACAAAGAAGAATTCGGAAATCTGTTCGAGAGACAAACCGTTGCTGAAGGTCGTTCCCCAGAAAAATAGGCCTTCGGCATCCGGGGCGCGGTTGAAGTAGGCGATATAGACCTCAACAAAACTGCGAAATGCGTCTTCGCTCAGATTGGCGACCTCAGAGAACTGGGCGATGTTCCAGTTCTGATCGCCAAATGCGATGCGTTCGATACCGTCCAAAACATCCCTGCCATCCTGACCCGGTCGCCGGTCTTGGATGTTGATCTCTTGAGCGCCAATTGTAATCGAATAAGCATCCCTGTCACCGCTGTAGCCCGCGGTATCAAAGCCTGAACCGCCAATGATTTCGTCATCGCCGCCATTGCCTTGAAGGAAGTCATCCCCGCCTGCGCCATCCAGCCGATCATTGTTCGACAGGCCGGACAGGATGTCGTCACCACTGTTACCGTTCCGGAAAACGGGGGCGTCGGTAGGAACTGCTGAGACGAACAGGCTGTCCGGCGGGGACGCGTTGTTTGTCTCATTTGTTTCTGGCAGCGTGTTTGAAGGATCTGCAATGGCACCGACGAAATAGCTGCCTTGCGCCACATTCCCGGGCAAGGTCACCGTGGTGGTTTGGGTCGACGTCTCACCAGCCGCCAGTGATCCGTTTACGGTTACTGTCGCAAGCGGTGTATCATCTTGGGTGATTGTCGTGTCCGAAGACAGAAAGATCGCGACTTGTGAATCGTTTGCAGGCGTATCGCCTGTGTTGGCCAACGTGAATGTCACAGTCGCTGTGCCGCCGACATCAGTCTCGGTTTCGGTTACAGCGAGCGAAGTGATGCTGAGATCGGCAACCACGGGTGGGGCGTCATCGTTTCTGAGCACAGCGACACCGGTGGCATCCTCGACCGTATTTTGAATGAACCCGTTCGGCGTGATGGAGAGAGAAAAGGTTTCTGCAGCTTCGAGAGTGGTGTCGCCAAAGACCGGGACATGGATCGCAGATACGGTTTGACCCGCAAGGAATGTGATAATGCCTGAGGTCGCTTGATAATCGCTACCTGCGGTCGCAGTGCCATCGACCGTTGTATAGCTCAGCGAAATATCAGAGGTGGATGGGGCGGAGAGCAGTATTTCAAAAACTGCATTCTTTTGTCCCGTATCGCCCTCGAATATCTCTGGGTCTGAGACAAACAGAGAGAGGTCATTTTCGCTGTTCTCATCGTCCAGTATGATCCCGGTTGCCGCAAGGTTCGACTCTTCGCCGGACAAAACTGCGCCTGTGGGATTTGTCAAAACCAGAGAGTAGTTTTCATCGGATTCATTTGCTGAATCCCCGTTGTGTGTGACGGTGACACTGCGCTCTGTTTCGCCAGGTGCAAAACTGAGGGTCTGCACGTTTTCAAAAAAATCCACACCGACCAGCGCGGAGCCATCCGTCACTGTTGCGACGTCTACCGTGATCGTTTGTGTCGACGGTTTGGAAAGCGAAACATAGAAATCTGCAGTTCCCCGGTTGGAGCCAACGCCTTCGCGGTTTTCCGCTCCGACAATCGATACGATCGGCAGGTCTGATGTGGCATCGTCGTCAAAAATTGTGGCGATCCCGGAGGAATCCTGTGTTTCGTTTTCGATAAAGCCGTTCGGTGTCACGACTAAGGAAAACGTTTCGGGCCGTTCGCTGGTATCGTCCCCGGCTACGTCCACGGCGATGCTGGCAAAGGTCTGGCCGGCTAAGAAAGTGACCACGCCCGATGTTGTCGTGTAGTCTTCGCCGGCTCGGGCAGAGCCGTCGACGGTTTGGAACGCTAGGCTGATGTCATTTGTAGCAGGCCGGGACAGGGTCAGCTCGAAGACGGCCTGCGCGCCGTCGCCGTCTTGCTCCACGATTTTAGGATCCGATACAAACAGCGCCAAGTTCGCGCCGCCCTCATCGTCAAAGATAGTGGCTTTAGCCTGAATGGTTGGCGTGTCGCCAGACAAAACCGCATTGTCTGGGCTGTGCAGCTCTAAGGTATAGCTTTCGTCAGCATCATTTGATGAATCGCCCTCATGGGTCACAGAGATGAACTTCTGTGTTTCACCCGGTGCAAAGGTCAAAACACCTTCGCCGCCGAAGAAATCAAATCCCTCTTGGGCGAACCCATCTGTCAAGGTTCGAAAGGCGACGCTGACATCCAGCAAAGACGCCTCTGACAGCGTGACGATGAAATCTGTCGACCCACGAGAGGACCCGACACCTTCCCGGTCGCCGCCACCTTGGATCGAAATGATCGGCAGATTTGACGCGCTGTCGTTGTCAAAGATGGTGGCAAGGCCAGCGGAATCTTCGGTATCGTTTTGAATGAAACCGTTAGGGGTCACGACCAGCGAAAAGACCTCTGTCCCCTCTATGTTGGTATCGCCCAGAACGGGAACCGATACGCTGGCAAGCGTTTGACCAGCCAGAAAGGTTACCGTGCCCGAGGTGGCGGTGTAGTCTTCTCCGGCGTGCGCCGTGCCATCGACTGTAGTGTAAGCAAGCGTGATATCATTCGGCGCAGGCTCGGACAGTTCCAGTTTGAATTGCGCGATGCGGAATCCGCCATCCGTTTCAATAACCTCCGGGTCGGAGACGAACAAAGACCTGTTATCGCCGCCTTCATCATCCAGCACGACGCCGGTTGCGCTGAGTGTGGGCCCATCGCCCGATAGAACCGCATTGTCGGGCGCGAATAATGTGAGCGTATAGTTTTCGTCGCGATCATCGGTCGAATCACCTTCGTGCGTGATGGTGATCTGTTTGCGGGTTTCGCCGGGCGAAAACGTGATTGAATCCGTGCGCCCAAAATAATCAAAAGTTTCGCGCGCAGATCCGTTCATGACCGTCCGGTACTGAACCGTGATGTCTTCGAACGACGCTTCTGACAAAATGACCACGAAATCCGTTGTCCCGCGATTTGAGCCCACACCTTCGCGGTTTTCGCCGCCTAAAAGGCTGACGATTGGCAAGCTGGTCGCGCTGTCGTCATCCAAGATGGAAGCCTGTCCGGCCGCATCATTTGTATCGTTGGAAATCAGACCGTTTGGCGAAAAGACCAATGAAAACTGTTCCGTTACCTCAGGCTGCGCATTGTCGATCAAATCTACCGCGACCTGCGCAAGTGTCTGACCCGCTTCAAATGTGATGGTGCCGGATGTCGCGGTATAATCTTCGCCAGCAAGCGCCGTGCCATCGCGTGTTTCATAGGCCAGCGTAATGTCGGACGTTGCGGGGCGTGATAGGCGTACTTCAAACACAACTTGCTGCGCTGCATCGCCGGTTTCGGTAATCACAGGGTCAGACACGAACAAGGCAACGTTATAGCCTTGCTCATCGTCTAGTATTGTGGCGTGCGCGGTGAGTTCTGGGCCCGAGCCAGCCAACGCGGCATTGGTGGGGCTGTGCAGGATCAGGGTGTAGTTTTCATCGCCTTCGGTGCGCGAGTCGCCTTCATGCGTGATGGTGACAATTTTTTGGGTTTCGCCAGGCGAAAACGTCAGCGACGCCGTTCCTCCGAAATAATCAAGCCCTTCTTCTGCGGAACCGTCATTGCGCGTTTCCAGCAGGACTGTGACATCGTTGAACGACGCCTCAGACAGAGTGACCACAAAATCAACTGATCCGCGATTTGATCCAACGCCCTCGCGCGCAGATCCGCCTGAAACGTTGATGATCGGCAGCGCCGAGCCATCGTCGTCAAAAATGGTGGCGATGCCCGTGCTATCCTGTGTTCCACCAAATATTGCTGCTGTTGGCTCAACTACCAAAGAAAAGGCCTCTGTCTTTTCAGCGGCCGCATCGCCTAAAATCGCGACATCGACGAATTGGCTTGTCTGGCCGGGCGCGAAAGTCAGGCTGCCTGAAGTGGCGGTATAGTCGGAGCCCGCAATCGCGGTGCCATCGTGTGTGCTATAGGCTAAGGTGATGGATGATGCGCTAGCTTCGCTCAACAACACTTCAAACCGCGCGATCTGATCACCGCCATCTGTTTCGAGAAGTTTTGGATCAGATACAAAAAGCGCACGGTCATTTGCGCCGTTTTCATCATCAGTGATGACGCCGGTGGCGGATAAGACAATTGCATTGCCTTCCAGATCGGCGTTCACAGGGCTAAACAATTCTAATGTATAATTTTCGTCAGATTCATCGGGCTGATCGCCCTCATGGGTGACGGTAACAACTTGAACAGTTTCTCCCGGAGCGAACGTGACGACGCCCGTTCGGGAAAAATAATCGAAGCCCGGAATCGCAAACCCGCTGTTTTCGGTGCGAAAAGAGACAGATACATTTTGATCCGAAGCTTCGTCTAAAGTGATTGTGAATGTTGTAAATCCGCGATTTGATCCGACGCCTTCAAACGACGAACCTCCCGAAATTGAGATAATTGGCACGCGTTGCTCCTCTTGCTATGCGTGCAGCTTTGTCGAACAGGCATAGGTTGTCTAGAGGTTTGGTCCGCTAGTGTTCTACTTGTTGCACACTGTAGGAGTTTCGACGTCGCGTGGGACGCTTCCAGCACTGGTATCTATGGCTGGTAAGGCAAGGATGAGTGATGCAAGACGATGCGCAGCTTGCCTTGCGCGTCTTTCTTGTAGCCAAAGCTTTTGTCGACAGTGGTGACGGACCCGTCTTTGTTGGTCAGCTTGATCCACCCCATCCACATCGCGACATCGCCTTGAATGAAGCTGGCCGAGGTGATGCGCTCCATTGCGCGCCAGCCCATGATCGCGAACCCTTTGTCCAATGGGTAGTCTGTAGAATGGCCGCAGAAATAGGCCATTGCGCCGGCTCTCGAGGGGCGGAATGTTTGCTCACCGCTTGCCATTGTCGGTTTGAACAAAACCGGCCCAAGGTCGTAGCCATAGTAATCGTCGAGACAGTCTGAAGCGACGGTGCGCGCCAATTCTATGCCACCGTCTTCGAACGCCTTGGAAATAGCGATCTTTCCGTTGCCCCAAGTCACAAGGGCCGTTTCGATTTCGTCGAGGGTGATCTGCAAGTGACGTTCTTTTTGTCTATAGGTCCACAAAATCTGGGCGCGAGATGGCGCCGCTTGGCATGGCCTAGGACGATATTTCGATGGTCTCGACCATCATACCCCCAGGCAGCTTGTTCAATGCGGGATCTTCTATAGCGCCCTTCAATAATATTTCAAGGCTGGCTTGCAGATCTGCTTGGTTGATATCGCGGGCGATCACCACAACGCGGCTGGTTGTGTCTTGCCCGGACCAGTTTCTAAGCGGCACAGGCGCTTCAAAGATGTGCTGAACTCCGTGAAACACAAAAGGATACTGCAGACCTTCAACATGCAAAATGCCTTTCATGCGCAGAACATTGGCGCCCTTTAATCCGATCAGGGTGTCGAGCCAGAAATCAAAA
>JABSSA010000099.1 GCA_013214665.1 Paracoccaceae bacterium
ACCATGCGCAAGGCGCAGTTCGGCCAAAGTTTCCTGGCGGGCCTCGTGATTGTGGTTTTCGCCATCGTGATCGACCGGATGAGCGGTGCATTGGCCCGCGAACGCAAGCGGCATGATATGCGGGTGGTCTATGCGATCCTCGCCGCCACGGCGGCCTTGTCGCTCGCCCTGTGGACACGTCTGCCAGAGCCAAGCGCCTTTGGCGTCTTTGCCGGTGTGGCCGAAAGCGTCGACACCAGCCTTGGGGCCTTCACCGCCACCTATGGCACGACGCTCGACAGTTTCAAAAATACCTTCGGCTTCTTCATATTCCTGCCGTTGCGCATCGGCCTTGATGGTGCGGTGCTGCCGTTCACTTGGGGCTTTCAATGGACCGCCGCGATGAGCCTTTGGTTTTTTGTGGCCGCCGCTGCTGTGGCGGGTCTTCTGGCGTGGCGCGGACGGGCCTTGTTGGGCGGCATGGTGTGCGTCTTGGCCGTGATCGTTGAGATTGGCATCGCGGAGCTGCCTTGGGTCTTTGTGATCTTTGGCGCGGCGGCGCTGGGCTATGCATCAGGCGGGCGCAAGATGGTGATCTTTGTCGTGGCGATGCTGGGCGCTGTTCTGATCTCAGGCCTGTGGGAGCGCGCGCTATTGTCGCTGTATCTATCGGGCACATCGGTCTTTGCCTGTGCCGTCGTTGGTGGCGCGATTGGCCTTGCCAGCGCAGTCAGCCCGATGGTCTGGCGCGTGGTGCGCCCGATCTGTGACATGCTGCAAACCATCCCGCTTTTCGTTTTCCTGATCCCGGTGCTGATGTTCTTCCAGATTGGTGAATTCTCGGCCTTTCTTGCCATCTGCGCCTACGCGATCGTGCCGATGATCCGCTACACGCAACACGGTTTGACCACCACGCCAGAAGAGTTGTTGGAAGCGGCGACAACATCCGGTGCCACGGAATGGCAGACGCTCGTCGAGGTGCGCGCGCCTTATGCGATGCCAACGATTCTGTTGGGGCTGAACCAGACGATCCTTTATGCCTTTGCGATGCTCGTCATTGCCGCACTGATCGGTACAACCGGGCTGGGGCAGTCAATCTTCCTCGCGCTGGGGCAGGCGGATGTGGGGCTGGGCATCACAGCAGGGGCCGCGATGGCCATTCTGGCGCTGGTAGCTGACCGTTTGGTGCAGGGCTTTGCCGATGAACGTCGCCGGGCGCTGGGCCTCTAACGGTCAGCCAGTGCGGCGATCAAGGTAAGCCCGGCAAAGTCGCTCGGCAGCAGTGACAAACCGCGTATTGCGCATCTCTGCCCCCGGCTCGCTCAACCGCGGCACGATCCAGCCCACATAGGTCAGTGCGCGCAGGGTGAGAAACAGATCAAGATGTGTGACGTCGAGCGCGCGGCGGCTGCGATAGCCGGTGATGAGCGCCTGTTTCAGGGCGTCGTATCCCGGCTCATCCATATTTTTCAAAAGTGCTGTGGCGATGTCGAAGAGACGAAAGCCAAAACCGCCATCGTCAAAGTCGATCACTGCGAGCCCGGCATCGGTGCGCAGAATATTCTCTCGCACTGGATCTGCATGGATCAGCCCATAGTCCAACGTTCCCGCAAGGTCTGGCAACACTTGCCCCGCCACCTCCCGAACCTCTTCAAACAGCGTGCGCATCTCCACGGATAGCGTCGGATTTTCCCAAAACCGTCCCCAAACGGGAGTGTCGCCAATCAGCCCATCTCGATCCCAAGCCCACCGGGTAAACGCGTCCGGCTGCACCCATGCGTCAGAGGCGTCATGAACATGCGCCAGCGTTTGCCCCAGATCTTGAAACGTTGCCGCCGCGTCAGGAAGGTTTAGCGGCACGCCGGTCTGGCCCAACGGTGGCCCGTCAATCCAGCGCAGTACATCCACATCATGGCCCGCCACAGTCTCCAGCATCGCGCCCTGTTGCGACGGAACAGGGGCAGGCACCCGCACACCTGCGCGCCCAAGCGCGGCCATCCATGCCAGCTCAGATGTCAGTTCCGCATGCGACCGATAGCCTTTGCGCTTGATCCTCAGGGCATAGACGCGGCCCATATGCTCAACGCGAAACACCTGATTTTCCCGGCCCGCAACAAAGCGCACCTGCGCCCCGTCAAACCCCCAAAGCGCGAGCGCCGCGTCAACCTCTGTGCTCACGCCACCACCGGTGTTTCAGCCAGAACGGAATCCAAAGTCTCCATCAAAAGATCCAGATGTTCTTCCCCAAACGGCATCGGTGGGCGTATTTTCAGCGTATTTTTGTGCCGCCCCAGCTTGGACAGCAGGATGCCGCGATCCCGCATCTTGTTGACCACTACATCCGCAAAGTGGCTGGCGGGTGCTTTGGTGGCCCGGTCCAGAACGAATTCCGCCCCAAAGACCATCCCGCTTTGCCGCACATCGCCGATGACCTCGTATTTTTCGGCCAGAGCGCTCAACCGCTCCTGCGCCAGCGCCCCAATCCGTGCGGCGTTCGCCTGCAGGTTCTTATCCGCCAACTCCTCCAAAACGGCCATCGCCGCAGCGCAGGACACGGGGTTGCCGCCAAAGGTATTGAAATAGCGAAACGCAGTGCGAAAGGCGGTGATGATCTCGGGCGTTGTCACCAAACCGGCAACCGGATGACCATTTCCCATGGGCTTGCCAAGGCACACAATGTCAGGCGTCACACCTTGGGTCTGATGCGCCCAGAAATTTGTACCTGAGCGCCCAAAGCCTGATTGCACCTCATCACAGATCAAAAGCCCTCCCGCTGCGCGCACCATTTCTGCCGCCTTGCGCAGCCATCCGGGGGCTTGGGTGGGAAACCCTTCGTTCAGGAACATGGGGCACACGATCAACGCCGCAAACCCCGTGCCCGATGCCTCCAGCGCGTCAATTCCCGCCTGTACCTGCGCAGCAAAGCGCGTGCCGTCCGGGTCGCTGATGCGGTAACTGTCGGGGGCTTCCACATGGTGGATCACATCGCCCAGACCAAAGCCAACGCTGGGCACGTTGGACCGTGACAGATGGCTGACCAGCGTTGTATTGCCGTGATACGTCGCATCTGTGGCGATGATCCCACGTTTGCCGGTCACCGCTTCAGCCATGCGGAGGGCGATGTCATTGGCCTCTGACCCGGAACACGTCAGGATCGCCGTTGAAAGTGTCGGGTCAAACGTAGAGGTCAGCCGCTCGACATACTCAAGAATACCCTCATGCAAATATCGGGTATGGGTATTAAGCGTTTGGGCTTGCCGTGTGATCGCGTCCACAACGCGTGGATTGCAATGCCCGACATGCGGCACATTGTTGTAACAATCCAAATACTTGCGCCCCGCCTTGTCCCATAACCAAACCCCTTCGCCGCGCACGATATGCACCGGGTCATCGTAAAATGTGGACATGTTTGGCCCCAAAAGGGCGGCGCGTTTGTCGATAAGCGTCATAGACGGTTGCCCCACATGGCGGACTGGGCCAAAGTGATCGGACCCTAGCCGATTGACTTCTACGATCGGATCACTATTCTCACCGATAGTTCATTATGTTCCACGCTAGCGGGGCCTGTCAATCATGCAGCTCTGTGGCGAGGTCCGTTCAGATAAAGACGCGCATGTCCTCAACCGTAGCCAAAGCCCTGACCCTTTTGGAACACTTCTCCGAAGATGAGCCTGAGATTGGCCTTTCGGGTTTGGCGCGCATGTCTGGCCTCGACAAGGCGACCGTTCATCGAATGCTGGGTGCGATGGCCGATGCGGGATTGTTGGAACAGGCCGAAGATACCAAACTCTATCGGCTGGGCGCGGGGGTGCTGCGTCTGGCGCGGGTGCGCGAGACGGCGTTTCCGATGGCCTCTGTGATCGAACAGGCTTTGGAAGATCTGGCAGAGCAAACGGGCGAGACCGCCCATGCTTCACTGATTTCCGGCAGCGCGCTGGCCACTGTCGGTATCCGCGAATCCATACGCAGCAATCGGGTGTCGCTCGTGGCGGGTGAGATATTGCCATTTCACAGCACGGCTTCGGGCTTTGCGACTTTGGCTTTTGGCTCCAAAGACTTGCGCAAACGGGTGTATGCGAGCGTGTTGAAGGCGCGTACTGACCATACGACAACGAATGCAGAAACACTGCGCGGCTTGGTCGAACGTGTGGAACAGCTGGGATATGCCGTGGCCGACCAAACCAACGAAGAAGAGGTTTATGGCATAGCCATGCCGATCTTTGATCGAAACGGTGTGGCCAAGGGCGCGATGGCGGTGGCCACGCCCACCCATCGCATCAACGATGCCTTGCGCAACCGCATCATCAGCGCACTTGTGACAGCGAGCGAGCGTGTCACCTCAGGCACTGGTGGCAGGCTAGACAAACGCTTTGCGGATATGACCCGCCAGTTCAAAAGCTAAGCTCAGATAAACGGCAGGTAAAAGTCGCGTACCTCGTCCACGCTCTTGCCGTTCAACCGCTGAAACTCATCCCGCTTCATGTAGATCAGCGCATCGCAATAAGCCTCCCCCAAAGCCCGGCGCAGCGCCACATCCCGGTCAAGGGCATCCATCGATTTGTCCAAGCCTGACGGCACATGCCGCGTGGCACGCACGTTTTCCAGCCCGTCCAGATCTTCGGCAGGGGGGGCAGCGTGCCCATGATCCACACCCAGCTTGGCGGCTTGCAAAACGGCTGCGACCGCTTGATAGGGGTTGGTCGCGCAATCCGCCATGCGGTGTTCCAGCCGCGCTGATTTTGACGAATGGCTGGCGCTGCGAATGGTGACCAGGCGGTGATCCTCGGCCCAATTCGCCCAATAGCCCGCCATACTGCCCGGCCCCAGCCGGTCATAGCTGTTGACCGTTGTCGCCAAAAGCCCGGCAATCGCTTCGTGATGATGCAAGAGGCCGCCAATGGCATTCTGTGCCAAATCCGATAGGCTGCCATTCGGTGCAATCGGATTGGCCCCGTCTTTGTCGGCAAAGCTAAAGTTCACGTGCAGGCCCGAACCACCCCGATCCGGGACAGGCTTGGGCAAAAACGTCAACAACAGCCCGTTGCGCAGCCCAATCTCGCGCACCATCGCCCGCATCAAAAATGCGTCGTCGCAGGCTTTGACCGCCGTATCGAACCGCATGGTCAGCTCAAACTGGCCGTTGTCATATTCACCGTTCACGCTTTCCAACGGAATGCCGCAAGCGTGCGCTGTTTCCCAGATGTCATCAAGAATGCCGCGCGGATCGTTTTCCGCGCCCGTGCCGTAAACAAAGGCGCCGGGCGTGTCATAAGGCCGCCAAATGCCATCAGCATCCTTTTGAAAAATATAGGCTTCCGTCTCAAGCCCCACCATCGGAGTCAGGCCTGACGCCTCCCAATCCGCAACAACTCGTTTGAGTAACGACCGCGGACACAGCTCAAAAGGCGCGCCATCCACATGCAGATCGCCCAACGCAATCTCTGTGCCCGCCTGCCAGCTTTTGCGCCGCGTCTCGTCCAGCACCAGATCCATGTCCGGCATTCCGTCAAACACACCACCCCCCGGCACCGGGATCAAATCCCGATCAAAGGTGACGCCAAAAACAGACCGCGCAAAACCCACCTTGCCACCAGCGGCCACGTCAATGGGCACGTATTTGCCCCGCGGCAAATTCAGCATGTCGCAAAACATAACGCGCGTTCGGGTCATCTCAGTCATACGCGGGTGATCCTTACGTGCTGTTCCTTGACGCCGCAGATGAAATTGCTGCGCGTCCATGTGGGGGCGGCGGTCGCTTCCATCGTGTCGATCCGCTTAACCAGTTCTTCCAAAACACTGCGCACTTCGAGCTTGGCCAAATGCATCCCCAAACACACATGCGCGCCCCCCTGACCAAAGGCCAGATGCCGGTTTGGCGTGCGGCCTAGCTGCACCTCGTGGGGGTTTTCAAACATGGTCTCATCACGGCTGCCCGAGACAAACCACAACAGCACTTTGTCGCCCTTGCGGATGGTCTTGCCGTGCATCTCAACATCTGCGGTGGCGGTCCGCCGGAAATGCATTGTGGGCGAGGCCAGCCGGATAAACTCGTCGGCGCAGGTGTCCCAATAGGCGCCCGTCCGCAACGCGGTGATTAGCTTTGGATCATGCGCCAACAGGCTCAACGCCAACGCAATCGAATACCGCGTGGTGTCATTCCCGGCTGCGACCAATAGGCAAAAGAAGTTCTTAAAACCCAGCTCATCAAGCCCGTCGTCATCCCGCATCATCCGGGCCAGAATGCCGTCGTTCGCGACCTCGCGCCGGTTGGCCAACAGATCGGCGGCATATTCATAAAGCTCAAGCCCGGCCGGGCTGCGGAACGGCATCATGCGAAAAGCGCTGGTGTCCATCTTGTCGACAACGTGCTGGGTAAAGTCAGGATCGGAATTGCCGATCAGCGCATCACCCTTTTCCACAAGCCACGGCAAATCCGCGTCAGGCACGCCCAGTATGCGGCCCAGCATCATCATCGGCAGTTGCTTGGCGATGGCATCCACCGCATCGAATTCGGTCGATTGCACGGCCTTGTCCACGATGTCGGCGGCCAGCTCGCGCACGAGATCGGTGAACTTGGCAATCGTCGGCTTGGCAAAGTTCGGATTGACCTTGCGGCGCGTCACCGAATGCTCTGGCGCGTCGGTCTCCTGAAAGGTGCGACGGGCCATGTATTCTTCGTGGCTTTGATCTTCAATGCGAATGCCTTGCGCCGAGCTGAACAGCTGCCCGGCACGGTTAGCCGCCGCGATGTCGGCGTGACGGGTCAGGCTCCAGAACCCGCGCGCGGTGTCGTCGCCGTCGGTCCAGGCCACTGGATCTTCGCGCCGCATTCGCGCAAATGTCTTATGCGGGACGCCATTGGCAAAGCTGTCATGGCTCATCAAATTCAGGTGGCCGTCATCCAGCATCTTGGTTTGCTCCCTTGAAAAAGTTGGTGGCCCATTCGGCAAAAACATCTCCATTTTGAGGCTGATCCAGGCTGCTCCATGCGGCTTTGGCGTCGTCCTCGGACAGATGCGATTGGAAATATTTGAGCACGCAAGACATAAAGTCGTGCGAAAATTCCGGGTGGGCCTGCGTTGTGAAGATGTGGTTGCCTTTAGAGAAACTGGCGATCGGACAGGCATTCGATGTGCCCAACAGATCGCACCCCGGCGGCAAGGATGTCACCTGATCTTCGTGAAACATATAAAGCGGCAGAGTCTCGCGCGCGGGTGTCATCCAGGGGCGCGTTTGCACAAAACGGGTCTGTTCGAT